>JBEIQZ010000007.1:0-35841 GCA_040376255.1 Alphaproteobacteria bacterium
CCTGACGGCCCTCTTCGCGGGTCTTGTTCTCCCAGTCCTGATAGAGTTCCTTGTAGTTGTGAAGCATGCCTTTCATCGCCTCTGAGGAAGAATAATCCGGATCGAGGCGGAGGGCAACGAGCGCCCGCTCCGCCCGCACGCGCAACGGGTGTTCGGGGTGGAGCGCCTTCACGTCCCGTATCGCCCGCTTCAGCGTCTTCCCCGCCCCCATCAGCCGCAGCATCAGCGTCTCCAGCGTCCCCGGCAATTCCGAAATCACCACCAGCACTGTCCGGTGGTGCGGCGCGAGGTCGTACAACCCGGTCATGGCTCCTGCCCGGTGCTTCGCCTCCGTCTCTTTCAGCAGCGTCTCCGGCTTCCCGGCGCACAGCAGCACCAGCATCGCCTCGGCGTCCCGCGTGTCCCGCACCAGCAATTGCTTCAGCGTCGCGCTCAACAATTCTTCCCGGCCCGGCGCCTGATGGAAGAACTCGACGATGTTGAGCGCCTCCGGGAACAGCGCATCAAAGAGGGGCGGCAGATGACCGACAGCGGTGCGGCTGAACAGCAGGTCGACGCGGCGCGGCGTCGCGGCCATCTCCGCCTCTAATTCCACCGTCCCCACTGGCTCCAGCAGCTCCCGCAGCAGCAGCTTCGCTAAAATATCGTACGGCGTCCGCACGGGGGTCTGCTTCGCTTCCAGCATCCCGCCCGCTCAACCTGTGTGCCGTCCCTCACTCCACCGTCAGCCCGATCTCCGTCTCCGCCCCCGCCCCGTCCCCGTCCGCGTAGTACAGCGCCCCGCCGACGGTGTGCGCGCCTGCAGTCAGCGTCACCGTCACCTGCGTGCTGGCGGTCTGCAGCGCCTCCGCCCCGTCCACGGTGACTGAGATGTAGCCCTCGGGCGTCCCCTCGTTGTGCTTGGCGGGGTCGATGAGGGTGAAATTCTCGACGATGAACGAGAGGCCGACCTCCCCCGCCGGGACGGTGTCGCCGTCGAGGGGGTCGAGGAGGGTGATGGCGGGGGCTGCCGCTGTCTCCTCCGCCTCATCGCCGCTGTCCTTGCCGGAGGTGCAGCCGGAGAAGACCGTGAGGGAGAGCAGGCCGAGAGCGGGGAGGATGGCGGGGCGCATCAGGGGGACTCCTGGAACGGGTCAGAGAGCGCAGGATCGCTGAGGAAAGTCTCGTCGGTGAGGCTCTCCAGGAAGGCGAGCAGGTCGGCGCGATCTTCAGCGGTGAGGGTGAAGCCTTTGACAAACTCGCTGCGGAGCGGGCTGTCGCTGCCGATCCCGGCGTCGGGGCCGTCTGCGATGGTGCGACCCCCGGCTGCGTAGTGGTCGATGACGGCGTCGAGGGTGGGGACGCTGCCGTCGTGCATGTAGGGGGCGGTGCGGGCGATGTTGCGGAGGGAGGGGGCGCGGAAGCGGCCCATGTCGGCGGCGAGGCCGGTCAGCTCGATCATGCCCTGATCGCGCGCCGGGAAGGCGCCCGCGCCGTCTGTGTTGTAGAGGCCGGTGTTGTGGAACGCCAATTCAACGAAGGCGCTGTCTGCGTAGCGGCTGGAGTCGGAGAACATCACGCCGCCGTGGCAGTGGAAGCACTCCAGATCCTCGGAGTTGAACAGCGCCATGCCGCGCCGGGCCTCAGCGCTGAGGGCGTCGGGCTGATCCTGGTACCAGAACCGGTCATAGGGGGCGTCGCCTGAGATCATCGTGCGCTCGAACGCGGCGATGGCCTTCACGATGTTGCCGAAGATCACCCCGGCGTCGACCGGATCCTCCCCGCGCTCCGCCGCCTCCGGGAACGCCGCCGCGAACTGATCCGCCGCCGCCAGGTCGCCCTGGAAGCGCGCCGCCACCTCCGCCTCCAGCCCCGCCAGCCCCAATTCTACAGGGTCCTCCCCGAACATGGGGAGCATCGCCTGATCCTCCAGCAGCCGCACCGAATTGCTGGCCCAGGTCAGCCCCGACGCATAGCCGATGTTCGCGAGCGCCATCGCGCTGCGCCGGTGGATCGCGCCGGTCGAGCCCTCGGCGTGGGCCAGCCCGTCGGTGAAGCTCAGCTCCTGCATGTGGCAGGAGCCGCAGGACTGGGTCTGGTTGCCCGACAGCCGGACGTCGTAGAACAGCGAGCGGCCGAGCGCCACCTTCGCCGCGTTCATCGGGTTGTCCTCCGGCACCCACGGCTCAGGGAAGCCCGGCGGCAGCGACCACTCCCAGCCGCCGGTGTCCGCCGGGGTCTTGTCTGTCGTGCAGGCGAGGTGGGAGGCGAGCAGCAGAGACAGCATCGCCGCTACTCTATACGGAAAAACGCCTGCGCGCCGCCCGGCTGCCCGTCCGCGCCCAGCCCGAGCGCCGCGAACATCGGCCCGCACTCCGGATCGCTGATGTCCGACATGCAGAGCGCCGCCCCGCCGCCGTCCTGATCCAGATCGACCCCGGCGAACAGCGCTGCGATGTCCACCGCGATCCGCTGCGTCGCCGCATCAAAAACGTCGAACCGGATCTCTGCGCGGTTCGGGCGGCTGCAGCCGGTCACCGTCCCGTCCGCGTCTGCCTCACAGCCCGTGCTGCCGAGGTGGACGAGCGCCCCGTCCGGGATGCCGCCGCTGCGCCCGTCGATCCGCGCGAACTTGTAGCCCGCCTGCCAGCCCCAGAACAGCGTCGACAGGTTCAGCGGCGAGGGCGCCGTCGCCTGATCGGCGTGGTTGAGATCGAACGGCACGCCGAGCGTGAACGCCAGCCCGGTGTAGGTCCCGGGCGCGACCGCGCCGATCACCTGCGCGTTCACCGGCGCCGTCCCGTTCCCGCAGTCCGCGCTCCCGTCCTCGAAGTCCAGCAGCGCCACCGCCTCCGTCTGCCACACCCCGTCCGCCGTCAGCCGCACCGGCGCCTCCGCGCCCTCCGCCGTTAGCAGCCGGAGGTCGTGGACGTAGAGCCGGAAGTCGAGCGGCGTCCAGGTCGCGCCGCTGAGCCCCAGCCCGCTGATCGGGGAGCCGCAGGCGAAGTCCGCCTCGCCCGCCGCGCCCCGGAAGGAGATCGCGACCTCCTGGAGATCGGCCCCGCTGTCGCTCCCGGCGCCCGCGCCGGAGTCTTTGCCGGAGGTGCAGGATAGTAATAGTAAAAACATAAATGCTCCAGATTTTATTTATGTTTAAATTGAAAATGGAAGATTTGCTTTATTTCCCGCATTCCGCCAAATCCATTCTATAATGTTGCGCATTCGTCGTTTGAGATTGCGTCTCGGTGTATGGCCTTCTATAATTTGCAGAAAATCAGAACGCATCAGTAAATTTTGAAAAAAATATATAAAGTATTCTTGTATAAATGATGATGATTGCTGAATATTGAGTTCCAGTCCGCTACATCCATCTATCAGAGAGATGATGTCTTCAAAGTCGTGGCTGTTCAAGATGTCCTGTTGCCCGCGTCCCCAAAACGCCTCCACCTTGGCAGCGAGGTAGTACGCTGGGGTGAAGCTCCGGATGGAGCGCCCTGAGGGCAGGCAGAACGTCTGTGTGTGGAGGCTGCCTTCGGCATACCACCGGTTACCGAAGCCGAGGATGCGCTCGTCTGTCGGCATCACATCTGCGATCAGGTGTTGTCTGCGCCAGCGGCAGATCGGATCGCCTTCGCGGTGGTTTGCCTGGGTGAAGCCCCTCGCTTCCAGGAGGCCGCCGAGTTCTTGATATTCAAACCGGCTGACGCACTTGATACAATCTACATCACTTGTGACCCGGATCTCATCTGGAGGGATCGCAGGCAGGTAGAGCGGCAGAACAGCCCCGCCGATGTAGATGAGGTCGAGGTCGTACAGATGTTCGACCACCTCCTCCAGAATGGCGGTGTCTGCAGTCACTGTTGAAGCTCCCGCCTCAGAAGATCCGACGCGATCTCCCGCTCGCGGGCAGAGCCGATCCGGATCGCGTCGATCCAGCTCAGCAGCCGGTACAGCTCAGGGATCGCCTCCATTATCTCCGCTGCGTTGTCGATCAGCGGAGAGAGCGGGCGCCCATAGATCGGCCCCCCCTGTACCGGCCAGACGACCCTGGGGCCAGAGGGGATGAAATATTGGCTCATGGCGGACGATGATCCGGAGGTGGGGACGCCGAAGGTGTCGGGCCTGGAAGCGTACCGGTTCGGGAAGGCATAGCGGACGCCGTGGAGCAGAAAATCCAGGAGGTTCTGTCTGTTGACCTGCTGGATGAAGCTGCTGTACAGCCCTGCCGCCTCTGCGCGACGCAAAGAAGTCCGCCATTTTGGCTGATCGCCGAGCAGATGAGCGGACGATACGCCCTCCGGCGTCTCCCGCCGCATCCACGGATAGAGAGCCTGCCCGTGCGGGTACGGCTTGGTGTGCAGGAGCATCGCAAGCAGACGCACAATATCTTCGCTGCGTATGGTAGCCAGCATCCCGGTCTCCAGCAGAATCAACAGGGAATATAGCTGGACGCTCTGCGTTACGCCGCTGCCCCTGCCTTATCCCTGCTTCGCCCCGAACAGCCCGCCCGCGAAGTGCGACACCCGCCCGATCAGCGAGCGCCCGACGTGCTTGGCGACGTTGAGCGTCTCGCCGCTGCTGCCGAGGGTGCGGACGCCCTCGCCGCCGAGCGTCCCGGCGAGGTACTGCTCGCGGGTCTTGCGGCGCTGGAGCTTGCCGGAGGAGGTCTTGGGCAATTGCCCGACCTTCAGCAGGATGACATCGACCACCCGCAGCGAGAGCTGGTCGGAGACCGACTTCTTGATCATCTCGACAAGATCGGGGGAGGGGTTGTCCTTGACCTCGCAGGCCAGCACCAATTCCTCGGAGTCCTTGCCGGGGCGCGAGAAGGCGACGACGTTGCCCTTGCGGACGCCCTCGACCTCGGCCACCGACCACTCGATGGTCTGGGGGTGGTGGTTGCGCCCGTTGAGGATGATGAGATCCTTGCAGCGCCCGGTGATGAAGATGTTGCCCTGCCAGATGAAGCCGAGGTCGCCGGTCTTCAGCCAGCCGTCGTCGAAGGCGGCGGCGGTGGCATCGGGGTTCTCCCAGTAGCCGGGGGTGACCGAGGGGCCGCTGAACTGCAATTCGCCCTCGACGCCCTCCGGCTGCACCTGCCCGTCGCCGCCGACCGCGCGGAAGGCGTGGCCGCTGAACGGCTTGCCGCAGGAGACGAAGGACAGCGTGAGCGTGTCGTCCACCGGCGGGTGGACCTCGCCGCCAGCGCGGAACCGCTCGGCGTCGAAGGTCGCGACCTCGATCTCAGTCCCCCACTTATGGAAGCTCATCGCCAGCGTGGCCTCCGCCATCCCGTAGGAGGGCATCACCGCCGCAGGCCGCATCCCGGCCCGCGACATGCGATCCTGGAACTCCTGCATGACGCCGGGGTGGATGGGCTCGGCGCCGCAGCCGATGGTGCGGACGCAGGACAGATCCCAGCGCGCCAGATCCTCGTCGGTGGCGCGCTTCGCCGCGAGCGCAAAAGCGAAGTTGGGGCCGAAGCTGACCGTGCTGCGCGTCTCGTGCATCTGCTGCATCCAGATGTTCGGGCGCTTCACAAAGCTCATCGTCGGGATGAAGAACGAGGACACGCCCCGGAACATCGGCGTGATCACAAAACCGATCAGCCCCATGTCGTGGTACAGCGGCAGCCACGACAGCACCCGGTCGCGCCCGGAGGTGAGGTCGACGCCCTCCGTCGCGATGGCCCAGCAATTCGCCACGAGGTTCGCATGCGTGACCGTCACGCCCTTGGGCGCCGAGGTCGAGCCGGAGGTGAACTGCAGGAAGGCGATGTCCTGCGGCGCGATCTCAGGCAGCGGGACGCCGCTGAGCGGGTGCGTGTCCAGCTTCTCCGCCGTGATGATGTCCTTCAGCGTCGCCGCGCGGCTGATCATCTGCCACAGCACGCTGGAGAGCTGCTTGTCCGTCACCAGCAGCTTCGCGCCCGCCACGTTCAGGATGTTCAGCGCGCTGTCCATGTAGGCATCGAGCCGCCCGAACGACAGCGGCGGGAACATCGGCACCGCCACCAGCCCCGCCATCAGCGCGCCGAGGTAGGTCAACACGAAGTCCTCAGGCTGCGACAGCACCATCGCCACCCGATCCCCGCGCACCAGCCCCATAGACAGGAGCCGCTGGCCGCGCTCCTCAGCGAGCCGACACAGATCGCGGAAGCAGCGGAAGGTCTTGTTCCCCGCGCTGTCCATGAACGTGTAGCCCTCAGTCGTCATCCAGCTCACCCGGCGCAGCGCGTCCACGACCGTGATCGGGCTGGTGTGGTAGATCTCATCGAGGGTCGCCACACGCTTGTCAGTACCGGACATACACGCCTCCAGAGGTGTTGACGGATAGCGTCTACCACGCTTCCATCTTCACGACAAGCGTAGATTCGCTGCGAAAAATTCTACGCACTGGCATGTGTTCCGTCTTCACGCGCCGCTGCGGCGTCCATCTGTGGTAGCCTCAAGGGCGCAGCGTTGAGCGGCGCCTGCGCGCCTGCCCGTACCGCTCAGGAGTGGAGATGCTCGGATGGAAACTGCGGTGTGTGCTGCTCGTCGGCACGCTCCTGACGCTGACGCTGGCGCTGCTGCCGGCGGCCTCCACCGCCGCGCAGGGGGCGGGCTACGAAGGGTTCGGCGCGGGGAGCGTCGGGCCTGAGATCCTGGCGCAGTTCGCTCCGCCGGCGCTGCCGACAGCGATCGAGGAGCAGATCCAGCAATTGCTGGACGTGCGCGCCATCCAGGGCGGCGCGCTCACCGACGACGGGGCGATGATCGTGGAGTGGTCGGTGACGGGCAGCACGCAATTGTGGCGGCTGGACGGGCCGGGGCGGTTCCCTGTCCAGCTCACGGCGGGCAAGGCGAACGCGCGGCTGTTCGGGCTGAGCCGGGACGGACAGGAGATCTTCTTCACGCGGGATCGGGGCGGCCGGGAGTATCCGGGGCTGTACCGGATGCCCATCGGCGGCGGGCAGGCGCGAACGATCCGCGCGCAGGAGGGGGTCCAGGTGCGCCCGCACAGCCTGAGCAGGGACGGGCGCTTCCTCTACTACAGCGCCAGCGACGTCACCCCCGACAGCTACGCGGTCTACCGGTACGATCTGCAGGCAGGCACATCAGCGCGGCTGCCGCTGCCGCCGGGGCTGTGGGCGGCGGGCGCGGAGCGGGAGGGATCGCTGCTGCTGGAATTGGAGCGGGGCAGCCTGTGGAGCGAGTGGTACCTGCTGCCGGGGGCGGACGGACAGCCGGGGCCGCTGACATCGCTGATGGGCAAGGAGTCGCCGGGAGACTGGGCGGTCTCCTTCGACGCGCATTCCGACGCGCGCGGCGGGACTGCGCCCGGCGGATCGCCCGGGTTCCTGGTGCGGACCGACACCCGGAGCGGCTTCCACTCGCTGTACCGCTGGACGCCGGGATCGGACTTCACCCCGGTCTATGACGGTCCGCAGGACGTGGAGGGCTACATGCAGGACGAGCAGGGGAGCCGCCTGCTGATCACCGTCAACGAGGGCGGCTACCTGCGGCCCCGCGCCCTCGACGCCCGCACGCTCGCGCCGCTCCCGCTGCCGGGGTTCCCCCAGGGGGACACCGTCTACTGGGGCAGCACCTCCCGCGACGGGCGCCGGACCCTGGTGCTGCACGAGTCGTCGGATCGCCCGATGTCGCTCGGCGTCTGGGACTGGAAGCGGCGGCGGCTGGAGCCGTGGCTGACCGGGTCGGTGCCGGAGTTCGACATCAGCCGCGTCCCGCCCGCCGCCGTCGGGCACTACCCGGCCCGCGACGGCACGCCCATCCCGATGATCGTCCGCAGACCCGCCGGGTGCGCGCCCGGGTCTGCCGCCGCGCCCGCCGGGTCTGCCGCCGCGCCCGCCGCCCGGCCCTGCCCGGTGATCGCGATCTTCCACGGCGGCCCCGAGGGCCAGTCCCGCCCGCGCTTCTCGCCGATCTTCCAGATGTGGCTGGACGCGGGTTTTGTCGTGGTGCTGCCGAACGTGCGCGGCAGCACCGGCTACGGTCGCGACTGGAGCCACGCCGACGACGGGGCGGGGCGGCTCTCCGTGATCACCGACATTGAGGATCTCGCCACCTTCATCCGCAAGGAGTGGCAGGTCGGCGGCGCCGCGCCGTTCATCGGCGTCATGGGGTCGAGCTACGGCGGCTACACCGCGATGATGGCGATGACCCGCTTCGCCGGGGCCTACGACGCCGGGATCTCCACCGTCGGCATCTCCGACCTGGAGAGCTTCCTCAGGAACACCGCGCCCTACCGGCGCCTGCTCCGCATCAACGAGTACGGCGATCCGGCGCTGATCCCCGACGCCATCCGGCAGCTCTCCCCGATGCACTGGGTCGGGCAGGCCCGCGATCCGCTGCTGCTGATCCAGGGGGTCAACGACCCGCGCGTGCCGGTGGGCGAGGCGCTCCAGATGTACGACGCCTACCGCGCCCGCGCCCCCGCCTCGCTGATCCTGATGCCCGATCAGGGCCACGGCGCCTCCGACCGGGCCGGGCAGGTGATCCAGTACGGCAGCCAGTACCGGTTCTTCCTGGAGCAGCGCGACGCCTTCGACCGGCGGGCCGCCCGCTCCGATCCGCCCCCCCGCCCGGAGGCCCCGCAGGTTATCCCGCAGGCCCTCCCGAAAGTGCAATGAAGTGCTCCTATCACCCGACCTGCCCCGGCTGCCCGCTGCTCAGCCACCCCTACCCTGAGCAGCTCCGCCAGAAGCAGGAGCGCCTCCAGCGCGCGTTCGACCTCTTCCCGCACCTGAGGCTGAAGGCGCCCCCCGTCCTCCCGGCGCTCCACACCGACGCCTACCGCCACCGGATGAAGCTCCACGTCCACATCCGGGACAAGGACGCCCGCGTGGGGCTGGCCGACCCGCGCACCGGCCACGTCCTCGACACGCCGGACTGCCCGGTGCTGTCAGAGAAGCTGCGCGCGGGCCTCGGCACGATCCGGGAGTGGATGGCGGGCAAGCACGGCATCCACTCGCTCGATCTGCGCCAGAGCGCCGCCACCGGCGAGCTGCAGGCGGTGTTCGCATGCAGCCAGGGGCGGCTGCCGGGCGGGGAGAAGGCGCTCGGCAAGCTGCTCGCGAAGCTGCCCGCGCTCGCCTCGGTCGCCGTCAGCGTGGCCGACCCGGAGCGCCGCCGCGTCAAGGGCGACGCCCCGCGCGTGATGGCCGGGCGCGAGTGGATCGGGGAGGGCATCGGCGCCGCCCGCTACCGCATCCACCCCGGCGCCTTCTTCCAGGTCGACCCGCGCAACGCCGCGCAGATCCACGCGCTGCTCCGCGAGCTGGCCGGGACAGGCGCCGGGACAGACGCCGGAACAAAAGCCGGACAGCCCGGCGGGTTCACCGGCTCAGTCCTCGACCTCTACGGCGGCGTGGGCGCCTACTCGGTGATGTTCGCGCAGGCGGGCGCCTCCGTGGTGATGGTCGAGGAGGACGCAGCGGCCTGCCGGGGCGCGCGCGCCGTCGCGCCGGCCGGGATGCGCGTCATCGAGGGCCCCGCGGAGGACATCACCCCCGCCGCCGCTCCGGCCCGCGCCGGGGCGTCCAGCGCCTCCGGCTTCGATCTCGCCCTCCTCAACCCCGCCCGCCGGGGCAGCGATCCCCGCCTGCTGCGCCGCCTCCCTGAGCTGGCCGCGACCGCCATCTATGTCTCCTGCAGCCCCGAGTCCCTCGCCCGCGACCTCGACACCCTCGCCGCCGCCGGGATGCAGGCCGACGCGATCCGGGCCATCGATCTGTTCCCCCAGACCCCGGAGGTGGAGACCGTCGTGCGCCTCAGGCGCGCCCCCCCGCTGCAGCGCTGGCCCGTCCCCGGCGGGGAGGCCACCGGCCCCGACGCCGCAAACACCTCCGGCGCGGTCGGCACCCCGGCAGAGGTGCTGGCGCTGCTGATCGGGGACACCGGCTCCTCCGGCCAGACCAACGGCGCCTCCTGGGAGCGCGTCAGCCGCCCCGCCGGACACTCCCTGCTGAAGATCTCGCTGTCGCCGCCCGCCACGCTCCCGCCGCTGCTCCGCAGCCTCCGCGACCGGGGCCACCCCCTCGCCGGGGAGGACGCCCGCACCCGCGCCTTCTTCGAGGACAAGGCGCTGCTCCAGCGGCCCTTCCTCCATGTCAGCCGCGCCGGGAGCGCCCGCGCCCCGCTCCACGGGGATCTCCAGATCGCCCTCGACCGCCTGAACCACCGCTGACCGGATAGACACGCCCATGGCCCAGCCCCCGGAACCCGCCAGTCCGCCCGCCAGCGCGCCCGCCAGCCCGCCCGCCGACCCCCTCATCCGGAGCGCCTCCACCTTCCTCGCCGGGATGCTCACCGGGGCGATCCTCGTCTACTACCTGCCCCCCGCCACCACCGGCGGCTCCGCTGCCGGGAACGGCGATCCCGGCCAGGAGATCCCCGGCGTGATCCCGGGGATGGTCCCGGGGATGGTTCCGGGCATGGTTCCCGGCATGCAGCCCGGCATGCAGCCCGGTATGCAGCCCGGCATGATCCCCGGGATGCAGCCCGGTATGCAGCCCGGCATGATCCCCGGCGCGCCCGGCACCCCCGGCACGCCGCCCGCCGCTCCCGGCGACCCCTCCGCCGATCCCGCCTCCACCCTCAACAAACCCCCGCTCCCCACCGCGACCGAGGGGCGGCTGGCCGGTCACCTGCGGAACGCGCCGGGCCTGTGGGGGGCGGCGCTCTACCAGGCGCAGAACGCGCAATTGGCAAAGACCCGCGCCATCGCCCCCGAGATCGAGGCCCACGCCCGCACCATCCCGCCGAAGGGCTCCACCCTCTCTCAGGCTGAGCCCTACCTGCTGGCCAGCCGGCAGCTGTTCCAGAAGATGCGCGACGCCGGGCTGGACACCACAGAGCTGTCGCTGCAGATCGACGCGGTGCTGCGCCCGCCGGACGCGCTCCAGTGAACCCGCGCCGCGCCGCACCGTGGATCCACGCCGGGATCGGGGCGCTGCCGCTGATCTGGCTGCTGGCGCCGGGGTTGCTGGCGCGCGAGCAGGTGACGGGGATGCAGAACGGGTCGATCTACGCCGCCCTGTACCGCCTCCAGGGGGCGGTGGAGTCGCTGCCCGCCACCGGTTTTCCCGGCGTGGCAGAGGCGGACGTGCCGCTGCGATCCTGGCTGCTGGCGCCGCTCACCGCAGCGTCCGGGGCGGCGCTGTCCTGGGAGATCTACCTGATCGGGATGGGCGCGCTCTGCTGGCTCGTCGCGTGGCGCGCGACGGCGGGGCTGGACGGCTGGCTCCGATCCGGGTGCGTCGCGCTGCTCACCGCGACCCCGGCGGCGCTCGCGGGGCTGACCGTGGCCGATCCGGAGGCGCTCGGCGGCTGGGTGGCGCTGCTGCCCTGGCTGCCGCCCGCGTGGTCGGTGCCGCTGGGGCTCGCGGGGGGCGTCGTCGCGCCGGGGCATCTCCCGGCGGCGCTTCTGATGGGCGCGATCTGGATCGCGGAGGCGGCGCGCGGCCATGCGCCGGGATCGGCTGATGCGGGGATCGCGCTTCCTGCGGCGCTCCAGGCCCGCCTGAGCCCGCGCGTGATCGCCCGCCTGAGCCCGCGCGTGATCGCCGCGCTCTGGCAGGTCGGCGCGTCGCTGCTGGCGCTGCTGCCGGGGGCGCTGCTGGCCGGGCTGCCGACCGCGCCCGCGCCGGAGGCCACCTGGTTCGGTCGCGCGCCGCTGGAGCCGATCCAGACGACGATCCCCACAATCTTCCTCGGCTTCCTGCCGCCGATCCTGCTGCTCATCGCCGCGTGGACGGGCGGCCTCGCGCGCGACCGGGCGATCCTCGCCGCGCTGATCTTCGTCGCCGCCGCGCTGCCCCCGCCGCTCAGCCTGCCGGTCGACCCCGCCTGGCTGCTCGCGCTGATCCCCCTGCTCGCCCTCCGCGCCCTCGACCCGGTCCTGCGCGCCCTGCCGCCCGCCACCGCCGCGACCTGCGCCGTCCTCGCCGGGGTGGCGATGCTCGGGGAGGGCTGGAAGGGCTCGACGGCCGCCGTCCCGCTCGCCCTCGCCTCCGTCCGCGTGCCGGCCCCGATCCTCCAGATCCACGACGGGCCGGTGCTGGATCTCCCCGCCGGGGGCGGCGCCTCGGGCATCGCGCTCTGGTACCAGCTCCACCACCGGCAGGTCATCGCCTCCACCCCCTCCGGCCGCGTCGACGGCGCCGTCTGGCCGCTGGAGGCCGCGCTCCAGGGCGTCACCGCGCCGGGCGCGGAGGCCGCCTGCCCCGACCTCGCCGCCCCCGGCTTCCGCGCCGTCATCCTCCGCCGCGAACATGCCTTCCGCGAGCCCGCTACCGCCCTGCGCTGCCTCGGCCCCCCCACCCACGACGACGGGCGCGTGGCCGTCTGGCTCCTCCCCGCGAAGGAGGCTCCCTGATGGCCCGCTGGCTCGTCAAGTCTGAACCCGACGTCTACAGCTGGGACGACCTGCTGCGCGACGGCGTCACCGCCTGGACCGGCGTCCGCAACCACCAGGCCCGCGCCAGCCTCGCCGCGATGGCGGTCGGGGACGAGGTGCTGTTCTACCACTCCCACGCCTGTGAGATCGTCGGCGTCGCCCGCGTCGCCCGCGCCGCCTACCCGGACGCGACCTGCGCCACCCCCGGACACCCCTGGATCTGCGTCGACCTCGCCCCGGTGCGCGCCCTGTCGCGCCCGATCCCGCTCTCAGTCATGCGGCGCGATCCCGTCTGGTCGCAGGAGGCGATCTGCCGGCAGTCGCGGCTCTCGGTGATGCCGTGGACGGACGCCGGGTGGGAGCGGATCGATCAGCCGTACTGATAGGCCGACAGCCGCAGCCCCATGAACGTCCCGTTCCACGCCACCCGGCCCCGGTCGGCCCCGGCGGCCCCGGCGATGACCATCAGCGGGATCAGGTGCTCCTCGCGGGGGTGGGAGAGGCGGGCGGCGGGCGCGGCGGCCCAGCCGGTGAGCCGCTGATCGCGGGCGGCGGGCGCGTCGGTGGCGGCGTCGCGGAGCCAGGCGTCGAAGGTCTCGGAGACGGCGGGGGAGCGCGGGTCGCGGAAGGCGCGGAGGTTGTGGAAGGTCATGCCGCTGCCGAGGAGCAGCACGCCCTCATCGCGCAGCGGGGCGAGGGCGCGCCCGATGGCGAGGTGGCGGGCGGGGTCGAGGCCCTCCACGAGCGAGAGCTGGATGGTGGGGATCTCCGCGCCGGGCCAGATCAGCTTCAGCGGCACGAACGTCCCGTGATCGAAGCCGCGCGCGGCGTCGGTGCCGCCGGGGATGCCTGCGGCGGCGAGGGCGTCGAGGACGCGCGCCGCGACATCGGGGGCGCCGGGGGCGGGCCAGGTCAGCCGATAAGAAGCTTCGGGGAAGCCGTAGTAGTCAAAGTACAGCGGCGGCTTCGCGGCGGTCATCACCGTGGGGGCGGGCGCCTCCCAGTGGGCCGAGATCACCACCACCGCGCGGGGCGGCGGCAGGCGGGCGATGGACTGGAGGTAGCCGGTCAGATCGGCGACCTCGGTGCGGTCGAGGCCCATCTCCACGAAGGGCCAGGGGCCGCCGCCGTGGGGGAGGAAGATCGCGGGCTGGCGGGGGAGGGCGGACATGCGGGGCTCCTGAAGGCTGCCAAGCTATTCACCGCATGCAGATTGCAACCCGCCTCTGCTGCGTCAGCATGCCTCGCATGCAGACTGCAACCCACCTCTGCTGAGTCTGCATGCGAGGCATACAGACTGCAACCTGCCGCTGCAGCGTCAGCATGCCTCGCATGCAGACTGCAACCTGCCTCTGCTGAGTCTGCATGCGAGGCATGCAGGCCGCAACCCGCGCTTCCGTTGAGGATATAGCCGTACTTCGCTACTTCCCTTCCAATTCCGCCCGCAGCCGCGCCGCAGCCTCTGGATCGGCGCCAGCAGGCAGATCCGCGAGCAGCCAGGGCAGGAAGGGCAGCCCGCAGAGCAGCGTCCCGATCTGGACGAGCCGGACGGTGAGGGCGACGAGGACGGCCTGGGAGAGATCGGCGGGCGTCCCGGCGGGGAGGGCGGCGGGGAAGGCGGCGGCGAAGGCGGCATCGACGGCGCCGAGCCCGGCGGGCAGGACGACGGCGAGGACGCTGACGAGGGCGGTGAAGCTCTGGATGAACAGGGCGCCGGGGAGGGTGGCGGGGACCCCGGCGGCGCGGAAGCAGAGCCAGCCGGAGGCGCCGAGCAGCCCGGTGTTGAGCAGCGACCAGCCCGCCGCGCGCAGCCACCTGCCGGGCGGCAGGGCGCCGAGCCGGGTGACGACGGCGAGCCACCGGATCATGCGCGGCACCATGCGCCCGAGGTACGGCAGCCCGCTGATGCGCCCGCCCTGCCGCTGGAGCCACTGGCGGGATTGTTCCGGCGCGGAGAGCAGGGGCAGCAGGGGGCTGACGCCGATCAGCAGGACGAGCAGCGCGGGCCGGAGCCAGCGCGCGGTCCCGGGCGGCACCGCCAGCACCGGCCAGAGCAGCACCGAGACCGCCGCGAACACCAGCAGCGCGAGGAGCCGCCCGCAGATCGAGGAGGCCAGACCGAGGGCGAGCGGGACGCCGTGGCGGCGCTGGAGGTACCAGGCCGCGCCCAGCTCCCCGAGCGGGCCGGGGAGGGCGAGGTTGAGCAGGTTCGACGAGGTGAGGATGCGGGCGAGCCGCCAGGGGCCGGGCGGAGCGGCGGGATGTTCAGCCGACGCCGGGGCCGCCGGGAGCAGCGCGTGCCAGCGGAAGCCCTGCGGGATCGCGGTCAGCGACCAGATCAGCCACGCCGGGAGGAGCAGCCGCAGCGGGAGCGCGGAGATCTGGAGGCGGGCGGCCTCGAAGCCCCTGGATCGCTGAGAGCAGCCCGCCGCCGACGAGCAGCGCCGTCGACATCGACAGCCCGATCATCACCAGCGCGCGGATCACCGGGCGGCGGCGCGGGCGGGCCGCGCGCGCAGGCGCCGGGTCAGCCGCCGGGTCAATCATCGCAGCGCCGGGGGTGAGCGAACCAGACGGAGGACGGCGGCCCGCGCCGATCCGGCGCGCCGAGCGCCGGGCCGGGCCACCAGCCGATCAGGGGCGCGCCGGGGGCGAGCCGCCGGATCGCCGCGATCTGCGCCGGATCGGGGGAGATGCCGAGATCGGCGGCGTGGAAGGGCGTGTCAGGCGGGCTGTCGGGGAGGTGGAGCCGGGGCAGGAGCGGCTGGAGGGCGCGGTGGCCTGCGTCGGTGAGCCAGAGCGGCGCGCTGCTGATCGGGCTGTCCGGGTCGGGCCACGCCCCGAGGAGCAGCCAGGGGAGGAGGAAGTGGGGCGGGCCTGCGGGCGGGCGGGCGGGCAGGCAGGCGAGCATGTGGCCGAGCAGCGGCGGGGCGCCGGGCAGCGGCAGGCGGAGCAGCGCGCGCAGCCGGAGGCCGGGCGCGGCAGCGCTGAGCGGGGCGCTGAGGCTGTCTGCGCCGATCAGGCGGGCGGCGAGGGCGCGCCAGCGCGCCATGTGGTGCTCCATCGATCCGGCGTTGAGCATGCCGAGGCGCAGCAATTCCTCGCGGGCGTCCCAGAACTGGCGGGCGCCGGGGGGGAGGGCGTCGCGGAGGAAGTGGTAGAACCAGATCCGGCGCCCGAAGTAGCCGAGGCCGACGAAGGAGCGGACGCTCTGGGGGGGGAGGCGCTGGAGGGCGGCGATCTTCAGCGCGGCGGCGGCGCGGGAGGCCGGGTCGGTCAGCAGGGTGACGGAGCGCGCCCCGGCGGCGAGCAGGCTGAGCGCGATCTCTCCGGCGCCGCCGCAGACCAGCACGTCGGCCTGATCGGGCGGGACGGGGAGCAGGGCGAGCAGGGGGGCGGGATCGCGCCAGTCGAGGGTGGCGGGGGGGCGCAGGTCAGCGGGGCGCATCAAAGGTAGAGCGCAGCCCCGAGCGCCGCGATCCCGCCGAGGGCGGCCAGCGCGCCCCCGAGCCAGGCGCGCCCGTGATCTGTGTCCGGCGCGGGGGCGTCTGTGCGGGCGGGGGCGCCTGCGAGCGCGCGGCAGGCCATCCAGCCGCCGAGGGCGGGGATCAGGGGGAGGAAGGAGGGCGAGAGCTGGGCGGTGAGGGCGGCGGTCGCGGCGGCGGCGCCCCCGGCGGCCAGGGAGAGCATGAGGGCGGCGCTGCTGCGGCCGTAGCGTTCAGACAGCGGGGCGAGGTCGGCGGAGAGCACCATCGCGCTCTGGGCGAGCGCGCCTGACAGCGCGAGCAGCAGGAGGCGGGGATCGCCGGAGGCGCCGGTGAGGCGGCTCAGGGAGAACGTCAGCAGCGCGGGCGGCAGCAGGTGGAGCAGGGCGCGCGGGAGCGGCAGCAGGCGATCCTGCGCGAAGAACCCTCCGGCACCGGCAAAAAAGGGAGCGGAGAGCAGCGGGACGGCCGGGATCACCGGGAGCGCGAGCAGGGCGAGCGGGTCGGGCGTGAGCTGGATCTCCGTCCCGCTGAGCCGCGCCGCCACCGGGGGGATCAGCGGCGCGAGCAGGATCAGGTGGAGCAGGGCGGGGAGCGGGCGGGGCAGATTCACGGAGATCCTCGGGGGCGGTTTGCGGCACCGCTGCGCAGGGTATATCTCCTGACAGATGCATCCGGCTCCCGTGTCTCCCGTCGTCTCCTCCATCGGGCGCTCAGGCCCTCTCTCCGCACACCCCTCCGCGCACACCCCTGTCCGGCTCATCCGCGCTCAGGACGGGCTGGAGGCGGTGATCCCGGCGCTGATGGGGGCGCGGGAGCTGGCGGTGGACACCGAATTCCACGCGGAGAACACCTACCTCCCGCGCCCGATGCTGCTGCAGATCTGCGATCCGCAGGAGATCCTGCTGATCGATCTGCAGGCGCAGCTCGACCTGCGGGTGCTGGCGCGGGTGCTGGCGCGGGTGCCGCTGCTGCTGCATGCGGGGCAGGTGGACGTCCAGATATTGCGCCGCCTGACCGGGGTGCAGCCGATCATCGCCTTCGACACCCAGGTGGCGGCGGGCTGCCTGGGGCAGGGCTACCCGCTGCGGCTCGGAGATCTCGTCTGGAAGAACCTGGGCATCGAGATGTCAAAGGGGGAGACCCTCTCGGACTGGTCGCGCCGCCCGCTGACGCCGGAGCAGATCCACTACGCCGCCGAGGACGTGCGGGTGCTGGGGCGGCTGGCAGAGGTGATGCGGGGGGAGGTGGAGGCGCGCGGGCTGGGCCGGGTGCTGGCGGCGGCGACGCAGGAATTTGTGGAAGCTGAGGAGTCGCCTGCGGATCTGTGGCGGCTCATCGGGGGGGCGCACCTGCTCGACGCAGAGGGGCGGGCGGCGCTGCAGCGGCTGACGGTGTGGCGGGATCGGGCGGCCGGGGAGCGCGGGCAGTCGCGCCCGTCGATCCTGAGCGACGGGCTGCTGCTGGAATTGGCGCGGCGGCGGCCGAACACGCTGGAGGGGGTGGGGCGGAACCGGCGCATGCCGGGCGCAGTCTTCCGCCGGGAGGGTCAGGAAGTGTTCGCGGCGCTCTCCGCGACCAGCCCGGCGCCGCGACCGGTCTGGGGGAAGCCGAAGGTGTGGGTGGAGATCGTCCGCGCGGCGGCGCGCATCGCGGAGGCGGAGCGCGGAATCTCAGCAGAGATCCTGCTGCCAGAATCGGCGTTGATAGCGCTCTCTCACGGAGATACAATCCCCTCGTGGCGTCAAGAGGCGCTTGGAGAGAATTTCATGGCGTTCCTGGAGGGACGGAGGTTGATCGGGCTGAACCAGGGGTGGTGCGAGATATCCTGAAAAAAGATTTCACGATTCGAGACAAGTTGCCGTATAGGAAGAGGCACAGCGACACCCCCTCTCCCCGGAGTCCACGATGCTCACCCGCTTCTTCAACGACGAGTCCGGCGCCACCGCGATCGAGTACGGCCTGATCGCCGCCCTGATCGCCGTCGCCATCATCACCGCCCTGACCCTGCTCGGCGACAGCCTCAGCAGCATGTTCGATCAGGTCGCCAACACCGTCCAGAACGCGACGGGTTCCTGATCTGCGCGGCGCTGCGCTGAACCGCGACGATGCAGCAGGGATCGGTGATCCCGCAGCGCCCGCGTCGCGATTCAATGCAGCAGGAGAGGCAGTACTGGATGCAATGTTGCAGCGACCTTGCATCCGGCTTGCACGGTTTTCCCATCCGGTTAGGCTGGCACCCACGACAGCGGGGTCCGCTGTTGACCGATTCACCCACCACTCAGAAGTCCACAATGCTTACCCGCTTCTTCAACGACGAGTCCGGCGCCACCGCAATTGAGTACGGCCTGATCGCCGCTCTGATCGCCGTCGCCATCATCACCGCCCTGACCCTGCTCGGCGACAGCCTCAGCAGCATGTTCGATCAGGTCGCCAACACCGTCCAGAACGCGACCGGCTCCTGAGCCGCGCGGGACCGCGCCGGGGTCGCTGATCCCGCGCGAGCCGGGACGGGTGCGAACCCGTCCCCGAAGCAGAACCGGCGCAAGCCGGTTCTATTCGTTTTCGCCCAGGCTTCCAGGCGTCCGGTGTTCCAGGCGTCTGTTCCAGCCGCTCCGATAGGATGCAACGAGGAATCGGGCTGGAATTGCGTTGCCCCCGGCGGCGGTGAGCTATAAGTGGATCAGGAGGTGAGGTATGGCTGGTACGAGACCGTCTGCGCCCAACCGCATGTTGCCGCTGCTCTTCCTGGCAGGAACCCTGATCGCCGCTGCGGGAGCCGGGTATTTCGTCCTTACGCTGGTCAATCGCTCCCAGGCGCTCGCGCAGGAGGCGGCCAAGCCCAAGGAGAGGATCTCGGTGGTGGTGGCGCTCCATGACCTGTACATGGGGGTGCCGATCACCGATCAGGACGTGATCGTGACGCAGCTCGACCCGCTGATGGTTCCGCCTGAGAACACCTTCAAGAGCATGGACGAGATCCGGGGCCGCACCCCCCGCGAGCGCATCCTCGCCAACGAGATGATCCGCGAGGAGCGGCTGGCGCGGCCTGACGCGGGCGTGGGCCTGAACGCGATCATCTCGCCGGGAAAGCGCGCGCTGACGGTGGTGACCGACACCGAGACGGCGGTGGCCGGGCTGCTCCAGCCGGGCAACTACGTCGACATCATCGTCACCATCCGCCCGGAGAACCCGGACGAGGTCGGCGGCAAGTGGGTGTCCAAGACGATCCTCCAGGGGATCAAGCTGCTGGCGGTCGGCAACTCTCTCTCCTCTCAGCCCCCGCCGCCCGTCGATCCGAAGGACAAGAGCGCCCGCTCCCCGGCGCAGCAGCAGCAGCGCAACCTGCGGCCCTCCATCACGCTCGAATTGCTGCCTGAGGAGGCTGAGCAGCTCGCGCTCGCCTCCTCGCAGGGCGAATTGCACGTCACGCTCCGCACCGACACCGACTTCACCCAGATCGAGAACCAGGGCGTCACCACCGCCGCCCGGATCATCGGCGTGACCGGGAACGGCGAGCCGGTGCTCCCCCCTGAGGTTCGGGTCCGCGAGGTCGCCGCGCCGCCGCCGCCGACGGTGGAGACGCCTGCCGGGCCGAAGGCGCAGGTGATATCGGGCTCCAAGTCCACTGAGGTCACCTTCCAGCCGGACGGCACGACCTCTGAGAAGTCCAACAACAAGAACCGTTGATCCCTGTAATCCCAGAACAGTCCCCAGAACAGTTCATTGAGGCCCACTGATGCGTATCCTCCTCTGCGCCCTGCTCGGGGCCAGCCTCTGTCCGGTCGCGTGGGCCGGTGATCCGGCGGCCCCCGGCACCCCCTCCGACGCCTCCGGCATCCCGACCGGCCCGAACGGCACTCAGTCCACCTCCCGCGATCGCGTGATCGAGGTGAGCGTCGGGGAGTCGGTCATCCGTCAGGAGAGCCGCCCGGTCTCCCGCATCCTCATCTCCGACCCCGATGTTGTGGAATTGCGGCTGCTGGAGGAGGGGCAGTACCAGATCCGGGCGCTCGCGGTGGGCAAGACGGATCTGTGGGTGTGGTTCCGGGGCGACGAGGCCCACCCGATCTCCTACCAGATCCTCGTGAGCAACAGCCAGATCTTCGAGGTCCGGCGCCGGATCGAGGCCACAGGCGGCGCCTCCAGCCCGCGCGTCTACACCATCCAGGAGCGGCTGGTCGTCGAGGGCGCGGTGGACGATCTGGAGACGCTGGAGCGGGTGGCGGCGGTGGCGCGGATCTACGATCCGACCTTCGTGAACCTGATGACGGTGCGCGGCGACAACCAGGTGCAGATGCAGGTGGTGTTCGCCGAGGTGAACCGCAGCGCGCTGCGGGAGCTGGGGATGGGCGCGCTGCTGACGCTGCGGGCGGGCAACTCGGCGTGGACGCCGCAGATGGATCTGCCGGTCGATCCGGCGGGCGTCTACACGCTGTCGCTGACCGGCAGCATGAGTCAGGCCAGCCTGCAGGCGTTCCTGTCGGTGCTGGAGCAGAACAGCCTCGCGCGGACGCTGGTTCAGCCGACGCTGGTGGCGCTCTCCGGGCAGGAGGCCAACTTCCTCGCGGGCGGCGAGATCCCGATCCCGGTCGGGCAGGTCAACGGCTTCATCTCTATCGAGTACAAGAAGTACGGCATCGGCGTCGCCTTCGTGCCGACGGTGCTCTCAGGCGATGTGGTGGACATGCGGGTGAGCGTCGGCGTCTCAGACATCGATCCGTCGAGCGGCATCCAGCTCGTCGGCGTGTCGGTGCCGGGGCTGACGGTGCGGGAGGTCGAGAGCCACCTGCGCCTCCGCAGCGGGATGACCTTCGCGATGGCCGGGCTGCTCTCGGAGCACACCGTCGCCACGCGCTCTCAGATCCCGCTGCTCGGGGACATCCCGTTGATCGGCACGCTGTTCCGCTATGTGCAGCACGACCGTCAGGAGACAGAGCTGATGATCTTCGTCACACCCACGCTGGTCCGCCCGATGGCCGCCGCCGACGTGCCGCCGCCGCCGGGGACCACCGAGAACTACAACCCGAGCGACCTCGACCTGTTCCTGCTCGGCAGCCTCACCGCCGGGCCCGCCACCCGCACCGCCCAGCCCACCGGCGCCTACGGGCTGGCGAGGTAGCGATGCGCAACGCAGGCATCTCCACCAACGCGGCGAGCGTCCTCGTGGTCAGCGTCGAAGCGAAGACGATGGGGCAGCTCCGCGAGGCGCTCGGCACCGAGGCCGCGCTCCCCGCGCACGCGACGCCCTACGCGGAGGCGCTGGCGGCGTGGCGCAAGACCCGTCCCCAGATGGTCATCGTCGGCTTCGACGCGGACTTCGACGAGGCGATCCGCGTCGGGACCGCGCTCAACCAGGAGGGCCGGATGGTCATGGTGGCGGTCGCCTCCAAGGCCGACAACAACCGGCTCCGGG
The DNA here is from genome assembly GCA_040376255.1 of Alphaproteobacteria bacterium. Classification (GTDB taxonomy): domain Bacteria; phylum Myxococcota_A; class UBA796; order UBA796; family SXON01; genus JBEIQZ01. Next base: position 21,283 of record JBEIQZ010000007.1, read on the forward strand.
CGGCGATGCGCGCGGGCTTCCGGGAGTTTGTGGTGCTGCCCGACGACGCGGAATTGCTGCGCCAGGCGCTCCACGAGGCGACCTTCCGCGAGGACGGGGACGACGGCGGCGAGGTGATCGCCTTCTGGGGCAGCAAGGGCGGGGTCGGCACGACGCTGCTGGCGGTGAACCTCGCCGGAGAGCTGTCGCCGGTCCACCGGGTCTGCCTGCTGGACTTCGACTTCTCGATGGGCGACGCGGCGGCTTTTCTGGACATGATGCCGCAGCAGAACATCAACGACCTGCTGCGGAACCTCCACAAGATCGACGAGCGCATGCTCTCCGGGCATGTGGCGGTCCACCCCAGCAAGATCCATGTGCTCGCCCAGCCCGTCGAATTGGCCTCCCGCGAGGAGATCAACAGCGAGACGGTGATGCGGCTGGTGACGGCGGTGGCGCGATCCTACCAGTACTGCGTGGTGGACTGCGGCAACAGCATCGACGAGGCGGCGATGACGGCGGTGACGGTGGCCGACCACATCATGCTCATCGCCACCCACGACGTCCCCGGCGTGAAGAACACCTGGCGCCGCCTCCAGCTCATCGAGAGCATGGGGATCGAGAAGGAGCGCGTCCATGTTGTGCTCAACCGCTACGACCGCAAGCACCCGACGCTGACGATGTCGGTGCTGGAGGAGAACCTGCGGCGCAAGGTGGACGTGACGATCGTGGAGGATCGGCTGGCGCTGAAGGCGGTCAACGACGGGAAGCTGTTGCGCGATCTGGACAAGCGCGCCCAGATCACGCGGGATGTGGAGGGGATGGTCGGGTTGATCACGGACGGCGAGGTCAGCGTCGAGCAGAAGCCCGCCGGGCTGATGGGCTGGCTGTTCCGATCCTGAACGAACCCGGGAGGGTGAATGGGGAGTTTGAATGTCGTCCCGACTCATTGATCGTGTCCGAGGGGTCCAGCAGCGCCAGAAGGGCGGTCCGGTCGGCGTCGCCGTCGCGGACAGCGCGGAGTTTGATCGCATCAAGCGCAGCCTCCACAACGAGATCCTGGAGGGGCTGGACTTCGAGCAGGTCAGCACCACCCCGCGCGAGGAGCTGGCGCAGCGGCTCCGCGACACGCTGGCCGTCGAGATCGAGGCCCGGTCGCTGCCGCTCAACCGCCAGGAGCGCGAGCGGCTGGTCGAGGAGATCCTCGACGAGATCCTGGGGCTGGGGCCGCTGGAGCCGCTGCTGAAGGACAACAGCATCTCGGACATCCTGATCAACGGCCCGAAGAACGTCTGGATCGAGCGGCGCGGCCTGCTGGAGAAGTGCGACGTCGTCTTCCAGGACAACCGCCACCTGATGCAGGTGATCGAGCGCATCGTCTCGGCGGTCGGGCGGCGCATCGACGAGACGAGCCCGATGGTCGACGCGCGCCTCAGCGACGGATCGCGCTTCAACGCCATCATCCCGCCGCTCGCCCTCGACGGGCCCAGCGTCTCGATCCGGAAGTTCGGCACGAAGGCGATCACCCACGAGGATCTGATCCGGTTCAAGGCCGTCCCCCGGCAGGTGATGGACGTGCTGCGCGGCTGCGTCAAGAGCAAGCTGAACATGATCATCTCCGGCGGCACCGGCTCCGGAAAGACGACGATGCTCAACGTGCTGTCCAGCTTCATCCCGGACGGCGAGCGCATCATCACCATCGAGGACTCGGCAGAGCTGCAGCTCCAGCAGAGCCACATCGTCCGGCTGGAGACGCGCCCGCCCAACCTCGAAGGGCGCGGCGAGGTCACTCAGCGCGAGCTGGTAAAAAACACGCTCCGCATGCGGCCCGACCGCATCATCCTCGGCGAGATCCGTGGCGCCGAGGCCATCGACATGCTCCAGGCGATGAACACCGGCCACGAGGGCTCGCTGGCCACCGTCCACGCCAACACCACCCGCGACGCGCTGGCCCGGTTCGAGACGATGATCGGCATGGGAATGCCGAACCTCTCTGACAAGAACATCCGCGAGATGATCGCGCGGGCGCTCGACGTCGTGATCCAGCTCGACCGCCTCAGCGACGGCTCGCGCCGCCTGCTGGCGGTCACCGAGGTCACCGGCATGGAGAGCGGCGTCATCACCACGCAGGACATCTTCGTCTTCGAGCAGAAGACCGTCACCGAGGACGGGAAGGTGCAGGGTACGTTCAAGGCCACCGGCATCCGTCCCCGCTTCTCGAAGCGGCTGGCCCGCCACGGCATCGATCTTCATGCGGAGCTGTTCCGCTTTGAGCAGGAGGTCTGACAGATGGGCAAGCTGGTCTTCATCGCTGTCATCATCGTCGTCGTCATCGTGGTGATGCTCGGCCAGGGCATCTACTGGGTCTACCGGGGCTGGCAGGAGAGCCAGAGCCAGGAGGTGTCCCGGCGGCTCGGGCTGACGCTCGGGGACAACGAGGCGCGGCTGTTGAAGATCACGATGGGCGACGCGAAGGTCGTCCCGACCGACTCGCAATTGGAGGTCTGGCTGAACCAGGCCGGGCAGCCCTACCCGCTGCGGACGCTGCACCTCTACATCGCGGGCGGGGGCGCGATCGGGCTGGTGATGGGGCTGGCGGCGCTGCGCGGGCCGGTCGGGGTGCTGGGGATGGGGCTGGGGCTGGTGCCGATCCTGCTCATCCGCTCGCAGGCGTCCTCGCGCATCCGGCGGCTCACCGAGCAATTGCCCGACGCGGTCGATCTGATGTCGCGCTCGCTGCAGGCGGGCATCGGCCTCACCGAGTCGATGCGGACGGTCGCTGAGGAGTTACCGGCTCCCATCGGCCCTGAGTTCGGCCATGTCTACGAGGAGAACAACCTCGGGCGCGATCTGCGCGACTGCCTGACCAACCTGCTGCGCCGCAATCCTGGCTGCTTCGATCTGCAGATCTTTGTGAGTTCGGTGCTGCTCCAGCGCGACACCGGCGGCAACCTCATCGAGATCCTCCAGAGCATCGCCAAGACGGTGCGCTCGCGGTTTCTGTTCGAGGGCAAGCTGGCGGCGCTGACCTCGGAGGCGAAGTTCACCGCCTGGGTCCTCGGGTCGCTGCCCTTCTTCGTGACCGGCATGATCAGCTTCAAGAACCCGGACTACCTGAGCCCGCTGTTCAGCGATCCGCTCGGGAACCTCCTGCTCGGGGGGTGCATCTGCATGTTCAGCTTCGGGGTGTTCCTGATGAGCGACTTCTCCAAGGTGGAGGTCTGATGGACGCGACAGGGCTGATGGCGATCCTCGCGACGATGGGCACCATCGGCGGGCTCGCGGGCGCGGTGTGGTTCGGGCTGCTGCGCGGCGAGGGCGACGCCTCGGCGGATCGGCTCTCCCAGCACACCGGCAACGACGACATCCAGCGGCTCTCAGCCCGCAACAAGAGCAACCTCTCCGGCTTCACCAGGACGGCGGCGAAGCTGTCGACGGGCAACAACGAAGACGAGCTGATCAAGCTCCGGAAGATGCTGTTCCAGGCGGGCTTCCGCAGCCGCGACGCGGTCATGCTCTACAGCGCGCTGCGGACGGTGCTGCTGGTGGTGCTGGGCGTCATGTCCATGATCGTGGCGCCCAGCGACAAGATCACCTACGTCCTCATGGGCGGGCTGGCCGGGGCGGCGGGCGGGTACTACCTGCCCCACCTCTATGTCACCAACCTCGTCCAGAAGCGGCAGAGCGATCTGATGAAGGGCTTCCCTGACGCGCTCGATCTGCTGGTGAGCTGCGTGGAGGCCGGGCTGGGGCTCGACATCGCCTTCCGCCGCGTCTCGGACGAGATCGCGATCAGCGCCCCCACCCTCGCCCGCGAATTGCAGATGGTCGGCGCCGAGGTCGCCGCCGGCGTCCCCCGCGCCGAGGCCATGCGCCACCTCGCCGAGCGCACCGGGGTCGATGAGGTCCTCTCGCTGGTCAACGTGCTGGTGCAGGCTGAGCGCTTCGGCACCAGCGTCGCCAAGGCGCTGCGCGTCCACAGCGAGCATGTCCGCACCCGGCGCATGCAGCGCGCCGAGGAGAAGGCCGCGCAGGTCTCGCCAAAGCTCACGATCATCATGATCCTCTTCATCCTGCCCTGCCTGATGATGGTGCTGATGGGGCCGGCGCTCATCCGGGTGAAGAACCTGTTCGCCACCCGCAACGCCTCGCACGGGAGCCCGTAGTGCGCCGCCCGCTGTGCTGCGCGCTGCTCGCCCTGTGGCCTGTCGCCGCCGCCGCCGCGCCCGATCCGCTGCCGAAGCCGCCGGTGGTGGACGCCCGCACCGCCGCCGAGCAATTGCAGACGCAATTGGAGGTGATCGACGCCATGCTCGACGCCGGGCTCACCGAGAACGCCATCCAGCTCTGCGCCGATCTCCGCGCCGCCGGGGTCGAGGACAGCGCGCTGGAATTGCTCCAGGCCCGCGCCTGGCACCTTCGCGGGATGTCGGGCGAGGCGCAGGTCCTGCTTGAACAATTGCTGAAGCGCCAGCCCCGGAACGCCGAGGCGTGGGCGATGCTCGGCGTGGTGCAGGCCGACCGCCATGACCCCGCCGCCGCGCGGGAGAGCCTGGAGCGCGCCCACCAGCTCGCCCCCGAAGACCCGGAGATCCTCAACAACCTCGGCTTTGTGCTGCTCTCCGCCGGGGACGCCGAGGGCGCCATCGAGCGCCTCCGCCGCTCGCTCCAGATCGACCCCTCCCAGCTCCGCACCCGCAACAACCTCGCCTTCGCCCTCGCCCGCGCCGAGCGCGACACCGAGGCGCTGGAGCTGTTCCGCTCCGCCGGGAACGAGGCCGACGCCCGCTACAACATGGGCGTGGCCTGCGAGCTGCGGATGGATCGCGCCAGCGCGATCGTCCACTACCAGGCCGCCATCTCGGCCAGCCCCGGCTACCTCCCCGCCGTCACCGCCCTCAAACGCCTCATCCACCAGGAGATCCCCTGATGCTCATCCTGCTGCTGGCCTGCGCCGCGCCCACCCACTTCCAGTACGACTACGGTCGCGCCTACTACACCTCCTTCCAGGTCCAGGCCGATCTCTCCCGCTCCTCCGTCACCTCCGAGGTCTACCCGCTCAACGGCGTCGAGGCCGAGGGCATCCGCGTCAAGAGCGTGGAGGCCACGACCACCACGACGACCGAGTCGCTGGATGCGCCGGAGGCCACGGAATAGAGGGCCGTCCCCTGGAGCGGCCTGATGCCTGAACCGACCCCGCCCCCTGAGCCGGATGACTCCGTCCTCACCCGGCGTCGAAGCGCGGGCCTCGCGCTCTCCTCCATCCCGATCCTCATCGGCGGCGGGATCATCCTCGCCGGGCTGCTCTGGTTCGTCGCCGTCCGCTTCACCTCCGGCGAGGCGAAGGGCGGCTGGATCGCGCTCGACCTGCGCGCCTGCCCCGAAGCCCGCCAGCCCCTGCTCGACCGCCTCCAGGAGTACGGCCTCCCCGCCGGGGCCGATCCGCCGGGGCAGGACGGCGCGCTCCGCCTCCGCCTCCAGACCCCCGGCCTCGACGACGACCGCGAACACATGCCTGTCGCCCTGACCCGCCCCGGACGCTTCGAGGTCTGGCAGAGCGGCAGCCTCCACATGAGCCGCTTCCGGGACGCCGGGGTGCAGATCTCCATCACCGGCACCGCCACCGCCGTCGTCATGCTCGATCAGGGCGTCGCCCAGGAGGGGCTGGAGGTGCGGATCGACGGCCTGCCCGTCGAGGCAGACGTCAACGGCAACGAATTGCAGCTCCACATCACCGAGCTGTCCTCCCGCGACGCGCTCCGGCAGGCGACCGACTGGGTCGTCGCCATCCGTCACCCCCTCCCCTGCCCCGTCGAGGTGCGCTCTGTCACAGACATCCCCGCCCCTTGAGGGCCCGCCCCCTGAGGAGACGCCCGATCCGCTGCGGAACCTCGCGCCGCTCTACGCGAAGGTGCAGGCGCACGCAGACCGGATCAGCGCCGCCTACGCCGGAAAGCTCGCCTGCCGCGCCGGGTGCTCCGGCTGCTGCGCTACGGATCGCACCGTCACCGATGTCGAGGCCGCGAACATCGCGCGGGCGGTGGCGGCGCTGCCGCCGGAGACACAGGCGAAGCTCGGGAAGGGGAAGGGCTGCACCATGCTCGTCAATGACCGGTGCGCCATCTACGCCGACCGGCCCCTGATCTGCCGGAGCCACGGGCTGCCCGTCGATACCGGCGCGGACGACGGGCCGGGGCGCGATGTCTGCCCGCTCAATTTCACCGACGGGAGCCTGATCCTGCTGCCGGAGACCGATGTGCTGTCGCTGACGACGGTGAACACCATCCTGGGGGCGATCAATATGCTGTACTGCAGGGAGGCCGGACTGGCGGGCATCGACACAAAGGCGAAGCGCCGCCGCTCACTGAAGGTACTGCTCTGAGATGAACCTCCCTGACCGCATCCGGCGCAAGCTGACCCCCGTCCAACAGGCCCGCGCCGCCGAGTGGATCGGCCAGGGCCGCCTCCAGCCCGTCTCACAGTCGCCCGCAGAGCAGCGGTGGCGGCTGCTGCTGCCGTCGGGGAGCGCGGTGGAGATCCTGTACTGGCCGGAGGATCAGGAGGGGGAGTGCTCCTGCGAGGGCGGGGACTGCCTCCACCTCTCGGCGGTGCTGCAGGCCCAGGGCCGCACAATCCCGCCGCTCCCGGATGATCTCGCAGACATCGGGGCCGGTGCGGCAAAGGCAGGGGCAAAGAACACCGGGGCAGCCGGAAAGGCCGCGCCGGTCGTGGCCGTCACGCCGATCCAGTACCGGCTGGTGCGGCTGGCCGGGAGCCGGCTGGCGCTCGACTGGGAGGAGCCGCCGGGGACGCTGCGGCTGCCCGACGATCTGGAGATCCGCCGCCGGATGTCGGGCTGGAAGGGCCAGCCGATCCCGCCGCTGTTCGTGCGCGACGTGCTGCCCCTGCTGCGCGGGCGGGCGCTGCGGCTCCAGGGCTCCAGCGGGGCGGAGAAGGCGGGCGATCCGCCGCTATGGGAGGGCGCAGTGCAGGTGGACACCGCCCCGGTGCTGCCCCGGCTGCGCGTCGAGGATCGCGGATCGGCGCTGCTGCTGCGGCTGGTGCGGCCCGCCGGGATCGCGGAGGTGTTCATCGGCGGCCCCGCCGGGCACATCGTCCGCATGGGCGGGATCATCCGCGTGTTCCAGAAGCCGGACATGGAGCCGCGCCTCTATGATCAGCTCCAGCAGGGAATGACCTTCACCGGCCCGGAGATCCACCGGCTGGCTGTGGAGTTCCTGCCCGGCCTCCGCAAACGGCACGGGCTGGAGGCCGATGTCCTCACAAAGCGGCTCCCTGAGGTCGTCGAGGCTGCCCCCCGGCTCCACCTGGAGGTCGAGACCGAGGGCGAGCGCCTCCGCGTCGTGCCGAAGATCGTCTACAGCGCCGCCGATGGCGATCCGCCCCTCGCCACCATCGAGCGCGGCGAATTCCGCCTCACCGGCCAGCAGCTCCCCCGCCGCGACACCCAGGCCGAGGCCCGCCTCCGCGAGCAATTGCACACCCAGAGCGGCGGCCTCCTCGCCGCTGACATCCCCCTCGAACGCAACGGCCTCGCCGCCCTGCGCCTGCTCGACAGCCTCCACCTGCCGCTCCGCGAGCGCATCACCGCCCGCGCCCCGCAATTCCGCCGTGTCACCGCGCCGATGCAGCCCGCCGTCGCCGTCTCCGACGTGCGCCTCAGCGACGGCGCCGGGTGGCGGCTGCGCGTCGATGGCCTCCAGGTCGCGCCCGACCGCCTCATCGCCGCGTGGCAGGGCGGCCAGCGCCTCATCCAGACCGCCGAGGGCTGGCAGGAGATCCCCCAGGAGTGGCTCGACCGCCACGGGGCGATGCTCGCGGAATTGCTCTCCGTCTCCGAAGGCACCGGCGTCATCCGCCGCGAGTCCGGCCCGCTCCTCCTCTCCGCCCTGGAGGCCATGCAGCGCCCCGTCCCGCCCTCCATGGATCCGATCCGCGCCCTCGTCGGCGACTTCCGCGCCATCCCCCACGAACCCCCCGCCCCCGACTTCGAGGGCAGCCTCCGCCCCTACCAGCAGCAGGGCCTCTCCTGGCTGCTCTGGCTCCGCTCCGTCGGCATGGGCGGCATCCTCGCCGACGACATGGGCCTCGGCAAGACCGTCCAGTGCCTCGCCGCCCTCAGCCGCGTCCCCGGCCGCCACCTCGTCGTCGCCCCCACCAGCGTCCTCCGCAACTGGGAGCAGGAATGCCGCCGCTTCCTCCCCGCCCGCTCCGTCTGCCTCTACTACGGCGCAGACCGCGCCCTCGACCCCGACGCCTTCCTCACCCTCACCAGCTACGCCCTCCTCCGCATCGACCTGGAGATCCTCCAGCCCGTCCCCTGGGCCGCCGTCGTCCTCGATGAGGCCCAGATGATCAAGAACCCCGACACCCAGGCCGCCCAGGCCGCCTTCGCCCTCCAGGCCCGCCACCGCCTCGCCATGAGCGGCACCCCCGTCGAGAACCGCCTCGAAGAATTGTGGAGCGCCTTCCACTTCGCCTGCCCCGGCCTCCTCGGCGGGCGCGCCGCCTTCCGCGACCGCTTCGAGAACCCCATCTCCGCCGGCTCCCGCACCGCCCGCGATGACCTCCGCCGCCGCATCCGCCCCTTCCTCCTCCGCCGCCTCAAGTCCGAGGTCGCCCGCGACCTCCCCCCCCGCACCGAGATCGTCCTCCGCTGCGCCCTCTCCCTCGATGAGCGCCGCATCTACCAGGCCGCCGCCTCCCTCTCCCGCGCCGATATCGTGAAGATGCTCGATGCCAACCGGGCGCTCTCTGTGCTGGAGGTCCTGTTGAGGATGCGGCAGGCCGCCTGCCATCCAGGGTTGCTCAACAAAGACTGGCAGGCCGGATCGGCAAAGATGGAGCTGCTCACCGGGACGCTGGAGGAGATCCTCGCCGAAGGCCACTGCGCCCTCGTCTTCTCCCAGTGGACCTCCCTCCTCGACCGCGTAGAGCCTGAATTGCAGAAGCGCAACATCCGGTTCGTCCGGCTCGACGGGTCGACGCGGGATCGGGCAGCCGTCGTGGCGGAGTTTTCAGCGGAAGACGGGCCGCCGGTGTTCCTGCTGTCGCTGAAGGCGGGCGGGACAGGGCTCAACCTGACGCGGGCGGATTATGTCTTTCATCTGGACCCGTGGTGGAACCCGGCGGCAGAAGACCAGGCGACAGACCGGGCGCACCGGATCGGGCAGCAGCGGCCCGTCATCTCCTGCAGGCTCATCGCGGAGGATACAGTGGAGGAGAAGATCCTGGAGCTGCAGGAGCGGAAGCGGGAATTGGTCAGGGCGGCGATGGACGAGGGGGAGATGGCGAAGGCGCTGACGCGGGAGGATCTGTTGGGGCTGTTTTAGAGGGGATCACGACGGCACGGACGCTGCGCTAAAGGCGAAAGGTGGGGGATGGGATGGAGGAGGTGGGGGGCGGGGTGATGGCGGGGAGGTCACCAGTCCGATCCCTCCGTCACCACCCACCGCAGCAGCAGCGCCCGCGCCTCCGGCTGCCGGATCAGCAGCGCCGTCACCCGCCAGCTCTCGCCACCGCCCCAGATGAGCAGCCCGGCCAGGCTCTCCGGCAGATCGAGGCGCCGCGCCTCAAGGATGCGGCTCAGGGCGCTGTGGCGGGCGTCGGACATCTGGTATTCTATGTAATCCGTCAGGTCAGCGGGCCAGCGCTGCCCGTCCTCGTCGAGCCGTGCGGGCTCCTGCTCCGGCTCATCGTCGAGGGACGCCCACCAGCCGGGCGCAAGCGCCTCCCCGGGATCGCCGCCGGGATCGCCGGGATCGCCGCGATCATCGGGATCATCGGGAGCCGCACCCTGCGCGCCGTCCGCGCCCTCCGCCGGGCCGAGCAGCCCGGTCGCCCGCTCCAGATCCGCCGGGATCTCTGTCAACGCCAGCAGGGCGAGGTCGCGGGTGTAGCCCTCGTCGTTGTAGTGGCAGTCGCCCAGCACCGCCACAGCCACCGCCTCCGGCTGATCTTCGAGGATCGCCAGCGCATGCGGCGCGAGGTGGTCGAGGACGAAGCGGCGGCGCCACGCCCACAGATCGAAGCGCCCGGTCGCTTCCGGGGCGATATCGGTGAGGAGGTCGTCGGGGGGGATTTCGTCGGGGGTCTGGTGCCACATCAGCGGGGGAGTAGCCGGTCTGCGTCCATTTTCCAGGACAGTTTCTGGCATCGCCGCCAGTCGCCCGCCAGTCACCGCCCGCTCACCGCCTGCGCCGCAGCCCGAGCGCCCCTGCCAGCAGCAGCGCCGCGCCCGCTGCGCCCGCCGCGCCCGGCTCCCGCGTACCTGCGACGCCGCAGCCGGTCACCTCCGAGAATCCGGTGCGCTGCCCCGGCAGGCCGCCGTCATCGCCCGTCCCCTCGCCATCTCCCGCCCCGCCGCAGCCGCAGCCGAGGACATCGGTGAGGAGCGTGCGGCCATCGGGGAGCGTGACGTTGACGCCGGAGTCGGCGGATACGGGATCGCCGGAGTCGCGGTCGGGGGCGGCGGAGTCGCCGGAGTCGCCGGGGTCGGGCGCGGAGTCCCCGGCGGGGCTGGAGTCGGTGCCTGAGGGGCCGCCGGTGCACTGGGCGGTGAGGTTGAAGCCGCTGGTGGCGCCCTCCCAGCCGTCGACGACGACGGTGTAGACGACCCCGGCGGTGGCGTTGAACGAGATCGATTCGTCACCGGCGTCGCCGTTGGTCGAGCAGCCGATCGCGCCCGAGCCGTCGCAGGCGGCTGATCCGAGCAGAAACATGTCAAGATCGGCGCCCAGCCCGGTCAGGCCGATGGTGACCGGCTCATCGACGGGGGTGCTGAAGGCGTATGCGATCTCAGGGCCGCTGGACGGGTACTCGCCGCAGCCGTAGACGCTGTGGCTCTGGGTGGCGCCGCCCGCATTGTTGGCGGAGCCGATGGTCTGCCCGCAGCTGAGCGTCCCGACCTGCGAGCAGGGGCCGCTGTAGGGGCAGGAGCCGCCGGGCAACCCGTCGTAGGCGCCCTGGGAGATCCAGTAGGTCGGCGGGGCGCTGCAGGGGCCGTCGAAGGGGTCGCTGGCGTAGCCGCTGGGCTCGCGCACCTCGAAGTGGATGTGGGGCCCCGTGCTGTTGCCGGAGGAGCCCGCGTAGCCGAGGTGCGTGCCGCAGGTGACGTACTGGCCGGTGCTGACCGCCACCGTCCACTGCTTCAGGTGCCAGTACCAGGTGCGCCGCCCGTTGGCATGCTCGATCATCACATAGTTCGCGTCGCCGCAGTCCCCGGTGCTGCAGCGGTCGTACTCGCCGTCGTTGGTGCCGACCACCGTGCCGTCCGCCGCCGCCACGATGCGCCGCCCCTCGTCCATGCCCCCCCAGGAGCCGATCCCGAAGTCGCTGCCGTTGTGGCCGGAGTAGTAGATCCCGCCGCAGTTCCAGTCCGCGCCGCCCGCGTCCTTGTAGGCGGTCGGGTAGAAGTAGCCGTAATGCTCGTCGCCCGCCGGGAAGCGGTAGTCCTGGGCCTGCGCCACGCCGATCCGTCCGGCCAGTATCACGCCGCTGATCATGCCCGTGATCATGCCCGTGATCACCCTGACAAAGCGCCGGTTCATCGCCACATCACCGCGCGCGGCCCGTCCGGCGCCTCCCAGCGCAGCCAGTCGCCGTCAAACCGGAGCGTCTGCCCGAGCGGCGGCGGCACGAAGCCCACCGGCGCCTGCCCCGGCGTGTACCGCAGATCCGCGTTGGTCAGCGCGCGCGGCGCGATCCGCCCGTCCGCCGATCCGGTGAACACCTGCGGCAGCCCCTTCGGCGAGGCCACCCACGCCACCATCACGATCCCCCCCGCCTGCCCGCCCGCCTGCCCGCCCGGCTGGATCGCCAGCCGCCCCGGCCGCCCCCCGGTCGCCAGCGTCACCGCCCGCAGCTGCCCGTCCCAGCACCGCAGCCGCCCCAGCCCGTCCGTATTGTCGTCCGCCGCGCAGAGCCACGCGCCGTCCCCGACCGGCGGCGTGTAGAGCCGATCTACAAGCACCTCGCCCGCCCCGGTCAGCAGCCGCGACCCGTCGAGCCGCAGCGCGTGATCGCCCACCGTGACGGTGCCGCTGCCCATATAGGGGATGTCCGTCTCCGGCGCCGCCAGCACCGCAGGGACAGCGGCGAGCAGCGCGCACATCCCGCAGAGGTGAAGGCTTGTCAGCGTGATCCAGCGCATCGGGTGTCCGGCTCCACGCAGAGCCTATCACGGGAGGGAACCGGGCTGTCAGACAAGAATGAATGTGATATCGGCGCGCATGAAATGCGTGCTGATATCGTCAGCAGCGAGCAGGATATCGGAGGGAGTGGAATCGGGGCTTCGGTGGCCGGGATGGAGGGGGCCCCGCAGGAGACCTGGATGACAGGCGCGTCCTCCGGGGCGGCTCCTGGGCTGGCCTCGTCCTGGGCAGCCTCCGGGCCGGTAACCGCATAGCAGGAGCGTCATCAGATGGTTGGAGGGTGGATGCTTGCGTCGGTCGTTGGGTTCGCGCTGGCAGCGACCGGGGATGTAGCGGACGGGCTCTATCCGTCCCTGGAGGTGCGGCTGCCGGGGCGGTTCAGCGCAACGCGGGCAGGGAGCGGGGATGGTCCGTATGATGAGCGCCCGATCCACCGCGTCTACTGGGATTACAGCGTGTATGCGGGGCGCAGCGAGCTGACGCAGGTGCAGCGGCGGGAGCTGGTGGAGTGGTGGAACGGCGGCGGCTGGCGGCAGCCGGGCTATCCGGAGGGGGTGCGGGTGGAGGCGGCGGTGTTGGCGATGACGCGCTTCCCCGACTGCGGGATGGCCTGCCCTGCCGACAGCATGAGCTGGTATGATGCGGTGTTTTATGCGAATGTGCTCTCGCGTCTGGAAGGGCGCGACGAGTGTTACGCGCTGGAGCGGGCTTATACCGGCGATCCGGTGGCGGTGCGCTGGCCTGCCGGATCGGGCTGTACGGGCTGGCGGCTGCCCACAGAGGCGGAGTGGGAGCACCTCGCCGGTCAGGGGCGGCAGCGGTATGGAGCGCCCGGCTCTCCGGAGGAGGTGGCGTGGTACGCGGACAACTCAGGCGGCACCCCCCACCCGGTCTGCACCGCGCCGGTACCTGAGAACGCGCTGGGGCTGTGCGACATGAGCGGGAACCTGTGGGAGTGGGTGTGGGACGCCTACGGGCCCTACCCGTCCGGGCGCCACCCTGGCTGGATCGGCGGATGGGTGGAGGGCGTCTCCCGGTACCGCGTCCTGCGGGGGGGCGCGTGGAGCGTCAGCGCCGACAACCTGCGATCCGCCCGCCGGAACGGGTACGTCCCCGGTGTGCGGGAGGATCGCTACGGGGTGCGGCTGGTCCGCACTGTCGGCCTGCGGTGATTTTTCCCGCTCCGGCATGATACCTTGCCGCCAGAAGGGAACGGACGATGTGGAGCGTTGTGGCGCTGGTGATGCTGGCCTGTGCGGGGCGGGGTCTGTGGCACACTGAGGGAGCGACCGTGGAATTGCCGGTGGAGCCGATGGCGGCGGAGGAGGCGGGGGATCGCCTCTGGCGGTTCGCCGAGCGCCCGGCGTGGCGGGAGCCGTCGATGCAGGAGGCGGCGGCCATCGGGGAATTGGTCGAGGCGCTGATCCGGGCGGCCCCGGCGGGGCGGGTGACGGCGGAGGCGGCGGCGGAGGCGGCGGGGGTCGGGATGGCGTTCCGCCGGTGGAGCGTGGACGGCCAGGAGCTGCTGGTGCTGCAGGAGACGGAGCGGCGCGGGGCGGGGGCGTGGCTGGCGCGGGTGGGCGCGGCGCCGGGGCCGCTGGCGGTGCAGGCGCCGCACCCCTACTACGACACCGACACCGGGCGGATCGGGCTGGCGATGTGGTTGGAGAGCGGGGGGCTGGAGGGCGGCGTGGCAGGCGGGCTGTTCGCGACAAGCACGCTCCAGCGCTACACCGACGCCAGCGGGGAGCGCGTCCGGCGCGACAACAGCCCCGCCGATCCCTGCCACAACCCCGCGCACCTGCTCCACCTCGGGACGCTGGCTGCAGCGGCGGCGCTGCCGGAATTGCGGGTCGTGCAGCTGCACGGCTTCGGGGGCGACGACGTGCCGGAGGGGACGGCGGCGGTGGTGAGCGGAGGGCGCAAGGACAGCGCGACGGCGTGGGCGGCGGCGGCGGCAGGGCGGCTGGACGTGATGCTGGGCGGCGGCGTCGTGCGGCTGTACCCGGATCAGGCGTCAGTGCTCGGCGCGACGACGAACGTGCAGGGGATCGCGCTGCGGCAGCGGGGCGGGGATCGGTTTCTGCATATTGAGATGTCGAAGGCGCTGCGGGAGCGGCTCCGGGCGGAGGCGGAGTTACGGAGGCTGCTGGCGCAGGCAATACAATGATCATCTTCTGCATACTGGACGGCGTGGGCTGGGGACGTCGGGACGACACGGACGCGGTGGCGGCGGCGGCGACGCCGGAATTGGATCGGCTCTGGAGAGAGGTGCCGTCGCGGCTGTTGAAGGCGCACGGGCGGGCGGTGGGGCTGCCCTCGGACGCGGACATGGGGAATTCGGAGGTCGGCCACAACGCCTTCGGGGCGGGGCGGGTGATCGAGCAGGGGGCGAAGCTGGTGGACG
>JBEIQZ010000043.1:0-19358 GCA_040376255.1 Alphaproteobacteria bacterium
GCGTCCTCGACCAGGATCGCGTTCGGCAAGGAGACTGGCGCTGTTTCAGGGGGAGGTGCGGCGTCAACAGGGGGTGCGGCATAGCTGATCGCGCTCAGGAAGATCCACATTCAGGCTCCAGGGTGAGGTGCCGTTAACAGAGTCGTCGCCCGACGACCAATGCGCGTCGGGAACAAACAAGCGGCGGCAGTGTTAGAGACAGTCCTACAATCAGAAGCAATCTGCTGAGAGGAGACAGGATGTTCAAAACAAAAAATGTGCTCTTTATAGCGGCGCTGTGGCTGGCCGGGTGCGGGGGGAACGACCGGGGGGTGTGCCTCTCGACAAACGGCGACGGGGTGGATGACGAGGCGAACGAGGCCTACGCCGACATCGCAGCGGGCGTGGAGATCTGTGAGGACAACTCGGAGCGCTCCGGCTGCGACCGGCTCCAGGGGACGTTCACTGAGGGGGGCGAGGCGGCCACCGACTGCCCGGCGGACGGGTATGCGTTTTATTGCGAGTCGGCGGGGGTCTACCTGAAGGACGGGGCGGACTGCCCGGCCTGATCGGCGCTCAGGCGGCGCGGAGCGGGTGGAGCGGGTGGAGCGCCGCTCACGCCCGGAACATGAACCTGAGCGCCTTCGGGAACCGCCTGCGCCAGTGCTTCTCGTTGTGGCGCCCGCGCGCGTCGGGCCGCCACATCAGCCGCTTTTCACCGACCTTGTCCTCGCTGAAGCCGCAGGCCTGCAGCGTATCGACCATCCTCAGCGCCATCGGGTGCATCAGCCGCCCCTCCTTGTGGCCGACGTCGATGTAGATCCGCGTCCCCGGCGGCAGGGCCTTCTCGGGCGGGATCTTCAGGAGCGGCGGGATCTCTTGGAAGATCGCGCCCCCGGCGTACCAGAAGGAGGGCGACATGCAGAGCGCCCCGCCGAACACCGCCGGGTAGCGCAGCAGCCCCGCGAGCGCCGCCAGCCCCCCCAGCGACGCGCCGCCCAGCGCCACCATCCCGGCGATCTCCCAGCGCGCGCGGATGACCGGGAGCAGCCGATCCACCACCAGCGAGAGCATCGCGTCGAGGTCGACCCACAGCTCCCGGTTCCGGTGGTGGTTGCCGTGATCGATGCCGACGATCATCGGGCGCGGCACGGTCTTCGGCAGCCCGGCGACCGCCTCATGGCTGTACCAGCCCCCGGCGAAGCTGCCGACGTCGTCGAACACGTTCTGCCCGTCGAACAGGATCAGCAGCCCGCCGCCGGGGTGGGACGGGACGCAGACGCGGACGCGTCGGGGGTGGCCGTTGAAGAGGAGGTGGAGGGGTTGGAGCATGCCGCCCGGGGTGTATAGCGCCGCGATTCCGCGCGCCGCTATACAGTGTTACCTGCGCATGCACACGTTTCCGGATGGAGGTTCCCATGCAAAAATCCATTCTCCTGCGCGGCGGCACTGTCGTCACCGCTGACGCCGAGTCCCGCGCCGATGTCCTGATCACCGGCGAGACCGTCGCGGCGGTCGGCCCCGATCTGGCGGCGCCCGCCGGGGCGGAGATCGTCGACTGCGGGGGCGCGTACCTGCTCCCCGGCGGCATCGATCCGCACACCCACATGGAATTGCCGTTCATGGGGACGGTGGCCTCTGAGGACTTCTTCACCGGCACGAGCGCTGCAGCGGCGGGCGGCACCACCACCATCATCGACTTCGTGATCCCCGGCCCGAAGCAGCGCGTCCTCGACGCCTACCACACCTGGCGCGGCTGGGCAGAGAAGGCGGCGACCGACTACAGCTTCCACGTCGCGATCACCTGGTGGGACGAGAGCGTCCATGCGGACATGGGGACGCTGTGCCGCGACTTCGGCGTGAACAGCTTCAAGCACTTCATGGCCTACAAGGGCGCCATCATGTGCGACGACGAGGTGCTGGTGAACTCGTTCACCCGCGCGCGCGAATTGGGGGCGCTCTGCACCGTCCACGCGGAGAACGGGGAATTGGTGTGGCGGCTCCAGAAGGAGATCTACGAGCGCGGCTTCCACGGGCCGGAGGGCCACCCGCTCTCCCGCCCGCCGGAGGTCGAGGGCGAGGCCGCCAACCGGGCGATCCGGATCGCGGAGGTGCTGGGCGTGCCGCTCTACCTCGTCCACACAAGCTGCATCGACGCGCTGGAGGCGATCACCCGCGCCCGGCTGGAGGGGCAGCGCGTGTTCGGGGAGGTGCTGGCGCAGCACCTCGTCATCGACGAGAGCGTCTACCGCAACACCGACTGGAACGCCGCCGCCCACTACGTGATGTCCCCGCCCTTCCGCAGCAAGGAGCACCAGGCGGCCCTCTGGCGCGGCCTGCAGTCGGGCATGCTCCACACCACCGCCACCGATCACTGCTGCTTCTGCACCCCCCAGAAGCAGGCGGGCCTCGAAGACTTCCGCAAGATCCCCAACGGCACCGGCGGCGTCGAAGACCGCATGGCGATCCTCTGGCACCACGGCGTCCGCACCGGCAGGCTCACCCCCAGCGAGTTCGTCGCCGTCACATCGACAAACACCGCGAAGATCTTCAACATCCACCCGAAAAAGGGCGCCATCGCCCCCGGCGCCGACGCCGACATCGTCGTGTGGGACCCCGAGAAGTCCCGCGTGATCTCCGCGAAGACCCACCACCAGAACATCGACTTCAACATCTACGAGGGGATGGAGGTCACCGGCAACCCCGCCCGCACCTACGTGCGCGGCCACCTCGCCTGGGACGGCAGCAGCCTCCACACCGTTCGCGGCGCCGGGCGCTACATCGACCGCCCCTGCCACAGCGTCTTCTTCCAGAACCAGATGCGCCGCAACCAGCAGGCGCTCCCGACCCCGGTGGAGCGCGTACTGCCCCGCCGCGCCTGATCAGGCGCCGCCGGGATATCTGTCCGGCGGAGGGTTTGATGACGACAGAGCCGACAGCAGAGCCGACGACAGCGCCGACAGCAGAGGCGGACTGGGTGGATCTGGGCGCGGTCGAGGAGCTGAAGCAGCGCCCGATCCAGCAGGTGACGGCGCGGCGGACGCGGCTCGCGCTGACGTACCGGGACGGAGCGTTCCACGCGATATCGGGGCGCTGCAACCACGCGGGCGGCCCGCTGGGCGAAGGGAAGCTCGCAGGCGAATACGTTGAATGTCCCTGGCACTTCTGGAAGTTCCACCACGCGACCGGGCTGGGCGAGCCGGGCTATGAGGCCGACGCGGTGCCTGCCTATGCGCTGAGGGTGGAGGACGGGCGGCTGTCCGTCGATCTCGCGAGCGCCACCGCGCGGACGAAGGCGCCCCACGCGCCGCACCCGCTGGCCCGGACGCCGATCCGCGCGCCGGGGCCGGTGCGGGTGGTCGGCATCTCGACGACGGCGATGACCGCTGACCATCCCCGGTACAGCACCTCAGAGGCGCTGCTGGAGGAGGCGCTCCAGCATGCGGCGGCGCAGGGGATGGAGACCCGGATGATCCGGCTGCGCGATCTGAGCTTCCGGGCCTGCGAGGGGTTCTACTCGAAGTCGGCGCAGGCCTGCACCTGGCCCTGCTCGATCACCCAGATGGACCCCTCCGATCAGCTCGACAGCGTCTATTAGGCGCTCGTCCACTGGGCGGACGTCTACCTGATCGCCACCCCGATCCGCTGGGGGGCCGCCAGCAGCCTGTACTTCCGCATGGTGGAGCGCATGAACTGCATCCAGAACCAGGAGACCATCGCCGGGAAGCACCTGCTCCGCAAGAAGACGGCGGGCTTCATCATCACCGGCGGGCAGGACAACGTGCAGGGGACCGCCGGGCAGATGATGGGCTTCTTCGCCGAGCTGGGCGTCCAGTTCCCGCAATTCCCCTACATCGCCCACTCGCGCGGCTGGAGCGCCGAGGACATGGAGAACAACAACCGGATCGTCGCCGGGAGCGCGGCGCTGCGCGAGGGGGCGCGGGCGCTGGTGGACCGCTGCGGGGAGATGGCGGCGCTGCTGATCGACGGGACGCTCACCGAGCGCCCGCTGGTGCGCGGGGGGCGGAAGGCGCAGCGCGGGCCGGCAGAGGAGCGCGGCTGATGACGGCACCAGAGGGAGCGGCGGGCGGCGTGTTCCAGCGCAGGGCGCGCGAGGCGCTCCGCGTGATGGGGCATGCCCGGAGCGCCCTGCAGATGGTCTACCGGCTGAGCCCGCCGCTGCTGCTCGCGCTCGTCGCCGGGCAGATCCTCGACCCGCTGGGGATCGTGGCCATCGCCTGGGTCGGCAAGCACATCATCGACGCGATCACTGCTCCGGGCGCAGATCTGTCCGCCGATCCTGGCGACGCGCTCCGCTGGGTGGCGCTGGAGTTCGCGCTGATCGCGGGGCGCGCGCTGATCGGGCAGGGGACGGGCTACGCGCAGCTCCTGCTGCGGACGCGGCTCGGGCTGTACGTCAACCTGCTGATCCTCGACAAGGCCGCGCGGGTCGCCTACGCGCGCTTTGAGGATCCCCGGTTCATGGACGCGATGACCCAGGCCCGCCGGGAGGCCAGCGCCCGCCCGCTCGATCTGGTGAGCCAGGCGCTGACGCTGGCCCGGCATGCGGTGACGCTCGCGGGGTTCGGGGCGCTGCTGTGGTCGCTGGGGGCGTGGGCGGTGGCGGTGCTGGTGCTGACCGCGCTCCCGCCGTTCTGGGCTGAGGCCCGGTTCGCCAACGCCTCGTTCCTGATGCAGAAGGCGCGGTCGCTCCGCTACCGGCGCAGCTTCTACCTGGAGTCGGTGCTGACCACCGAGAGCACGGTCAAGGAGGTGAAGCTGTTCCAGCTCTCCGGCTGGCTGCGCGACAAGTACCGCGACATCCTCCAGTCCTTCGCCGCCGAAGAGGCCGATCTGGCGCGGCGGCGGGCGGTGGCGTCCTTCTCCCTCGGCCTGATCGCGAGCGCCGCGCTGTACGGGACCTACGCGTGGATCGTGGCCGAGACCGTGGCGGGCCGCACGACGCTGGGGGCGATGACGCTGTACATGGGGATCTTCCGGCAGGGGCAGGACACCCTGCGGGCGGCGCTGTCCGCGATCTCGAAGGCGTGGGAGGACGACCTCTACATGACCAACCTCGACGCCTTCCTGAGCGTCCCCGAGGAGGAGCCGGACGCCGCCGCGCCGCTGGACGCCGCCGCGCCCGACGAGGTGGCGCCCTCGCTGAGCCTGGAGGGCGTGAGCTTCTGCTACCCCGGCAGCGACCGGGAGGTGCTGTCCGGCATCGACCTGAAGGTGGCCTCCGGCGAGACCATCGCGCTGGTCGGGAAGAACGGGGCGGGCAAGACGACGCTGATCAAGCTGCTGGTCGGGCTGTTCCGGCCCACATCGGGCGCGATCCGCGTCAACGGGGTCGATGTCTCGACGATGCCGATGAGCGATCTCCGGCGGCGGGTCGGGGTGATCTTCCAGGACTTCGCCCGCCTCCAGCTCTCCATGCGCGACAACGTCGGCGTCGGCTGGCTGCCCGACCTCGGGGACGACGCGGCGGTGCAGGCCGCCATCACCGAGGGCGGGGCGCGCGCCATCGTGGATCGCCTGCGGGACGGGCTGGAGACGCCGCTCGGCAAGGTGTTCGGCGGCGACGATCTCTCCGGCGGGCAGTGGCAGCGCGTCGCCCTCGCCCGCGCCTTCATGCGCAAGAGCCGCATCCTCGTCCTCGACGAGCCGACCGCCGCGATGGACGCCGAGGGCGAGCACGAGATCTTCCAGCGCTTCCGCGATCTGAAAAAAGACCGCACCGCCATCCTCATCACCCACCGCTTCTCCACCGTCCGGATGGCCGACCGCATCGTCGTGATCGACGGGGGCCGCGTCGTGGAGGAGGGGACGCACGACGCCCTCATGGCGCAGGGCGGGCTCTACGCGCGCATGTTCTCGCTCCAGGCCGAGGGGTTCGCCGCGCCCTGACGCTGCATCCGCTCAGCCCCGCCGCTCAGCCCCGCCGCTCAGCCCCGCCGCTCAGCCCCGCCGAGGCTCCACGCCCACGCCCCCGCCGCCGCGAACGACGGCAGCACCACGAACAGCGTCAGCGCCGCGAACACCGCGTCGTTGGCCGGCTCCCCGATGAGATCGACGCCGGACACCTTCAGGAACGCCTTGACCAGCGTGATCAGCCAGTTCGATGTGTTGGCCACCGTCACCGTCAGCGCCAGCCGCCGCCGCCCCGCCTCCTCCAGCCGCGTCATCGGCAGCGACCACGCCACCGCCACCATCCACAGGCAGCCGAGGATGGCGTTGAGGTGGCTGGCCAGCATCATGTGCGGGTCTGCCGGCAGTTTGCCTGTCATGGCGAAGGAGACGAGCGCCCCGGTCGCCATCCCGGCGCAGAGGAGGATCGCGGCGCTCCGGGTGAGGAGACGGGCTTCTTCAGGGAGGGGCATCGGACGCTCCGGGATCGAAGGAGTGTACCTCCTATCGCCCCTCACGCTGATGCGTTGACTTTGGATTTTTTCTAAAGTATAGACTCTTGGGATTTATCACGCTCCCCCGCAGAGGCAGGCATGTCAACGGACTCCAAACCCCGCCCTCTCCACCGATACATCATCGTGCGCCGCAGCTTCCCTGTTCTGGCGCTTGGGATATTCCTGCCGCTCTCAGTGATCGTTCTGGTCAGCATTCTGGGGAGCAGGTGGGTGGCTGATCAGAGCCAGGAGGTCCTTGAGACACACTGGCTCGATCAGTCCTCCCGGAGTCTGGAGGTTCAAGTCCGCTACGAGGTGATGCGCATCGAACACATCATCCGCCGCATCGAGGAGGACGTGACCGCCGGGGCGCAGGACGTCCTGGAGGCGCTCGCGGAGGGCAGGTCGTCGACGCCCCCGATCCGCCCCGGGTCGCCCGACGCGCTCCCACCGTTCGGGTTCATCGACCCGGTGAGCGGCGCCTATGGCAATTTTGATCAGCAGGGCCCCTGCTCGCCCTGGCTGTCAGCGCCTGCGCTAAGCCAGGGGCTGGGCGATCCTGTCCTGCTGCGCCAGATGGGCAGGGAGCTCCACGCGCTCTGCAGCCTCTCCAGGAGCATGCGCGCGCGTGTCGACCGGCGGGCCGACCTGATACGGCTGTACTGGGTGATGATGGCCAGCGGGATCGATGTCGTGCAGCCCCCTTACGATCTGCTGAAGATGCTGGAGGAGAACCCGGAGCTGCCACAGATAGATGAGTGGACACAGCCCTATCTGAAGATCGCGCGACCGGAGGAGAACCCGGATCGCGCCACCCGCTGGACGCCGCCCTACCTCGATCCGTTCTCGGGCGCGTGGATGATGAGCTGCGTCGCCCCCATCTATTCAACCGGGGAAGACGGATCCTCCGGACTGTTTGCAGGCGCGACAGGGATGGACGTGCTCCTGTCTACGATCATGGATCAGGTGCTGCACGTGTCCGTCCCGAACGGCGGCCACGCCATGCTGCTCCAGTCGGACGGCAAAGTGCTTGTCGCGCCGGAGGCGGCGATCAGGCAATTCATCGAAGGGGAGGATTCGAAGCGGGCGCTCCGCATGCTGTTGCGCCCGCCCTCTGATCAACAATGGGACGAGGTCCTTCTCAAGGGGCTGGAGGATGCCCGGATCACCAACCTCCAGGATCCTGCCGGAGAGAGCGGGCGGCTCAACAAAGAGGTCTATCATTTCACCACCGGGATCGGCGGCGTCTCCTCTATTGTCACAGTCGCGCCGGTGCCGCACGTCAATTGGCTGCTCGTGACGGTGGTGCCGGTGGCGATAACGATGGAGCCGGTGCAGGACACCCTGTCGGCGCTCTCCCGGCTGTCCAACGGGGTGACCCTCGCCTCGGTGCTGGCCGCGCTGCTCGCGGTGATCGCGGGCTGTATCGCCCTCTGGTCGCTGCACCGGCAGATCGTCCAGCCGATCGTGTCGCTGGCGGAGGCGGTCCGGGGCATCTCCTGGGAGCGCCCTGTGATCCCGCCGATGGAGGTGCAGGACGACGAGATATCCGAGCTGTACATGAGCTTCACGGCGGCGGTCAGGGCTGCCCGCATCGCGGGCATGGAGGCGGAGCAGCGCATGGAGGAGCTGTCCATCAACAACACGCGCCTCGCTGAGCTCAACGCAGAGCTGGAGGAGGCGCGCTGGGCGACAGAACAGGCGTCGCGGCGGCGCTCTGAGTTCCTCGTGAACATGAGCCATGAGATCCGCACCCCGATGAACGCGATCCTCAGCATGACGCAGATACTGCTCGGGGGAGATCTGCCGTCCGCGCAGCGCAACCAGAGCAGCATCCTGTCCCGCGCTGCCAACAGACTGCTGAAGATGTTGGATGACATACTTGAGATATCAAGGCTTGAATCAGGAAAGATCACGCTGGAGCATCAGCCATTCTCATTGCGGGACACGCTTCAGGACATCAAAATCATCTTCACCCCCACCGCTGCTGCCAAGGGGCTGACGCTCTCCTGTGAGATCGGCAGCGACGTCCCGGACATCGTGATGGGGGACGGCCACCGGCTGAACCAGATCGTAAACAACCTCCTCAGCAACGCCATCAAGTTCACCGCGCGCGGCGGGATCGGGATCCGGTTGGCGCTGTTGAACCAGACGGAGGGGGCGGTCACGCTGGAGCTGACGGTCCGGGACACCGGGATCGGGATCGGGCCGGAAGGGATCAACAAAGTCTTTGACCCGTTCACGCAGGAGGACAGCTCAGTCTCGCGCCGGTTCGGCGGCACCGGGCTCGGCCTCGCCATCTGCAAGGAGCTGTGCGAGATGATGGGCGGGAGCATCAGCGTCTCCAGCGAGCGCGGTCAGGGATCTGTGTTCCGGTGCGTGCTGACCTTCGGGGTCTCTGCTGTGGATGTCGCCCACCAGCCGCAGGCGCCGGAAGCCGGCCTCGCCCCGGACGATGAGCGGCTGCAGCAGATGGCGAAGCGCGGCGCGCAGGTGCTGCTCGTCGATGACAACGAGATCAACCTGCAGGTGGGGGAGATGCTGCTGGAGAGCCTCCATGTGCGCGTCCTGACCGCAGAGAACGGCACGGCCGCGCTCGACATTCTGCGGGGTGACGCGCAGGTCGACCTCGTCCTGATGGATGTGCAGATGCCCGTGATGGACGGCTTGACGGCGACCGCCGCGATCCGGCGCCTCCCTGCTCCAGCGCGCGCGCACCTCCCGGTCATCGCGCTCACCGCGCAGGCGATGTCCAGGGAGCGGCAGCAGAGCCTGGACGCTGGAATGAACGGCCATCTCGTCAAGCCGATCGATTCAAAGATATTGCTGGAGACCCTCGCGAAGTGGCTGCTGGCGCCGGCAGCCGACGGCAAGGACGGCGCTCCGGCCCCCCCGGTCGCCCGCGAGATGGAATTGCCCCTGATGGATGTAGCGCAGGGGCTGTCACTGCTGAAGACGCCCGCCAACTACGCGAGGATCCTGGCGCTGTTCATGCAGACGCACGACCGGGAGAAGACGTTCGCTCCGCTGTTGCGGAAGGGCGCGCTCAGCGATTGCAGCGCGCTCGCCCACCAGATCAGGGGCAGCGCGTCCTCCGTGGCGCTGCGGCGCCTCGCGTTCAGCGCGGAGCGCATCGAGCAGGCGATCGAGGCGGGGCGACCGGTGGACGCGCTCATCCCCCAGTTCGAGGCGATCATGGCGGACACCCACAGGGTGGTGCAGGCCTATATCCACGCTGTCCAGCTGGAGAGCAGGCCGGCCAGGACGCTCCCGGCGCGCGGGGAGGGGCTGCCCCGGCGCGGGGACAGCGGGCCGCTGTCCACCACCTCGACGCAGGCGAACCTTGCGCTGCCCCGGCGCGGGGACAGCGGGCCGGTCAAGACGCTGAAAACACAACAAGGGGAGGGGCTGCCCCGGCGCGGGGACAGCGGGCCGCCCAAAACAGTCTGAAACCGAACCTGGAAATAGACTTCCGAACGATCAGCCCCTCACGATCAGCCGAGCCTGCGCCGCAGCGCCCGCGCCGCCGCCCGCGACACCTCCACCCGCTCCCCGCCCCGCAAGGTGGCCACCGCCCCGCCGTCCTCCTCCGGCGACAGCAGGGCGATGGCGTCGAGCGACACGAGCGCCCGACGGCTCACCCGGACGAAGCGATCCGGCAGGCGCCGCTCCAGCTCGCCGAGCGTCCAGGCGCAGATCAGCGGCCCCTGCGCGGTGTGGATCTCCAGGCTCTCCCCCTCCAGGATCGCGTGGCTGATCTCCTCCGGACGCACCAGCCGCATCCCCCGCGCCCCCGGGACCGCCACCGGATCGCCCGCGCCCCGCGCCGGTCGCACCCGGCTGAGCGCGCGATCCAGGCGCCCGCCGTCCACCGGCTTCAGCAGGTAGTCCGTCGCCCCCACCCCGAAGGCCGCCAGCGCATGCTCCGGGTGGGCGGTCACGAAGATCACCGCCGGGCCGTCCGGCCCCCGCAGCGCCGCGATGTCCAGCCCGCTCAGCCCCGGCATGTCGATGTCGAGCAGCGCCGCGTCGCAGGGCTCCTCGCGCATCGCCGCCAGCGCGGCCTCCGACCCGCTGCAGGCCGCCACGACCTCCACCCCCGGCAGCGCCGCGCACAGCCGCTCCAGCCGCCGCAGCGCCATCGCCTCGTCGTCGGCCAGGATCACCCGGATCACGCCGCCCCCTCCGGCGGCCCCGGCAGCCACAGCCGCGCCAGCGTGCCGCCCCCCGGCTCCGTCCCGATCTCCAGCCGCCCCTCCGGGCAGGCCAGCGCCAGCCGCCGCCGCACCAGCGCCAGCCCCTCGCCGCCTGCGCCCCCGCCTGTCGCGCCGCCTGTCGCGCCGCCCGCCCTGCGCGATCCGCCCCACGCGCCGGGGTTGCGGATCTCGACGACGACCCCCGCCCCGGCGGGCGTGAAGCGGATCTGCACCGCCCCGGCGTGTCCGGCGGCGGGGCCGTGCTTCAGCGCGTTCTCCACCAGCGGCAGCAGCAGCAGCGGCGGCACCTCCAGCTCCGGGATCGCCCCGCCCGTGTCGAGCGTCCATGCGTAGCGCCCGGGGTCGCGGGCGCGGTACAGATCCAGCAGGGCGCTGCAGATCGCCCACTCCTCCGCCAGCGGCCACGCGGCCCGCTGCACCCCGCGCTGGACGCCGCGCAGCAGGTCGGCGAGCCGCAGGATCGCCCGCTCCGCCTCCATCGGGTCGGTGTGGCACCACTCGGCGATGGCGGACAGGGTGTTGTAGAGCGAGTGCGGATCGAGCTGCGCGCGGAGGGCCAGCAATTCCGCCCGCTCCCTGTCGCGCGCCAGCGCCTCCGCCCGCGCCTCCGCCGCCTGGAGCCGCCGCCCGTCCCCGATGTCCCGCCCCAGCCCCAGCCCCGCCGCCGCGAACAACCCCGCCACCAGCGGCAGCGTCACCGGCTGCGTCAGGAACCGATCCTCGAACCCCGCCCAGCGCGGGATCACCAGCCCCGCCAGCACCGCCGCCCCCAGGCAGCCCCCCGCGTAGATCCACGCCCCGCCCGCCCGCCCCGCCAGCCAAAGCCACGCCGCAGGGGCCGTCGCCAGCGCGCTCAGGATCAGCAGCAGCCCCGCCAGCACCCCCGACGCCGGATCGGGGTTCCACGCCGCCTGCGCCAGCAGCAGCGGCAGCCCGACGACCGCGACGATCGCCGCCCGCCTCGGTGCCAGCAGGGCGATCCAGGTGTCGCGCACGAACCCCATCCGCAAAACCTACCCCGCCGCCCCGATCCGCGCCCACAGCGGCCCCGCCACCAGCCCGGCCAGGATCACCGCGTCCCCGATCGCGTTGCTGGCCCGGAACCGCCGCCGCCCGCCCTCCTCCGCCGGGAACGCCGCCACCTGCAGCGAGGCCCGCAGATCGCGGTGCCAGCCCGCGTCGCCCATGCTCCGCGCGGCCAGCAGCGCCAGCCCTGAGGAGGAGGGGCTGGCCTCCAGCAGCGGCACGATCTCCCCCGAGTCCACGTCCTGCCGCCCCGCAGCGGCGCCGGTCGCGCCCGGCGGCCACTCCCGCGCGTACCCCAGCCCCAGGACGCTCCGCCCGAGCGCCGCCCGCGCCAGATCGTACTGCTCCCGCGCGAGCGCCGGATCGATCAGCCGCAGCATGTGGATCGCCAGCCAGATCGTCGATCCCTCCGGCCCGTCTATGCGCGACCCATCGAGGGTGAAGCTCGACACCAGCAGCCCGCTCTCCGGATCGATGAGCCGCGCCCGCGCCGAGGCCGCCCAGCGCCGCCGCTCCGCCGCGCCCGCCGCGCCCGCCCCGTCCAGCGCCTCCATCAGCCGCCCCGCCGCCAGCGCCACGGTGTTGCAGAACAGCCAGCACTCGTCCGGGTAGCTCTCCGCGCAGCCGATCGGCCCCGCCGCCATCGCCTCCCGCACCTCCGCCAGCAGCCCCCGCGACGCCGCCGCCAGCCGATCATCCTCCGCCAGCAGCCGCCGGATCGCCATCATCAGCAGCAATTCCCCGTCCACGAACAGGCTCCGCCCGCCGCCCGATCCCTGGCGCACGAAGGGCCGCGCCCCCGCGTAGGGCAGCAGGAACCAGCCGTGCCCGCGCCGCGCCACCCGCTCCTCCGTGTCCCCGATCATCGCGTCCAGCGCCGCTACCGCCCGATCCCGCCAGACCCCCGGCGCCGCCGTCGCCAGATCCCCGAGCGCCAGCGCCAGGAACATCCGGGACATCAGATCGTACTCCGGGTTCATCGCATGCGCCGCCGCCAATTCCGCCTGCGACCCGCCCTCCCACGGCCACAGCCGCGCCTCCGCCAGCCCCCGGATCTCCGCCTCCGCGTCCACCCCCCGCGCCAGCACCGGCGCCCCGCACACCCCCGCCGCCCCGATCCCGATGACCCCCGCCAACAGCCGCCGCCGCGTGATCTGCCCGCCCATCTGCACCTCCACCCCAAGGATCGCCCGGACGCCGCGCCGACGCCCCCGATCCCCGGCTGAGCGGTCGCCGGGCGCGGCTGAGCGGTCGCGGCGCAGGGGTGAGCGGCGCGGCAGAGGATCTGGTACAATGATACGGAAATGCTGAAAGCATTGCTGGATCAAGAACAATGAATACCGGATTGTAGAATAGAGTGCAGGTGGAAGCAAGGGAAGCGCGAAGCGCGCACCTGGCGACTACCAGCACTCTATTCTACAATCTGGTATGAGAGAATGATGCTCATCATCACCCTCGCCTGCGCCCCCGACGGGAAGCCGCCCCTCCACGACAGCGCCGCCGCCGACAGCCGCGCCGACAGCCGCGCCGACAGCGCCGGGGAGTCAGGAGACACGCGGGAGGACAGCGCCGGAGGGTCGGGGGACACGCGGGAGGACAGCCCCGGGGAGTCGGGGGACACCGGGGCGCCGGACGACAGCGCGGCGGACACCGACGCCCCGCCGCCGCCCTGCTTCGCTGACATCCAGAGCCCGGTGGACTACGCCTCGTCCGGCGCGATCCTCAACGCCACCTGCACCGGCACCGACCACCAGCAGATCACCGGCGTCCAGCGCGTGGTCTTCGCGGGCGACTCAGTGACCGCCGGGGCGCCCATCCCCACCGACTGGAGCAACTGGGAGATCACCAGCGCGGACGAGTGGTACCGGAACCTGCTGGCAGACGAATTCGTGGCGCGGTGGGGCCTGGAGGCGCCGGGGTGGCTGTGGGAGAACGTGGATCTGACCTCGGGCGAGTCCTATGAGCCGCTGTCGGGCGATTTCGCGAACTGCTCCAAGTGGGGAGCGCGGACGGACGATCTGGCGGAGGACAACACGCAGCTCGCGGACTGTCTGCCGGCAGAGTACCGGGATCAGCGCACGCTGCTGATCATGACGGTGGGCGGGAACGACCTGTTCAACCTCCTCGACCACATAAAGAACCAGGACGTCGACGAGGCCACCATGCGCGCCGAGTGGCAGGCGGGCATCGACGCCCTGAGCGCCGCGATCCACGGCCTCACCGACGATCCCGCCCAGTTCCCCGGCGGCCTCGACATCATCGTCGCCAACATCTTCGATGTCACCGACCCCGCCGCCGCCGCCGACATCGCCGACTGCGAGGGGGCGCAGCTCATCGGCCTGTCCGCGCCGCTGCTCGACCCGCTCACCGCCGAGCTGGCGATCCAGTGGCAGGAGTCGCTGCTGGCGCTCTCGGCAGAGACCGGGATCGATGTGGCGTTCATGGGCGAGACGTTCTGCGGCCACGGCTACAACCGGGACGACACCACCGGGCGCTGCTACCGGGGCGCCGATCCGGCGCTCTATTTTGACGCGTCCTGCGAGCACCCGAGCAGCGACGGCCACGCGGCGATCGCGGAGATGATGCTCGGGGTGATCGACGGGTAACCCGGAGATCGCCCGCGCTCAGTACCGGTGCTCCAGCGGGATCACCTCTGAGCAGGGGCGGCAGATGGAGGAGGCGAGGCCGGTGTTGCGGCGGGTGCGCCCGGCGAC
Organism: Alphaproteobacteria bacterium; assembly: GCA_040376255.1. Classification (GTDB taxonomy): domain Bacteria; phylum Myxococcota_A; class UBA796; order UBA796; family SXON01; genus JBEIQZ01. Next base: position 14,341 of record JBEIQZ010000043.1, read on the forward strand.
CGCCTTGAACACCGCGCCGCTCTCGTCCTCGTCGCACTGGAGGCAGGGGTTGAGCGCGCCGTCCGGCTCGTTGTAGGGGGCGTCGAGGGCCGCCAGGCACTCGGTGAGGCAGGCGTCCTGCGTGTGGCGGGTGTTGTACGCCCAGATCCGCGCGCAGGGATCGGTGAAGCCGAGCGCCCCGATGCAGGCGGACAGCTCCCCGATGCTCCCCGAGAAGTGCTGGAGGCCGCAGGCGCGCACCGGCTCAGTGAGATCGGGGGTGGAGGCGTAGACGCTGAGATCCTGCAGGCTGGAGCACAGCCCGCAGGCGCCGTAGTGGGTCACCCGCGCCCCCGCCGCCTCCGCCGCCCCGGCATCCGCGTAGTCCGCGAGGCGGTAGCTGCCTGATCCGGCGTCCTCAAACGCGCAAACCGCCAGATCGTCCGCCGGGGCGGGATCGCCCGCTGCGTAGGGGTCGGTCGCCGGGACGGCAGGCGGATCGATAAGCGCCAAGGCCCGCCAGCGCGCAAAATCCTCCCCGGTGTAGGCGGGCTGCGCCCAGGGTTCCCCGCCGCAGTCGGCGCAGGCGGGGGCGCACTGCGCGGCGTCGAGGCCGGTGGCGTCGCCGGGGACGCCGAACAGGGCAGGCTGCGGCGCGCAGAATGCGGATGGCGCGCAGGCGGGATCAGGGGTCGCGCAGGCGAGGAGGAGCCAGATCATCCCCTGAGGGTAATACAGAAACGCCGGAGGCGTCGGGGAGCGCCCGGACAGCCTGCCCGCCCCTTATCGGCTGGTGCGCGCCCAGAACCCAGGATACAGGGCCACGGCATGCCGTGGACCGTAAAATCAAAGATACGATGCGCGCGATGTTGAAGATCGCACTCATCTTTTGCGGTGTCGGCGGCGCCAGCGGGCTGCTCTCCTTCGCCACGCTGATCGTCGGCGTCAGCATGACCGGCCGCTCCGTCGCCGCCGGAGAGCGGGCCGTCATCTGGATCGGGGCGATCCAGGCGCTGATCTGGATCGGATCATCCGTGGCGAACACCGGCCTCGCCGCCTTCGCGGAGGCGCCCTTCTGGGCGAAGGCGCTCTCCATCGTGCTCTATCTGCTGCTGGCGGCCGGCGCCTTCTTCTCGGCGGGTCTCTTCTCGATGGTGCTGCTCAACCGCTGAGAAGCGCTGTCGGGCGCCTCACCGCCCGACCTCCGCCTTGACTGCCGCGCCGTTCCGGGTCACCCTGAACCTGGAGATCCCGCATGCGCGCGCCTGTCCTGTCGGAGGGAGTGGAATCGAGGCTTCGGCCCCATCCCGCCCTGCTCGCGCTCGGCCTCGCCGCCTGCGCCCCCGCCGTCCCCGTCATCGGCGCGGGCGCCCCCGACGCGCCCGACACTGACGCGCCCGCGCCCGACACCGACACCGGCATCGAGCTCCTGCCCGGCTACGACGGCGTGTGGGTGCGGGAGGAGATCCCTGCGCCCGGCCCGATCTCCTTCAACGAGATCGCCTGCAACCCGGGGATCGCCCCCGGCGGGGAGTGGATCGAGCTGCGGAACCCGCTGGCGATCGACGCGGATCTGTCCGGATGGCGCCTCGGCGGCGGCGTCGCGTACACCTTCCCCGAGGGGACGGTGATCGCGGCGGGGGGCTTGCTGGTGGTAGCGGAAGATCCGGCGGAGCTGGCCACCGCCGGCTTCGCGGGCGCGCTCGGCCCCTTCGCGGGCGGCCTCTCAGACGACGGCGAGCGCCTCGACCTGATCAGCAACGGCGGACGGCGCATCGACACGGTGCGGTACGGGGACGACGACCCCTGGCCGGCGGCGCCCGACGGGACGGGGGCCACCCTGGCGAAGATCCGGCCCGACGCCGCGAGCGACCGCGCCGAGCACTGGTCCGCGAGCGCCGGGGTCGGCGGCACGCCCGGGCGCGACAACGGCCTCGATCTCCCCGCGCCCGTCCGCGCCGTCCTGATCGCCCCCGACGCGATCTGGCGGTACGACACCTCGGGCGCGCCTGATGTCGGCTGGGCGGCGCCCGGCTATGACGACAGCGCCTGGCCCGAGGGGCGGGCGGTGTTCTACGCGGGCGGCGCCGACGCCCCACAGACCGCGACGATCCGCGTCACCGCCGACAACTACTACGGCCTCTACGTCGGCGCCGCCGACGGGGCCGATCTGCGCCTCGTGGCAGAGGATCCCGACGGGGACTGGACGACCGTCGAGGAATTCGAGGTGGAGGTCACCCCGCAGGATCACCTGTTCATCGCGGCGTGGGAGGCGTCCTGGGACTACGGCGGCCCCCAGATGGTGATCGCCGAGTCCGTGGTCGGGGCGGCGCGCGTCGGCACCGGCGCCGCGACGTTCGGGTGGATCGCCGGGCCGGACGGGGGCTGCCCGGACACCCCCGGCCCGCCGCCGGAGGAGGACAGCGTCGCCGCGCTGGCGGTGGCGGCAGCGGCAGACGGCGCGTGGGCGACCCCCGGCGCGGACGCGGAGCGGGGCGCGGATCCCTGGGGTTGGGCCGTCAGCGGCTCCTTCCAGGACGCCCGCTTTGTCTGGCCTGACACCTTCGGAGACACCTCCCTCACCAACACCGCCGACACCTACGCCCTGCTCCGCTCCGACGCCCCGCTGATCGGCCCCGCCGGGGACACCGATCTCACCGACGTCCCCCTCACCTCGGCCTTCCGCGCCCGGTTCGACCTCGACGCCGCGCCCGGGGCGGTCGCGCTCGCGCTCACCTGCCGAATCGACGACGGCGCGGTGATCTACCTGAACGGCGCTGAGGTGCTGCGCCTCAACCTGCCGCCCGGCGCGATTGACGCGGCGACGCCCGCCTCCTCCGCTGTCACGGGCGACGACAGCGTCTCCGCCGCGATCCCGGCGGACAGCCTCCTCCCCGGCGCCAACGTGCTGGCCGTCGAGCTGCACCAGGCGGCGCCCGGCGACGCGGATCTGGTGTTCGGCTGCGCGCTGACCGCGATCATGGAGGCGCCGGTCGCCGCGCGCGCGGTGGCGCTCGACGAGATCCCGGCGGCGGGGGGCGGCTGGGTGGATCTCCGCGCGATGGGGGAGGAACCGGCGGAGATCGCGGGGCTGATCCTGGCGACCTCGTCGGGGGCGGAGGCGATCCTCGACGGGGGGCCGCTGGCGCCGGGAGAGATCCGCACCGTCCTCCCCGATCTGGAGATCGCCGCAGGGGACGTGATCGCGCTGTGGTCCGCCGATCGCGCGACGCTCCTCGACGCCGTGCGGGCGGGGGAGCGCGGGCGGGCGCGCACGGACGACGGCTGGCGCTACCCGGTCGAGGAGACCCCCGGCGAGCAGAACGCCGTCGCGCTCCATGAGGAGATCGTCATCAACGAGATCATGTACCACCGCGCCCCGGTGTCGGAGGAGGGCCAGCCCTTCGCGGAGCGCGCGGAGGAGTGGGTGGAGCTGTACAACCGGGGGGAGACCGCCGTCGATCTCTCCGGCTGGCGCCTGGTGGACGCGATCGGGTGGGAGTTCCCGGCCGGCGCCGCGCTGGCGCCCGGCGGCTATCTCGTCGTCTCGAACGACGCCGCCGCCCTGCGCGCCGCGCACCCCGGCATCGACGTGACGGGGGACTTCACGGGCCGCCTCGACAATTCCGGCGACCGGCTCCTGCTGCTCGACGCGGCGGGGAACCCGGCGGACGAGGTGCGCTACTTCGACGGGGGCGGCTGGCCCGGCGCGGCGGACGGGGGCGGCTCCAGCCTGGAGCTGCGTGATCCGCGCGCCGACAACGCGGCGGCGGCGGCGTGGGCGGCGAGCGCCGAGGGGTCGCGGGCGGGCTGGGTCGACGTCCGCTACGAGGGGACCGCAGACCGGAGCGCGGTCGGCCCCGACGGGCAGTGGGAGGAATTCCTGTTCGGCCTGCTCGACGCAGGCGAGGTGCTGATCGACGACCTGAGCGTGGTGGCCGATCCCGGCGGGGCGGCGACGGAGATCGTCCAGGACGGGCGCTTCGATGACGCGGATCGCTGGCGGCTCATCGGCAACCACCGCCGCTCAGAGATCGTGCCGGATCCCGACGATCCCGCCGACCCCGTGCTGCGGCTCGTCGCCACCGGCCCCACCGAGCACATGCACAACCACGCCGAGACCACGCTGGCTGCGCCGGTCGGCGACGGCACATACGCCGTCTCCTTCCGGGCGCGCTGGGTGTCCGGCAGCAACCTGCTCCACAGCCGGCTCTACTTCAACCGCCTCCCGCGCGTGACGATCCTGCCGCGCCCCGCCGTCTCCGGCACCCCTGGCGCGCCGAACACCGCGCGCGCCGACATCGGGCCGACCTTCGCCGATCTGTGCCAGGACAGCGCCGTGCCGGTCGCCGGGCAGGCGGTGGAGATCCGCGTCCGGGTGTCCGATCCCGACGGGGTGGCCGGGGTGACGCTGTGGTCCCGCGATGACGGGGGCGCCTTCGCCGCCTCGGCCATGACCGGGGCGGGCGGCGCGTGGACGGGACAGATCGCGGGGCGCCCGGCGGGGGCGCTGGTGCAGTTCTACGTCGAGGCGGAGGACGGCGCGGGGATCACGGCGACGTACCCGGCGGCGGGGCCGGAGGCGCGGGCGCTGATCCGGTTCGACGACGGGCGCGCCGCCGCCAACGGCCTCCACAACCTCCGGCTGCTGGTGACACAGGCCGACTCCGACCTGCTGCACGATCCGGCTGAGCTGATGAGCAACGAGGGGGTGGGCGCCACGGTGGTCTACGACGAGGCGGAGGTGTTCTACGACGTCAGCCTGCGCGCGAAGGGCAGCGAGCGGGGACGCCCGGAGGTGCCGCGCCTCGGGTACGGCGTGAGCTTCAACGCCGATCAGCCCTTCCGGGGCAGCCACACCAGCGTCCTCATCGACCGCTCCGAGGGCGTCGGCTACGGGCAGCGGGAGATGCTGCTCGATCTGGTGATGGCGCGCGCCGGGCTGGTGTCCGCCGAGTACAACGATCTCGTCTACGCGATCACCCCCCTCGACGCCCACACCGGCCCCGCGCAGCTCCAGCTCGACCGCTACACCGGCC
>JBEIQZ010000610.1:0-3416 GCA_040376255.1 Alphaproteobacteria bacterium
AAGAATAGACGGTCGGTGGAAGCACGCTTAGCGCGGAACGCGCAGCGGGCGACCATCGGCCGTCTATTCTTCATGTCGGTATGACGGATCTCCGACAGCCCGGTGTCCGATCTCCGACACCCGACCGCCAGATTCCCCGCCTCCCTCCGTGACCCGCCCCGGCACCGCCCTTGCCACCGGCGCGGCGGAGGTGTGCGATGTTGAAGGTTCTGGCGTTCTGTGCGGCAACAAAGCTGGCGGATCGGGCGTGGATCGTAGCGGAGGACGGGAGCGCGTTCGTGATCCGGGTGCCGGAGGGCGGGGGGCGGCCCTGCTGGTACCGGGTGGACGACGGGGGCGATCCAACGCTGGTGAGCCGGGCGCCGGTGCCGGGGCGGTGGGCGGCGGGGGCGGACGGGGTGGTGGCGCTGTACGCGGGGCGGCTGCTGGTGCTGGGGGCGGCGGAGCGGGCGTGGCTGCCGCTGCGGTGGCTGGGGCGGCTGCGGTCGGGGGAGGCGGGTTTTTGTATAGAGCTGCCGGATCAGACGGCGGATCAGGCGCGGGGGTTGCCGGTGTGCGCGGCGGCGCCTGTCCGGCTCACGAGCCCGGCGGCGAGCGCGGTGGCGGCGAGCGAGACGACGGACATCCCCCAGAAGATGGCGCCGCTGCCGCCGGACTGCTGCAGCCAGCCCGCGAGCAGCGCCCCGGCGAGCGCGCCGAGTCCGTAGGAGGCGGCGGCGTAGAGGCTCTGGGCGGAGGCGGCGATGGCGGGCGGGGCGCGGAGGGCGAACCACTGCACCCCGGCCAGCCAGAACAGGGCGAAGGTGGTGCCGTGGAGCGACTGGGTGAGGAGCAGGATCAGCGGCGAGGGCGCGAGCGCGGTCAGCGGCCAGCGCAGGAGCCCTGAGGCCGAGGCGAGGAGCAGCGCCCGCTCCACGCCGAGCCGCCCGAGGATGGGCGCCGAGAGCCGCATCACCCCGATCTCGACCGCCACCCCCAGCACCACCGATCCCCACAGCACCCACCCCGGCATCCCGAGCGCGCGGACATGAACAGAATAAAACGTATCATACACTGATACCGTCATCGCCTGGAGCGCCGCCCACGCCAGCATCACCCGGAACCCCGGCGCCGCCGACAGCGCCCGGAGCGCGGGCAGCACCGGCGCGGGCCCGCCCGCCCCGCGCACCGGGAAGCGCAGCGACAGCAGCAGCGCTCCCGCTGAGAGCGCGAGGCAGAGCCAGAGCGGATCGTCCACCTGCCCCCCGAGCGCCACGCAGGCCGCGAACCCCGCCGATCCCCACAGCCGGAGCCGCCCGTAGTCCTCCGGCCCCCGGCCCTCCGCCGCGAGCGCCTCCAGCATGGCGGCGTCCACCAGCGGCCCCAGCGGCACCCGCCCCAGCGCGAACACCAGCACCGCCGCCGCCGCCTGCCCCGCGCCCTCCGCCCGGATCAGCAGCGCCACCCCGAGCAGCGCCATCGCGCACCCGAGCTGCAGCAGGAGGCCGGACACCCGCCACCGATCTGCGGCCCACCCCCACAGCGGCGCCCCCGCCAGCCGCCCCGCCGGGAGCATCGCCATCAGCAGCCCGAGATCCGCCGGGTCCATCCCCGCCGACAGCAGCCGCCCGCCGAGCCACGGCACGATCGCGCCGAGCGCCCCCAGGGAGAGGACGCCGAACAGCGCAAGAGATCGTGTGCTCATCGGGCGTCCCGGCATGGGGACAGCGGATAACCCGATCCCCCTGAGCCTACGGCGCCTGCGACAGATCCCGCGTCAGGCGCGACGCATCGATGTGGCCGGTGATGGTGATCGGCGCGCCGAGGTCGAAGGAGGCGGTGAAGTCGGTGGTGAAATTCCCGTCGTGATCGAGCGTCCCCGTCCCGTCCACCGGGAGCTGGAACCACTGGAGATCGAGGTTCACCGTCCCGGCCACCGCGCCGTCTGCGTTCTCCATGTCCAGCACATAGCTGCCGTCCAATTCGAAGCCCTGGAGCGAGAGCAGGCAGGTCGCCTCGCCGGTCACGGCCTCCCCGGCTGCGTCCACCACCACCGTCGCGCCGCCCGCGCAGCCCACTGAGTAGGTGTCATAGGCCGCCGTCATGGACAGCACGCCGGTATAGAGGCCGGCGTAGTCGCTCTGCACCAGCACCCCGCCGACGGCGTAGGCCAGCCGGTCGCCGTTGGGCAATTGCGCCTCGGCGACGAGGGTGTGGGTCCCGACGCTCAGGCTGTTGTCGAGGACATCGGCGCCGAGCAGCGCCCAGGCGCTGTCCACGCTGGAGGCCCAGGTGATGTCAGAGAAGTCCGTCGCGTTGCCCGCAGCGTCGTAGACCGTCGCTTCGAACCCGGCATCCTCGCCCAGCGGCAGGAACGCCCCGCTCAGCGGGCTGTGGATCTCCAGCCGCGCCCCTGCCCATATCGCGTCCAGCTCCTCCTCGGAGGGGCCGGTGTCCGTCCCGCCTGAGTCCGTACCGTCTGAGAAGGTCCCTGTTTTGTCGGAATTATCCGTCACCACATAGGCAGGAGAACAGGCAGAGAGCGCGATCCACAACCACATCCGGGACTCCAGAGGCCGCCACCGTAGCACAACTCTCAGCCGTTGTCGCCCCTCCTGCCGCCCCTCCTGCCGCTCCGCCTGTCCCCTGCCCCCGTCCCCTGCCCGCCGGTTAAGCTCCGCCCATGCCTGAGGAACCCTCCCCCTTCCACGCCCTCCGCGCCCGCCCTGACGAGGTCGACGCCCTGCTCGACAGCTGGCTGCGCCGCTTCTGCGCCGTCCGCGAGCGCGAATTGCGCCGCACCGTGCTCGTCGAGTCGATGCAGAACGTCGACGACACCAGCCTGCTCGCCATCCTCGACCGGATCGATCACCGCGCCGCGCTCGGGGAGGCGGACTGCCGCTGGCTCTCCACTGAGCTGGCCATCACCCCCGGCGCGCTCACCGATCTCCCCTACGACCGCCTCGCCGATCTCTACGCCCTCGCCCGCGACACCGGCGTCCCCGCCCTCGCCCGCCGCTTCCTCGGCAGCCAGCCCCGCGCCGCCGGCCCCGCTGAGGGCAACCCCCACCAGGATCTCAGCCCCGGCGAGCGCGCCGCCGCTGCGCGCGGCACCGACCGCTTCCTGCTCGACCGCCTCCTCTTCGACCGCGATCCCCGCGTCATCGCCGTCCTCCTCGACAACCCCCGCCTCGTCGAGCGCGACGCCGTCCGCATCGCCGCTCAGCGCCCCACCAACGCCGCCATCCTCGGCCACCTCATCGGCCACCGCCGCTGGGGCCATCGCTACCGCGTCCGCAAGGCCGTCGCCTCCAACCCCTCCACCGCCCCCGCCCTCGCCCGCCAGCTCCTCCCCGGCCTGCTGAAGCAGGATCTCCGCGAATTACTGGAGAGCCACACCATCCTCGGCGACCTGAAAACCGACATCGAACGCCTCC
>JBEIQZ010000716.1:0-2449 GCA_040376255.1 Alphaproteobacteria bacterium
CGCAGATCTCCCCCCCCGCCGCCCCCCTGCCCCACCCCGCCGCTCCCCCGCTCTCGGCGGTTGGGGGGGGCGGGGGGGGACAGCGGGACTGTGTGCAGGGTAGTGCAGAATGCGGCGGGGCACAGCCTGAGGCACGGGGAGCATGATGCGGTGATGGACGGGATTATCCGGGAGGAGATCCAGAGGTTCAGGCCGGATCATGTGCATGTGCAGCACCTGATGTTCCTGTCGACGACGTTTCTGGACGGGGCGGCGGGGGTGCCGGTGTCGTGGACGCTGCACGACGCGTGGACGATCTGCGGGGCGGGCGGGCTGCTGCTGGACGGAGGGGCGACTTGCGCGGGGCCGGGGGCGCGGTGCGGGGCGTGCGCGGGGGCGTGGGGGCGGCAATCGTTGGCGGAGGCGGCGGCGATCCGGCTCGCAGGGGTGCTGGCAGGGCGGGTGCCGGGGATTGACGCGGCGCGGCTGCACCGGATGTACCGGCGGCTCCCGGCGCGGGTGCGGGCGGGGATCGCGGGGATCGGGGCGGGGGGGCGGGGGGAGCGGGGGGAGGAGCCGGGGCAGGTGCGGGCGGAGCGGGGGCGGGAGATCGCGCCGGAGCGGCTGGCGGCGCGGCGGGAGAACATCGAGCGGCTGGCGGCGCGGGCGACGCTGATCGCGCCGAGCCGGTACCTCGCGGATCGGCTGCGCGCCGGAGGGATCTGCGGGCGGGACGGGGCGATCCATGTGGTGCCGCACGGGGTCGATGAGGGGAGCGCCGGGGGGAGCAGCGGGGAGCGCGGGTTCCTGCTGTTCCTCGGCACGCTCGCGCCGCACAAGGGGCCGCACCTCGTCCGGGAGGCGTGGGCGCGCGCCGGTCGCCCGATCCCGCTCCGCATCGTCGGGCCTGCCGGGCCGGACGCACAGTATGTTGCCGCGCTCCACGCGCGCGCCCCCGCGCCGGAGCCGCCCGCCGATCCCTGGCCGCTGCTCCGGCAGGCCCGCGCCCTCGTCCTCGGCTCGGTCTGGCCGGAGAACGCGCCGCTCGTCGTCCTCGAAGCCCGCGCCGCCGGTTGTCCGGTGATCGCGCCGGACATCGGCGGCATCCCTGAGATCGTCTCAGCGGCCGACGGGCTGCTCTACCCGCCCGGCGACGTCGACGCGCTGGCGGCGGCGATCCGGATCGCGCTGGCGCGTTCGTGGCGACCGGTCGCGCCGCCGACCTTCAGCGCGCACCTGGATGCGTTCCTGCGCCGGATCGGACAGGCTACTTCGTGATCCCCCACTTGACCCGCATCAGCTCCAGCGGGAACGCCATCACCGCGTCCTGCGTCACCAGGAACGAGGGGATCGACCCGCCCGGATCGGACTCCGCCGCGTAATAGATGCTGTCGGTGTTGTTGTCGAGGCGCCAGGTGCCGTGGTTGTAGGGCGTGTACACCGCCTTGTCCCGGTTGGCGTTCAGCGTGTCCGCGTAGGGGCCGCTGAACGTGCCGTCCGCGTTGACGGTGTGCTTGACAAGCCACCACTGGATCTCCGCCGTGGTGTCCGTCTGCTTCGTTACCTTGAGCGCGATGACATAGTGGCGCGAGGAGGCCAGCGAGTTGCCGCCGGTGCGCTGGTAGACCACCGTGTAGCCGTCCACCCGCGCCAGCGTCCGGCACTCCAGCAGCGCGGTCACGCCCATGTAGGTCGCCGTCTTCGGGTAGGTGTTGCCGTCGAGGATGGCGTTGACAAACTCCTGTACCGGGATGTCATGCCCCTGCGTGGAGATGGTAGCGGACTTTCCGGCCGCGCCGGACTGGTACGGGACCAGATCGAGCGCGAAGGCCGGAGCAGCGGAGAGCAGGAGCGCGAGCAGCAGGTGCATCAGAACCTCGGGAGTGCGGCGTGCAGGCAGGATCGGCCCGCTCAACACCCGCCCCTCTCTACCCTTCCCCGCCCCGCGTGAAAACCGCCGCCGCCAGAAAACTATTGCACCTCGAAATTCTCCTGCGCGCCGACGCCCATGCGGAAGTTGAACTGGATGTCCAGCACGTACCGCTCCACGCGGAGCCGCCCCCAGGGCTGCGTCTCCTCCAGCGTCCCGCCCGCCGGGACCGTCCACCGCGTCACCGACGGGGCGCAGGCCACCGCCAGCCCCATCCCCATCCCCGAAGAGTCCGTCACCGACCACGAATTCGTCAGGCAGGTGTCCGGCGTCTGAAACACAATGTCGTTCGCGCACGGGTTCCGCACCACCGCCGCCATCGTCAGATCGTCGCGCGGCCCGAACAGCACCCCCGCGACCCCCACGCTGTCCCGCACCTCAGCCTCCCACAGCAGATCCGACGCGGTGCATGCGCTCCCTCCCCCCGTATCCCCCGTGTCTCCTCCCGTATCCCCCGTCTCCCCTCCCGTATCCCCCGTCTCCCCTCCCGTATCCCCCGTCTCCCCTCCCGTATCCCCCGTCTCCCCTCCCGTATCCCCC
>JBEIQZ010000264.1:0-8108 GCA_040376255.1 Alphaproteobacteria bacterium
GGGGGCGGGCGGGGCGGGCAGTGCGGGCGCGGGGGCGGGCGCCGGGAGCAGCAGGTCGAGGAGCGGGGGCAGCAGCAGGAGCAGCGGGGCGTTGAGGAGCGCTGGCAGCGCGGCGATCAGGCCCAGACCGGCGATCAGCCCGGCGACCCACAGCGGTGCTTCCCTGTGTCCTGGCAGCCGGGGCGCGGCGGCGGGCAGCAGCAGGGCGGCGAGCAGCCAGAGCAGGTGCGCGCGGTCGACCGGGGAGCCGGACGGGAGGGGCAGCGACGGCAGCGCAGGCAGCAGGAGCAGCGCCAGGCCCCGGAGCAGCCGCAGCAGCGCGGGCCTCCGGCTGAGCGGCTGCCAGAGCCGGAGCGGCGCGGCCGGGGGGCGCAGCACGGCGGCCGCGTGCGGCAGCAGCAGCAGCGCAGGGATCGCGAGGAGCGGGAGCGGCCCCGCGCCGGTGAGCCGGAGCGCGAGGTGGAGCCCGAGGGCGGTGCCGCTGGCGGCGGTCAGCCCGGCGAGCAGCGCCCGGACAGGGATCGGACCGGCGGGGGGGCGGAGAATGGCCATTTGAGGGTCGCCATAACCTGTCAAGAGAAGATCAGGAGAGGGCAGGAGGGAGCGTGCTTGCGACGGAGGGATCCGGATTTCCCTGTCAGGAGAGGTTGACCGGAGGGTGGTGACTGCGCTACAACGGGAAGGCCCTGGGGATCCAGCGTGTCTCTATTCTCGCGCAGAACAAATACCGTCGCTCTGGACATCGGGTCCAGCCATGTGAAGCTGCTTGAACTTGAGCGGGATCGCACCGGCAAATACCGGCTCAAGAACTATGGCGTGGCGCCGTTGCCCCCCGAGGCGATCGTCGACGGCGCCTTCATGAACACCACGGCCATCGTCGGCACGATCAAGGAGCTGCTCCAGAAGCAGAAGATCAAGACGAAGGACGCGGTGGTCGCCATCTCCGGCAACTCGGTCATCATCAAGCGGATCTCGCTCACGGCGATGACGCAGGACGAGCTGGAGGAGGCGCTGCCCTGGGAGTCAGAGCAGTACATCCCGTTCGATGTCAACGATGTGAACATCGACGCGCACGTACTGAAGGGAAAGGCCGACGAAGCCGGGCAGATGGACGTTCTGCTGGTGGCGGCGCGCAAAGAGCTGGTCAACGAGTATACCAGCGTGGTGATGGAGGCCGGGCTGCGGCCGGTGGTGATCGACGTCGCCGCCTTCGCGCTGGAGAATATGTTCACGCTCAACTATGAGTCGGTGGACGATACAGTGGCGCTGGTCAATGTCGGCGCAAGTGTTGTAAATATAAACATATTGAAGAAAGGGATCAGCGCCTTCACCCGCGACGTCGGGATGGGCGGGCGCATCTACACCGAGGAGATCCAGCGGGCGCTGAACATCTCCTACGAGGAAGCTGAGGCGTTCAAGATCGGCGGCAGCGTCCAGGATCGGACGGCGGTGGTGCCGGAGGAAGTGGAGCGGGTGCTGTCCACGGTGTCGGACAACATCGCTGGCGAGGTCCACCGGTCGCTGGACTTCTTCCTCTCGACCTCGGGCGGCGGGAACCTCGACAAGGTGGTGCTCTCGGGCGGCGCGGCGGCGACGCCGGGGCTGCGGGCGGCGCTGGAGCGGCTGTGCGGTTGCCCGGTGGACATCGCCGATCCGTTCCGCAAGGTCAGCATCGACGAGCGGGCGTTCAAGCCGGAGTACCTGAAGGATCTCGCCTCGCAGGCGGGCATCGCGGTCGGCCTGGCGACGCGCTTCCTCGACGACAACCGGCAGGTGCAGGCCAAGGGCGACAGCCGCCACTTCATCCGCATCAACCTCCTCCCCATCCGGGCGACCCGGAAGCTGGAGGCGGCGCGCCGGGACATGGTCATCGGCGGCATCGGCGCGGCGATCACGGCGGGCATCGCGCTGGCGATCTGGGGCGTGACGCAGCTCCAGCTCTCGGCGGCAGAGGACGAGATGCAGGCGCTGCAGGCGGCCATCGACAAGGCAGCGGCGGACGTGGCGGCGGTCGATGAGATGGAGAAGATCAAGCAGGATCTCCAGACGAAGCTGACGGTCATCGCCAACCTCCGCCTCCAGAAGAACGGCCCGGTCCACATGCTCGACGATCTGGCGACCTCCACCCCGGACAAGCTGCAGCTCACCAGCCTGCTGCAGAAGGGGACGGCCATCGAGATCAAGGGCACCTCGGTGAGCAACGAGGTCATCAGCCAGTTCCTCCGGGCGCTCGACAGCACCAAGTCGTTCGAGACGGTCTACCTGCAGGACATCGAGGCGGCGAAGGAGAAGCCTGGTCAGACATCGGGCGTCGTGCTGAAGGACTTCAAGCTGACGGCGCGGCTCACCTCGCTGGTGGTAGAGGATCCGAAGGCGCAGAAGGCCGGGAACGCGCCGAAGGGTGCCGGCGATCAGAAGCCGGAGGGAGGCACATGAACCAGCTGATTGAACGCTTCTACAAGATGCCGCGCTCGCAGCGGTTTCTGACGTTCGGGGCGTCATACATCGTCCTCCTGATCATCGCGTTCTTCCTGCTGATCTCGCCCACGTTGGACGGGATCTCATCGGCGAACGCGGCCAACATCGAGCTGACCCGCAAGCGCGACGAGGCGCAGCGCCGCGCGGCGAACAAGCCCGCCTTCGAGGCGGAGCTGTCAGAGCTGAACATCCAGCTCAAGAAGGCGCTGCGGGAGCTGCCGGAGGATCGGGAGATCCCGGCGCTGCTCTCGGACATCGACACGCTGGCGCGCAAGTCGGGGCTGGAGGTGCGGAAGTTCCAGCCGCTCCCTGAGATCATGAAGGAGTATTACGCGGAGGTGCCGGTCCAGATCGTGATGGACGGCACCTACCACGAGGTCGGGATCTTCTTCGATCGCGTCTCGAAGCTCTCCCGCATCGTCTCGGTCAACGACGTCGTCATCGGGGAGCCCAAGGACGTCGGCGGGCAGACTCAGCTCACGGTCTCCGGCAAGGTGGTGACCTACCGGTTCCTCTCGGACGATGAGATCAAGCGCAACAAGGAAGATGCGGCCCGCAAGAAGAAGGCGGCCGGCGGCGGGGGGGGAGGCGAATGACATCCATGATGGCATCGTTGGGCGTCTGGGCGCTGTTGGGGCTGGCGGGGTGCGGCGAGGTCGTCGATCCGGGCGTGGATCTGAAGGCGCCGCCGCCGGAGGTCAAGAAGCAGGAGAAGGAGGAGACGCTTGAGGAGGAGGTGGCGATCTACGCCTACAACCCGATGGGCAAGCGCGATCCCTTCCAGAGCTTCCTCGGGCCTGAGGCGCCCACCACCCCTGGCGGAGAGGACACGTCGAACCCGCCGCTGCAGCGCTGGGACGTGGAGCGGTACGTGGTGAAGGGGATCATCTTCGGCACGGATTCGCCCCGCGCGCTGCTGGTGGACCCGGAGGGCATCGGGCACGTCGTCCGGCTCGGCACCTATGTGGGGCGGAGCTGGGGCAAGGTGACGGCGATCGCGGATCGGCTGATCGTGGTGACTGAGGAGTACAAGACACCGGATGACGAGCTTGTTGTCAACCCGGTAGAGCTGCGGCTCGGCACAGGCGGGGCGCTCTGATGCTGAGCGGGACGCAGCGCGGGATGCAGGCAGTCGAGAATGTTCAACGGACAGGAGCGATGATGCGGTCTGAAGGATGTGTGCGGGGATGGAGGGGCGGCCTCCTGGTAGCGGCGCTGGCCATGAACCCGCTGATCGCGCGTGCGGCGGACGAGGGCGGTGCGGCTCCGGCGTCTGATCCGGCTCCCGGTGAGTCCGCGTCTGCGGCGGCGTCTGCGGCGATGGCCCCGACGCTGACCGGGGCGGTGGCTGTCCGTCAGGAGGACGGAACGACGCGGGTGGTGCTAAGCTTCACCGGCAACGCCGAGTTCAGCACCTTCCTGCTCTCCAACCCGCAGCGGCTTGTCGTCGACGTCCCGAACGGCGCGGTGGCGCCGGACGCGGTGAACACCAGCGACGGGCTGGTGTCGAAGATCACGACGGCGCGGGTGGAGGAGGACGGCGGGCTGCTGCGCGTCACGCTGTTCCTGAGCGCGCGGGCGACGTTCGAGGCGAAGCCGGAGGGCGGCCGGATCGTTGTAACGCTGAGATCGGGCCAGACGGACGATCCGCTGGCTGAGGGCGCGCGGGGCGACGTCGACGGGAACGGCATCCGGCTCTCTGAGCCGCAGCAGGTCATCCCGGGGCCGGTGCTGACCTCGCTGGACTACCAGCAGCGCGAGCGGATGGGCGTGGTGGTGCTGGGGTTGAAGGATGTGGAGGCGGTGGTCTCGATGCCCTCGTCGCGGCAGATCGTCGTCGATCTGCCCGGCGCGACCATCGCCAGCAGCCTGCACCGCCAGCTCGACACCCGGTTCTTCGCCAGCGCGGTCGACGAGATCCGCGCCTACACCACCCGCAGCGGGACGCGGCTGATGATCACGCTGCGCGCCGAGACGACCTACGAGGTGCGCAAGGACGGGCGGCTGACGCTGATCGAGATCGCCACGCCGCAGGAGATCATCGACGCCCGCGAGCGCGCCCGCCAGCAGGGCGGCGGCATCGCCCCCTCTGATCCGGACAGCAACGGCACCGGGCGCCTGGAGGGCAGCTATATCCGCCCGGACGGCTCCCAGGTGGACGAGAACGCGGCCTTCGGGCGCAGCGGCGGCCTGAGCAGCCCCGGCTCCTACTCCTTCGCCACCAGCAGCATCCCCTCCACCCAGCAGTCGTTCACCGGCCGCCGGATCAACATCGACCTGCAGGACGCCGACATCCACACCGTCTTCCGCTTCCTGGCGGAGTACGGGGACGTGAACATCGTCGCCTCGGACGACGTGAAGGGCAAGGTCACTGTGCGGCTGGTGGACGTCCCGTGGGACGAGGCGCTGGCGGCGGTGCTCCAGTCCAAGGGGCTGGGCGCGCAGCAGTTCGGCAACATCATCCGGGTCGCGCCGCTGGAGACGATCAAGGCTGAGGAGCAGAACCGCCTGGAGGAGCAGAAGGCCCGCCAGGAGCGCGAGGATCTCGGCATCTATGTCGCGCCGCTCAACTACGCGCAGGCCGACGAGCTCGTCGAGCAGATCGAGTCCCTGCTCTCGGAGCGCGGCACGGTCGAGGTGGACGCGCGCGGCAACCAGCTCATCATCCGCGACCGCGAGTCGATCCTCGCGACCGTCCGGAGCGTGCTGAGCCGGGTGGACACCCCCAACCGCCAGATCATCATCGAGACGCGGTTCGTCGAGGCCAACAGCTCCTTCACGCAGGCGCTCGGCATCCAGTGGGGCATGGGGCTGGACGCCTCAGCGGCCACCGGCTTCCCGACCGGGCTGTTCTTCCCGAACAGCGTCGGCGTCAGCGGCTCGCAGGGGTCGTTCACCGGCGCCAACGGCGGCGCGGCGGACAACCTGCTGTTCGACATGGGCGTGCAGTCCCAGAGCGCGCTGTCGCTCTCCTTCGGCAGCATCTCCGGCCTGATCGACGTGGACGCCCGCCTGATGGCGGCGGAGACGGAGGGCGTGGGGCGCATCACCTCGACGCCGCGCGTGCGGGTGATGGACAACGAGACGGCGCGGGTCGAGCAGGGGACGCGCATCCCCTACCTGAGCGTCTCGAACGGCGGCACGCAGGTCCAGTTCGTGCAGGCGTCGCTGCAGCTCGAAGTGACGCCGCACATCACCGCTGAGGGGACGATCTTCCTCGACATCAGCATCCAGAACGACCGCCCTGACTTCGGTCAGGCCGTCCAGGGCCAGCCGGCGATCCAGACCAAGCAGGTCGAGACGCGGGTGCTGGTGGCGGACGGGGACACGGCGGTGCTGGGCGGGGTGTTCTCCAGCGAGGAGAGCAAGGCGATGGCGCGGGTGCCGGGCCTCGGCAAGATCCCGCTCCTCGGCTACCTGTTCCGCAATTCGGCGGTGTCGCAGCGCCAGAACGAGATGCTGGTGTTCATCACCCCGCGCATCGTTCCGGCGGACGCGACGGACGGCGGCGGGAAGTAGCGGGGAGCGCGGGGAGCGCGGGGAGCCGTGCGGCTGGCGCTCGCCGGGCCGATGGGCGTCGGCAAGACCGTGACAGGGCGGCACCTCGCGGCGCGGCTGGGGGTGCCGTTCACCGATCTGGACGCGCAGATCGCCGGAGCGTCCAGCGACATCCCGTCGATCTTCGCCTTGCACGGCGAGGCCGGCTTCCGCGACCGGGAGGCGGCGGCGCTGGCGGTCTGCGCGGAGGGTGCGGGCGTGCTGTCGCTGGGCGGCGGGGCGCTGCTGCGGGAGGAGAGCCGGCTCTGGCTGGCGGCGTGGCCGGTGGTCGTGCTGATGGCGCGCCCGGAGACGCTGGCGGGGCGGCTGGGGGGCGGCGGGTCGGGCAGGCCGCTGGCGGGCGCGTGGCGGCGGCTGTATGAGGAGCGGCAGGCGCACTGGCGGTCGCTCGGCCCGTGGGTGTGGGTGGACGGGCTCGGCGTGGCGGAAGTAACGGATCAGGTGGAGGCGGCATGGGCGGGCATGGATCAGGGAGCGGGACGGGGATCGGGACGGGGATCGGGGCGACAGTGACCGTGGAGCTGGGGGATCGGCGCTACGATGTGCGGCTGGAGCAGCGGTGGGCCGGGCTGGGGGCGGCGCTGGTGGAGGCGCTGCCGGGGCAGGTGCGGGCGGGGCGGTGCGCGCTGGTGAGCAACCCGGTGGTGGAGGCGCTGTACCGGGCGGAGGTGGAGGCGGAATTGGCGGCGGCGGGGTGGGAGGTGCGGTACGTCGGGGTGCCGGACGGGGAGGCGAACAAGACGCTGGAGGTGTGGGCGGGGCTGGTCGGGGGGCTGATCGGCGCGGGCGTGGATCGGCGGACGCCGGTGCTGGCGCTGGGCGGCGGGGTGACGGGGGACATGGCGGGGTTCGCGGCGGCGACGGCGCTGCGGGGGGTGCCGCTTGTGCAATTGCCGACGACGCTGCTGGCGATGGTGGACGCCTCGGTGGGCGGCAAGACCGGGGTGAACGTGCCGGAGGGGAAGAACCTGGTCGGGGCGTTCTGGCAGCCCTCGCTGGTGTGGGCGGCGCTGGGGTCGCTCGCGACGCTCCCGGCGGCGGAGTTCCGGTGCGGGCTGGGGGAGGTGGTGAAGCATGCGGTGATCTCGGGGGAGGCGGCGCTGGCGCGGTGCGAAGAATTGGCGGATCGGCTGCGGGCGCGGGAGCCGGAGGCGGTGGCGGAGGTGGTGGCGTCCTCGGTGCGGGAGAAGGCGCGGATCGTGGCGCTCGACGAGCGCGAGGGCGGGCTGCGGGCGATCCTGAACCTCGGCCACACGCTCGGTCACGGGCTGGAGGCGGTGGCGGGGTACGGACGGATCGCGCACGGGGAGGCGGTGGTGCTGGGGATGATCGGGGTGCTGCGCTACGCGCGCGCGCGCGGGGCTGGCTGCTGGACGCGGGGCTCCCCGGCCGGGTGGAGCGGCTGGCGGAGCGGCTGGAGCTGCCGTGCAGGCTGGATTTTGCGGTGGATCGGGGTGCGCTGGCGCGGGCGGTGGGCTACGACAAGAAGCGCACTGGTGGTATGTTGTCGTTGGTGATACCCGAAGCTGCGGGGCGGGTGTGTACCCGTCCGGTGACGATGGGTGAGGTTCCGGCGCTCGTCGAGGCGCTCTTAGGAGGAGAGTGATGCTGCTGTTTCTGCTCGCCTGTCAGGGCAGCTCCTTTCATGCGGAGTTCGGATCGACGGTGACGGTCGATCCCGCTCAGCTGAGCTACTTCGCCGGCTGCCGCTCTCCCCATTGCCAGGGGAGCTGCGCCCTCGACGACTACACCAACGGCGGGGCCTACCTGGAGAGCTGCGATCCGGTCGACGACTTCGGCGACGCCGTGCGGTTCAACGCGCTGGTCATCGACCCGGACAGCCTGCCGGTGCAGGGCGCGACGGTGACGATCCAGTCGCAGATTCCGACGATGTACGTCATCCCTGAGTCCGGCGTGCAGATCGCGGACGGCTCGTTCGCCGCCTGCGAGGCCGATCCCAGCCTGGACGGCTGCCAGGAGTTCTTCTACGCCGACAACCTCGGCACCTTCTTCCAGATCTCGCCCAGCCTCGGCGCCCCCGACGGCGGCGACACGGCGGGCTCCTTCCACCC
>JBEIQZ010000661.1:0-2940 GCA_040376255.1 Alphaproteobacteria bacterium
CGATCCTGAGTATGAGCTGGAGGCGGATCTCGGCATCGACACGGTGAAGCAGGCCGAGATCTTCTCGGTGGTGCGGGAGCGGCTGAGCCTGCCCCGCGACGACAGCTTCCGCCTCTCCGACTACCGCACTGTCCGCTCCCTCGCAGGGTGGATGCAGGCGAAGCGGATGACCCCGGCGCCGGTGGAGGCGCTGCCGGTGGAGGCTGCGCCGGTGGAGGCTGCGCCGGTGGAGGCTGCGCCGGTGGAGGCTGTGGCGGTCACCTCGATCATCCTGATCGACGCTGAGCTGACGGGGGATCTGGAAGCGACGACCCTGCTGGATCTGCGCGGGGCGGACGCGCCGGAGGAGTCCGCTCAGGTGGAGGCCCCGGCCCCGGTGAGCAAGGTGGAGGCGCTGTTTGATCATATGGCTCCGGCAGATCGGGCGCCGCGCGAGGTGGAGCGGTTTGAGCTCCCGCCGGACTTCCGGCTGCGGCGGATGATCCGGGTGGAGTGTCCGCTGCCGTCGCAGCGGGCGCCGATGCCTGAGGTGGTGGTGCTGGGGCATGGGCGGCTGGCGGAGGGCATCCGGCGCATCGTGGAGGTTCACCCGGACGGGCGCGACCCGGCGTCGCTGGTGGTGGTGGACACCGGGGTGCCGGTGATGGAGGCGTTCACGGTGGCGAAGTCGCTGGACGGGCGGCGTCCGCGCTGGATCTGTGTGGTGGAGGAGGAGAGCGGCTCGCTGGAGGTGGCGGCGCAGGCCGGCGCGCGGGCGGGGCTGGCGCGGGCGCTGGGACGGGAGTGGTCGGTGCCGTCCTCGGTGATCTACGCGGACGGGCGGCTGCCGCTGGAGGAATTGCTGCAGGCGCTCGGGCAGGAGCTGATCAGCGCGGGCCGGTCGGGCGAGATCCGGTTCGGGCTGGAGGGGCGCGAGGTCGGGGCGCTGGAGGTCGAGCCGCTGCCGGAGATACAGCCGTGGCTGGAGGATCCGGTGGTGCTGCTGACCGGCGGCACGCGCGGGATCACCGCTGAGGTCGCGCGGGAGTTCGCGCGGCGCGGCCCGTGCACGCTGATCCTCGTCGCGCGCACCGCGCCGGGGGAGCAGCCGCTGGTGGAGAAGAAGGCGAAGGATGTCATCCGGCGCCGCATCGGCGGGAAGCCGACCCCGGCGCAGGTGGAGGAGCAATTGCGCCCCCTGCGCGCCGCCGAGGAGGCGCGGCAGACGGTGGAGGGCCTCCGCCAGCTCGGGGCGAAGGTGGTGGTGAAGTCGCTGGATCTGTCGGTGGAATTGGCGGTCACCGGGCTGCTGCGGGACATCCTCGGCACCTTCGGGCGGCTGGACGTGGTGATCCACGGGGCGGGTCTGGAGGAGTCGCGCCAGCTCAAGGACAAGACGGAGGCCGATTTCCAGCGGATCTACGGCCCGAAGGCGCAGGGCGGATTGTGGCTGGCGGAGGGGCTGCCGGCCGGCACCTGCTTCGTGTCGATGGGCAGCATCGCAGGGCTGTTCGGGAACGCCGGGCAGACGGACTACGCGGCGGCGAACGCTGCGATGGCGGCGGTGTGCGCGGCGCGCCCCTGGTCGCTGCACCTCAGCTGGACGGCGTGGGGAGGGACGGGGATGGCGGTGCGCGGCGGGATGGAGTCGCTGCTGGTCGGGCGCGGGGTGGAGCTGCTGCCGCCGCGCGCCGGCGCGGTGCTGGTGGCCGACATGGTCGCCGCCGGATGTTGCGGCGAGGTGATGGTGGCGGGCCGGATCGGCGACTTCGGGATGCCGCCCTGGCACAGCCTGCTCGATCACCTGAGCCTGGAGGGCGATGTTGCGGTGGGCCGCAAGCGGCTGGAGATCCGGTCAGCGCCCTGGCTGGAGGATCACGCGCGCGAGGGGGTGCCGCTGCTGCCGGGGGTGATCGGGCTGGAGATGATGGTGGCGACGGCGCTGGGCGCGTGGCCGCGCGGCACGTTCCTCGGGGCTGAGGATGTTCGCTTCCTCGCGCCGATCAAGTTCCACGGGCAGGAGCCGATCGACATCATCGTCCGCGCCGAACCGGCGGAGGAGGGCCGGTTCCGCTGCGTCCTCCGCTCGCGCCGGAAGACGCGCAGCGGGAAGATCATCGAGGCTGACAACTTTAAGGCGACGGTGCTGCTCGACGAGATCCCGCTGCTCGCGCCGCTGGCCGGGGGCTGGATCCCGGGCGAGGAGATCGTGAAGGAGGAGATCTACCGTCGATTCTTCCACGGGCCGCGCTTCCAGGTGCTCCAGAGCGTAGAGGCGATGGCGATCCAGGGGCTGGTCGCTGCCGCCGCTGTCGATCCGTCAGGGTTGCCCGAGGGGCTGGTGACCGCGCCGCTGCTGCTGGAGGTTGCATTCCAGGCTGCCGGGCTCCACTGGATGCTGCTCCACAACCGGATGGCGCTGCCCGCCTCGATAGAGTCGATGTCGCTGGTGCGGATGCCGGAGGAGGGGGCCGCGCTGGAGGTGACGGCGCGGCTGCGCGGGGAGGGCGACGCGCGTCGCACGCCCCGGTATGACATCGATGTGGAGGACGGGATCGGGACGGTGCTGAAGGTGCGCGGCTTCCAGCTCTCAGAGCTCGGGACGCTCCCGAAGGAGAGCGGGTTCGATCTGCCGCCGGAGGGCTGGCCCTCGGTGGGCGAGGCGACGGCGGCAGAGGCGGGAGAGGAGGACGCGGAGCGGTTCAGCGCGCGCGGCACGCTCCGCCGTCAGCAGGATCGGCTGGCCGGTCAGCGGGCTGCCTGCCGCGCGGTCGGGGCGATCCATCCGGGCCGGTTCTCGGTGCTGCGGGACGCGCTGGGTGCGCCGGTGGTGCGATCTGCAGGGGGGCAGGAAGGGGCGACATCTGTATCGATCTCCCACCGCTCCGGCGAGGGGCTGGCGGTGGCCGTCCAGGGCGCGCGGGTGGGGGTGGACATGGAGGGGGTCGAGGCGCGCGACCC
>JBEIQZ010000928.1:0-1243 GCA_040376255.1 Alphaproteobacteria bacterium
AGGCCCTCTATGACGCCCAAGCGAAAACCATGGGCGTACGCAACGGCGACGTATTGCTCTACCGCACCCTTCAAGACAAGGCGGGGATGCTCACCCCCAACATCACCACCCTCTACGCCTTCAGCTTCTGGGACCTGGCCCGCCAGGGGCCGCTGGTGGTGGAGGTGCCGGCCGGGCTCACCGCCGGCGGCGTGCTCGACATCTGGCAGCAGCCGGTCACCGACCTTGGCCAGACCGGACCCGACAAGGGCGCCGGCGGCAAGTACCTGATCCTTCCCCCCGGTGGGCCCGAGGTGGTTGCGCCCGGCTACCGGATCTTCCGCTCCCCCAGCAACCAGGTGTGGTTCGGCACCCGCGGCCTGGCACCGGACAAGGCCGTGGCCGAGGCCACCGTGCGCCAGCACCGCCTCCCCCGACAGCCGCCGGTGGATCAGCCCCCGCGCATGCACCCACTCCAGCGCCCGCGCCACCCGCGCCCCCGCCCGCAGCCGCGCCGCCAGCCCCGGACGCCGCTCGCGCAGCCAGGTCGGCAGCGGCAGGAACGGGGTCGTGTCCTCGAACACCAGCGCGATCCGATCCGGCCCCTCGGCGCGGAAGTAGCCCTCATAGCTGAGCATGTCCGGGCCGCCCCGCAGCCGCTCGTGCAGCGTCGCCTCCCGCAGCACCCGGCGCTTCAGCCGCTCCCGCCCATCCCCGTCCTCCGCCTCCAGCCCGTACACGTGCAGCACCTTCTGATGCCCCATCGTCAGCGACTCCGCGAGCCAGATGTCGCAGGGCCACTCCTCCGCGTCGAGCCGCTGCAGCAGCCGGAAGTCCCCCACCTGATCCGGCTTCGGCACCCCGTGGCCGCTGTCCACCAGCACCGACTCGATCAGATCGCGCTGCGCCGCGCTGATCCCGCCGCGCTGCCCCGCGCCCCGCCCGCCCCACCCCGACAGCACCGCCGCCGCGACGCCCGCGCGGGTGTGGACGATGTCCGCCCAGCCCTCCGTGATCTGCGGCGCCGCGTCCGCCGCCGACAGGAACACCAGCCCCTGCACCCACACCCGCCCCAGCTCCACCGAGCGCCGCTCCAGCAGCCCCTTCAGCACCTTCGCCTTGTGCTGGATCAGCGGCGCCGGGCTGGTCACCACCGCCTGATCCGCCAGCACCCACCGATCCCGGTTCCCCCGGATCGCCCCGCCCCAGCTCTTCAGCTCCACACAGAGCACCGCCTCCGGCGTCAGCACCACCGCGTCGTACT
>JBEIQZ010000385.1:0-6033 GCA_040376255.1 Alphaproteobacteria bacterium
CTGCTCGACGCCGACGCGATGCTCGACGCCTACAACCTCGACACCACCGAGTCGGCCACCATCTACAGCATGCGCGGCCTCGACAACAACGCCTGGTACGCGCTCAGCGAGGATAACAGCGGCTACTGGAACAACACCGGCGTCGGCAACCAGACCCGCCCCAACCACGCGCCGATGCGCCGCCTGATCCTCGACTCGCTGCGCTACTACGTCGATGAGCTGCACGTCGACGGCTTCCGGTTCGATCTGGGGGCGATCCTCGGCGAGCAGGACGAGAACTACAACCAGTGGGACGATCCGGCGAACACCGTGCTGCAGGAGATCGCCGACGATCCGGTCCTGCAGAAATACAACACGCGCCTGATCGCGGAGCCCTGGTCAGCGGGCGGAAGCTACAGCGCCATCGGCGGCTTCCCCGCCTCCTCGACAAAAGACGGCACCGGCTTCGGGGAGTGGAACGCCTCCTTCCGCGACTGGTGGCGCAACATCGCCAACGACGACGGCTGGCGCATGAACAGCGCCGAGAACGGGCTGGACGGCGGGGCGGTCATCACCGGATCGTCGGCCCGCTACGGCTGGAACGGGCGGAAGCCCTACCACACCGTAAACTTCGTGACCGCGCACGACGGCTTCACGATGTACGATCTGTTCTCGTTCAACGAGAAGAACAACAACTGCGGCCCGCTCAACCCCGTCTGCTGCGACGACCCGACCTCGGCCTGGTGCGACACCGCCAGCGGCGAGAACAACAACCGATCCCGCGACTGGGGGATGGACAACGAGCCGCTGAAGCGCCAGCTCATGCGGGCGATGTTCACCGGGATGGCGATCTCGCAGGGGACGCCGATGATCCTCGGCGGCGACGAGTGGATGCGGACGCAGTACGGCAACAACAACGCCTACTCCACCTCCGCTGACAACGAGTGGAACTGGTTCCGCTGGGGCGAGTGGCAGGCGCAGGACGAGCGCTGGCGCATGTATGACTTCGTCTCGAAGATCCTGCGCTGGCGGCTCTCCCGCACCGACGCGCTCTCTCCGACCGAGTACGGCGCCCACATGCCGCTCGCCTGGAAGGGCGAGGGGAACGGCGACCCCGACTGGGGCAGCCGCCGCCTGATGATCCACTGGTACGACGACGGGGGCGGTCCGGCGTCGGGCGGGGCGTGGGGGCCGGAGATCGTGGCGCTCCTCAACTTCGAGCGCTACCCGGTCACCTTCACGCTCCCCGGAGGGAGCGCCTGGGGCCGGATCGTCGACACGCAGGCCTACTTTGAGGGCGAGGGCCGCACCTCGGGCACCATCGATCCGGAGGGGCTCGTCGAGGTCACCGGCAGCTACGGCGTCGAGGGGAGCTCCATCGTGATCCTGGAGGCCCGGTGATCGGCCCGGGACTCGCGCTGCTGCTGGCGCTGACGACGGAGGCCCGCGCGCAGGCCCAGCTCGGCGGCTACTTCCGCGTCCAGACGCGCCCGGACTTCGCGGGCGGCGACGGGCGGCTCGGCTACTGGAACCTCTACGGGCGGCTGCTCAACGAGGGGCCGTACGGGGCGCTCGAACTGAAGCTCGATCTGCTGAAGCGGCAGGTCGGTGCGCCGGTGCCGTGGACGGATCTCCACGTGAAGATCGAGGGCGGCTCCATCGCCGGGGCCGACAGCGGGGGCGGGAGCCTCGGGCTGTTCCGGCTCTCCCAGGTCTACGCGCAGGCGGGGAACGTGCTGATCCCCGGCGTCGTGTGGCGCGTCGGCAGCCTGGAGTCGACGTTCGGCGATCTCGGCCTCTACGATATGCGGCCCGGACAGGTGCTGCTCGACACCATCGGGCTGCAGGCGACCATCCCCACACCAGCAGTGGATGTCTCTGTCGGGTTCGGCGACGCGGGCTACGCGCTGCGCGGGAGCCGCTACAACACCGTGCTGACGGCGGGCGGGACGGTGCGGGTGCGCGCGGGCCGCCACCTGGAGATCGGCGCGGGCGGGCAGGGCTACATCGAACCCTCCGTCGAGGGCAGCCGCTACGCGCCCTACCAGACCCCCGGACTCAGCTATGAGGAGTACTGGCGCGGCGAATTCCTCCTCAACTACGCCGAGGAGAACCCCGGCGCCGATCAGGACGCCCCGCCCCCGGAGGCCCGCGCCTCGCAGTCAGGCAAGGTGATCGGCTACCTCGGCTTCGGTGACCTCGGCCCGCTCCGCTGGAACAACCTCTTTGTCTCCTGGCAGAAGCTCCACCCGCAGGATCTCTATTCTGAGACCTACAACAGCGTCAGCGCTGACCTCTACATCCACGACCTCACCGACGAGCGCACCGTCCTGACCGTGGGCGACGAGCTCCAGCTCCGCCTGATCCCGCAGCGCCTCGATCTTGTGCTCGGCGGCCTCTACGGCCTCCACCGGGACGGCGACAACGCCATCGCCCCCTCCGACGACGCCCGGCGCTACTGGTCGGTCATCGGGCGCGGGCAGGTCTACCTCACGCCCTCGCTCCACGTCCTGCTGGAGAGCAGCTACGCCGAAGAATTCTCCACCAACGGCGACCGCTACCGCGATCACGCCGACTCCATCTTCACCGGCACCGACGGCGTCCAGGACGAGCGCGGCCTCGAATACGGCGACAGCGACGCCCGCACCACCCTCCAGGTGAAGGGCGGCTTCGTGCTCAACCCCCTCGGCCCCGGCATCTACACCCGCCCCTCCCTCCGCGTCCTCTACGGCGGGCAATACTCCTCCCAGAACAATGCGTTCGGCAACAGTTTTGTGGAGACGCTGGATCAATACAATACCTTCGGCAACGTGGAGCGCCACTGGCATCACCTGCTGGCCCTGGAGACAGAAGTATGGTTCTGATGCTGTTCGCCTGTATCCCCCACCTGCTCCCCCAGCAGGCCGAGGTGCAGCTCCCCGTCGATGTCGCCGTCGTCACCGATCAGCTCGATCAGCGCGCCGTCCTCGGCGCCCCCGCCGCCGTACAGACCGTCCTCACCGACGCCCTGGAGCGCCGCAACCTGAAGCCGCAATTCCTCGCGCCGGAGGTCTGGCTCCAGCCGTTCACCGCCGCCAGGAGCAGCGGGCAGCGGCTCCGCTGGATGTTCGGGCGGGCGGAGGGGAGCGATATGCAATTGCTGGTGGAGACGTCTGCGAGCTTTTATTCTTTTATCGGAGGGCGCTATCGGTGGACGGTGACGGTCATCCTCACGCTCTCCAGCAAGGAGTCGCCGGGGGATGAGCAGCAGGAGCGGTTTGAGGTGCCGATCTTCCTCGACCATGATCATGAGCGGGAGGCGGAGGCCATCGCAGAGGCGGCGCCGTTCATCGGGCAGCGGGCAGGGGGGATGTTGGATGTGTGGCTGGGGGGGAGGTGAGGGGGAGGGGGAAATGCAACCACGAAGGAACGAAGGAACGAAGGAAAGAACGAAGAAAAGGCACTACAAGGTATTTCCACTTTCAGAATCACCTCCTTCGTGTAGCTCTTCGTTCCTTCGTTCCTTCGTGATTGCATTTGTTGTGAGAATGAAAAATGAACACGATTTATTTTGTTTTGATTGACAGGTTTTATAATGCAGATCCTGCCAATGATGGCTCTGTCCGGCTGAGCGATCCGGTGAGCGTCCACGGCGGGGATCTGAGCGGGGTGCGGGAGAAGATCCCGTGGATACAGGATCTCGGGTTCGATACGGTGTGGATCTCGCCGACCTGGGAGATGCGGACGGAGCCGTTTTTCGGGCATGCGGCGTTCCACGGCTACTGGGTGCGGAACCCGGCGGTGATAGAGCCCCGGTTCGGGACGGTGGAGGAATTGCGGAGGTTGCGGGATGCGTTGAACCTGCGCGGGATGAAGCTGGTGCTGGATATGGTCTATAATCATGTGTCGTTTGATGCGCCGTTGCGGGTAGAACATCCGGAGTGGTTCCATGAGGCGCGTGCGATTGAGGACTGGAGCGACCCGGAGCAGGTCATCGGGCGGGAGGTCCACGGGCTGCCGGATCTGGCGCAGGAGCGGCCGGAGGTGCGGTCGTGGATCGGAGAGTGGACGCAGCAGTGGATCAGAGAGGTGCGCCCGGACGGCTTCCGGATCGACGCGGTGCGGCACATGCCGGCGGATTTTCTGGCAGAGCTGTCGGCGGCGGTCAAGCAGCAGGCGGGGGAGGGGTTCTGGCTGCTCGGCGAGATCTTTGAGGGCGATCCGGTGCGCGTCGAGCAGCAGCGGCAGGCGGCAGGGCTGGACGCAGTGTTCGATTTTCCGCTGCACTATGCGATGATTGATGTTTTTTGTCGCGGACGACATCCGGGGCGCATCGCGGCGACGCTGAGCCTGGACGGGCTGTTCACTGACCCGGAGAGCCGCGTCACCTTCCTCGACAACCACGACGTCCCGCGCGTCCTGAGCGCCTGCGGCGGCGACAGCGCAAAAGTCGACGCCGCGCTCGATCTGCTCCTCACCCTGCGCGGCGTCCCCTCCGTCTACTACGGCACCGAGAGCGGCCTGGCCGGCCAGTCGGAGCTGGAGAACCGCCGCGACATGCGCTTCACCCTCACCCCCACCGGCGAGCGGCTCCGGGCGCGGCTGGCGTGGCGGAAGGAGGGCGGGAAGCTCTGGAGCCGGGGCCGGACAGAGGTGATGGAGCTGACCCCGGCACACCTCCTGCTCCGCCGCACCTGCGGCCCCGCCGAGGGCTGCCCCGCCCCCCGCGAAGGCCGGATCTCCGTCGATATCGACGCCGCCGGCCGCGCCAGCGTCGCCGCCGCCGAAGTGCCGACCGCCTGGGACGGCGCACAGGCCCGCCGCCACCTCGGCGTCTACCTCCGCCTGATCGACCCGCCCGCCGGTGAGGTGCGCGTCGTCGGCGCCCCCCCCGCCCTCGGCGCCTGGGACCCCGGACGCGGCCTCCCGATCAGCGCCGCCCCCGCCGCCCTCCAGTTGGACGCCGGAACCGTCGCCGCGTTCAAGCTCGTGCGCCGCGCCGCCCCCGATCAGCCCTGGGAGTGGGAGACCGGTGAGGATCGCTACCTCCTCGTCGATCGCTCCATGCTACAAACCCTCCGCTGGGGAGAGAGAGATGGCTGAGAACCACCCGCACGTGCGCTTCCGCCAGAGCCAGAAGGGCCGGATACCGTCCTTCCGCGTGATCGGGCGCCGCTTCGCCCCCTGGGAGGACTTCTATCACGCCCTCCTGAGCGCCTCGTGGCCCGCCTTCTTCGGCTTCGCCGCGTTCGTGTTCTTCGTCATAAACGCCCTCTTCGCCGTGCTCTATGCCGCCGAACCCGACTCCCTCGCCAACGCCCGCTCCCGGAACGTCGAGGACGCCTTCTACTTCAGCGTCCAGACCTTCGCTACCATCGGCTTCGGCTTCATGGCCCCCGTCACCCGCTGGTCCAACCTGCTCGTCGTCGTCGAGTCCTTCTTCGGTATCCTCACCACCGCCATCGTCACCGGCCTCGCCTTCGCCCGCCTCGCACGCCCCACCGCCCGCGTGCTGTTCTCCCAGAACGCCGTCATCACCCCCTTCAACGGCGAACCCCACCTCATGTTCCGTATGGCGAACTGGCGCCACAACTCGCTCGCCGAGGCCCAGCTCAATGTCATCATCCTCCTGCTGGAGCGCACCCAGGAGGGCCATGAGATGCGCATCCCCGTCCAGATCCCCCTCGTCCGCAACAGCTCCAGTATGTTCGTGCTCTCGTGGACCGCCATGCACCGCATCACCCCCGACAGCCCGTTCTATGGGCCGGACGCGTTTGACAGGCTCAGGGCGAAGAAAGGGGAGATCTTTTTGACGCTGACCGGGACGGATGAGACCATCGGGCAGATGATCCACGCGCGGCACCGGTATGGGCTGGATGATATCGTGGAGGGGGCGCGGTTCGTGGATGTGCTGAAGGTGATGCCGGATGGGACGCGGGAGCTGGATTATCGGGGGTTTCATCGGGTGGAGCGGTAGGGAAGGGGGCACGGAGGAAAGGCGGGTTTGGGAGGCACGGAGGCACAGAGGTCACAGAGGAAAGGCGAAAGGCGAAAGGCAGGATCACGACGGCACGA
>JBEIQZ010000761.1:0-2118 GCA_040376255.1 Alphaproteobacteria bacterium
CCCCGAATTCCTCCTCTATGACGAGCCCACCACCGGCCTCGACCCGATCATGACCGCCCAGATCGACGCGCTCATCCGCGACACCCAGGACGCCCGCCCCGGCCTCACCTCCGTCGTCATCAGCCACGACATGCAGGCCACCTTCCGCATCGCCGACCGCATCGCCATGCTCCACCAGGGATCTGTCATCCTTCACGGCGCGCCGGAATTGTTCCGCACGACGGACAACCCGGTGGTGCGCCAGTTCGTCGAGGGCAGGCTGGACGGGCCGATCACGGCGAACTGAGCGCCGACACCCGCTCCAGGAACTTCTCCACCACCACCCCGCCGCCGCCCCGCCGGTGCGCCCACGCCACCGCCCGCGCCGGGAGCGTCCCCTCCCCCTGCCAGCACGCGACCTCGCGCTTCTCGTGCCGCAGCACCGTGCGCGTGACCGGCGAGACGCTGACCTTGTCCAGCGCCGCGTCCATCTCCACCCGCACCCGCTCCGCCTGCTCCGGCAGCAGCCCGCGCTCCATCGCCTGCGCGACGATGGCGACCCGGTGGCTGGTGCGGCTCACGGTGTCGACGATATCTTTTATTGTAAGGAAGAAGAACACCGTCCGGAACAGCTTTTTGAACGGCCACCGGACGCAGGC
Organism: Alphaproteobacteria bacterium; assembly: GCA_040376255.1. Lineage (GTDB taxonomy): Bacteria > Myxococcota_A > UBA796 > UBA796 > SXON01 > JBEIQZ01. Next base: position 639 of record JBEIQZ010000761.1, read on the forward strand.
CCACAGGCAGCCGACGAGGAAGCTGCTCCGATCCTCGGTCAGCGTGGTGATCGTCTCCTCCGGGATCGGACGCCCCGAGGTCAGCGACAGGCGCCGGATCGCCGAGGCGAGGATCTGGCGCTCGACGTAGTCGTCGAGGATCGGGATCGGGATCAGCGGGCAGAGCCCGACGAGGAGCACCTGCGCCGCGATCTTCTCCTCCTGCTCCGCGCTCATCAGGCTGCCCATCAGGCCGCCTCCCCGGCGCCCGCCCCGTCAGGGAACGGCAGCTCACACACCACCGCAGGCGCGCTCCGCTCCCCGGCGTAGATCCCGACCTCCAGCCCCGGCTTCCACGCCGCCTTGCGCAGCACCGCCAGCACCCGCACCCGCCGCCCCTCGCGCGCCCCCGAGCTGACGACGCCCACCGCCTCCCCGCCCAGCCGCACCTCAGCGCCCGCCGGGGGGATCGCGTCGATGCCGACCTCCAGCCCCCAGAGCTTCTTCGTCACCTGCCCCATCACGTCCAGCCGGTTGATCACCTCCTGCCCGATGTAGCAGCCCTTGTTGAAGTTGGCGTAGTCCGCCACCATCCGCAGCTCATGAAGCAGCGCCCGCTCCCCCATGTCCGCCGGCCACCGCGCCAGCCCCGCCTCGATCCGCAGTACCTCCTGCGCCTCCTCGCCCGCCGGGACCGCCCCCGCCTCGCGCAGCGCCTCCCAGGCCGCCACCAATTCCGCGCGCGGCAGCAGCAGATCGTACCCGCCCGCCCGCGACCGCGCCCGCCGCACCACCCGGATGTCGCCGTACCGCGCCACCGGATGCACCGCCATCGGCTGCACCACCAGCGCCTGCGCCGGCTGCGCCGCCGCCACCTCCTCTGCCACCGGCATCCCCACCCGCGCCAGCAGCGCCGCCGCCCCCGGCCCCTGGAGCGACAATTGCGCCAGCTCCCCCGAAAGATCCTCCATCTCCACGTCGTCAGCGATGATGTACCGGTCGTACCGCTCGATGAACGCCTCCGGCTTCACGCCCTCCAGCGCGATCAGCAGCCGATCCGGCTCCACGCACCACACCCCGAGCTGGCCCTGGATGCGCCCCTTGTCGTCGAGCATCACGCTCCGGTTGCTCTGGCCAGGCAGCAGATCCCGCACGTTGTTCGAGAACATCCCGTTGCAGAACCGCTTGGTGTCCCGCCCCGCCATCGACACCACCCCGCACAGGCTCCGGTCGTAGAGCGCAACGCCGCTCCGCCCCGCCGCGCACTCCGCCGGGAGGTCGCGGAACCGCTCCGCCACCAGGGCGCCGTCGCGCTCGACGAACACCGCGCCCGCCGCCCCCATCGCCGCAAATAAACCCGTCTTGATCATGAACCTGCGCTCCTGCGTCGTGCGGTCGCTCCACTGCGCTGTGCGACGAAACGGTGCGAGCTCGCCTCCGCCTCCGCCTCCGCCTCCGCCTCCGCCTCCGCCTTGCGACTTGGAGCATACGATGCGCATGC
>JBEIQZ010000643.1:0-3068 GCA_040376255.1 Alphaproteobacteria bacterium
AGGTACGGTCGGATATTCTGGAGAGAGGTGAAAATATGGCTGGCCAGCGAGACTACTATGAGGTGTTGGGCGTCCCACGCACTGCGTCGGAGTCGGACATCAAAAAAGCATTCCGCGCGCTCGCCATGAAGTATCACCCGGACAAAAATCCGGGTGATAAGGATGCTGAGGCGCGCTTCAAGGAGGCTGCTGAGGCCTATGAAGCGCTCTCGGACGCTGAGAAGCGGCAGATGTATGATCGCTTCGGGCACCAGGGCCTCCGGGGCGCCGGGATGGACTCCGGCTTCCACTCGGCAGAGGACGTGTTCAGCAACCTCGGGGACATCTTTGAGGAATTGCTGGGCGGCGGACGCCGGGGCGGCGGCGGGCGTCGCGGGCCGCGCCGGGGGGCGGATCTGGAGTACCCGCTCCGGCTCGACTTCCTGGAGGCGGCGAAGGGCGCGCAGAAGGAGATCGAGTACCCCCGGCATGCGCCCTGCGAGTCCTGCACCGGGAGCGGCGCCGCCAAGGGCAGCCAGCCGATCCGCTGCCCGGTCTGCGAGGGCAGCGGAGAGGTCGTCCACCGCCAGATGTTCATGCAGATCAGGACCCCCTGCCAGAGGTGCAGCGGCTCAGGTCGGGTGATCAAGGAGCCTTGTCAGCCCTGCACCGGCACGGGGCGCATCCGGGTGATGGAGAAGCTCTCGGTGAAGGTTCCGGCGGGCGTCGACAACGGCCTCCGCATGCGCCACCCCGGCAAGGGCGAGCTCGGAGATCCCGGCGGACAGCCTGGCGATCTCTACGTGGCCTTCCATGTGAAGCCGCACGAGCACTTCCAGCGGGACGGCCAGAACATCTTCACGACGATCCCCATCAGCTACCCGACGGCCTGCCTCGGCGGGGAGATGTCGGTGTCCACCATCGATCAGGAGGAGCGGCTGAAGATCCCGGCGGGGACGCCGTCAGGCAAGACCTTCACGCTCCGCAACAAGGGCATCGCGGCGTTCAATGGCCAGCCGCAGGGCGACCATGTGGTGCAGGTGGTTGTCGATGTCCCGACACAGCTCAGCGCCCGCGAAGAGGAATTGCTTAGGGAGTTGTCGGATATCCGGAAGGGGGCGGTCTCTGAGAAGGACTCGGGCGGCTTCTGGAAGGAGCTGTTCCACCGTATAACGGGGAAAGACAACTGATGGAATTGAACCGGGGCGGCGATCTGCTCACTCAGATCCGGCAGGCATCGCGGATGCTGGGGACGGCGCGGGAGCAGGTGGGGCGGGTGCTGGTGGGTCAGCGGAACCTGATGGATCGGCTGATGCTGGGGCTGCTCTGCGACGGACACCTGCTGCTGGAGGGCGCGCCGGGGCTGGCGAAGACGACGGCGGTCAAGGCGCTCGCGCAGACGATCCACGCGCGGTTCTCGCGCATCCAGTTCACGCCCGATCTGCTCCCGGCGGACGTGGTGGGGACCCAGATCTACAACCCGCGCGACGGGAGCTTCACCACGCGGCTCGGGCCGGTGTTCGCGAACATCCTGCTGGCGGACGAGATCAACCGCGCTCCGGCGAAGGTGCAGTCTGCGCTGCTGGAGGCGATGCAGGAGCGGCAGGTGACGATCGCCGAACAGACGATGGCGCTGCCGCGCCCGTTCCTGGTGCTGGCGACGCAGAACCCGATCGAGCAGGAGGGGACCTACCCGTTGCCTGAGGCGCAGCTCGACCGCTTCCTGTTCAAGGTGCTGGTCACCTACCCGACCGCTGCAGAGGAGCGCGAGGTGCTGGAGCGGGCGGTGAAGCCGCCGATGGTGCCTGAGGCGGTGCTCCAGCCGGAGGAATTGGTGTGGATGCAGGGGCTGGTGCGGCAGATCACGGTGAAGCCGAGCCTCGCGGACTACATCGTGAGCCTGGTGCAGGCCACCCGCGCCCCGGCCTCGGTCTCCCCCCGGCTGGCCCGGCTCGTGCAATTCGGTGCATCTCCGCGCGCGACGCTGAGCCTGAGCCTCGCGGCGCGGGCGGCGGCGCTGCTCGACGACCGGGACTTCGCCACCCCGGACGACGTGAAGATGATCGCGCTGGACGTGCTGCGCCACCGGGTGCTGCTCAGCTATGAGGCGGAGGCGGATCGGATCAGCGTGGATGAGGTGGTGCGGGAGATCCTTGGATCGGTCAAGACCCCATGACGTTTTGATAAGGTGAGGCATGCTCACACCTGAGGAGCTGCGTCAGATCCAGCGCCTTCACATCCAGGCGGGCCGGAACATCGACAGCCTCGCTGCAGGCGAGTACCGCTCGGCGTTCAAGGGCAGCGGGATGGAATTTGAGGAGGTGCGGCCCTACGTCCCCGGCGATGACGTGCGCTGGATCGACTGGAACGTGACGGCCCGCTCGGACGAGCCCTATGTAAAGGAGTTCCGCGAGGAGCGGGAGCTGACGATGCTGCTGATCCTGGACGTCAGCGGCTCGGTGCGGTTCGGCGGGGGCGGGCAGGACGGGCGCACGGACAAGCGGCTGCAGGTGGCGCGGGTGGCGGGGGGGCTGGCCTACGCGGCGCTCCGGAGCAGCGACCGGGTGGGGCTCCTGCGGTTCACCGACCGGGTCGAGACGTTCCTGCCGCCGCGCAAGAGCCGGGGGCACGGCTGGGAGGTGATCCGGGCGGCGTTCGAGGGGGCGGCGGCCTCGCCCCGAACCGACCTCGGCCTCGCGCTGGAGCATGCGAACCGCATCCTGAAGCGGCGCTCGGTGGTGGTGATCCTCTCGGACTTCCTGAGCCCGCCGCGCTTCACCGACCCGCTGCGGGCGCTCTCCCGGCGGCACCGGGTCCATGCGTTCCTGTTCCACGATCCGCTGGAGGCGGCGATGCCGCCGGCGGGGCTTGTCGCGCTGGAGGACGCCGAGACCGGGGCGCTGGTGACGGTGGACGCGGGCCGGGTGCGGGCGGCCCGCGCGGAGGAGGGCGGGCCGCCGGAGCCGCGCGGCTGGTGGCAGCGGCTGTTCTCGCGGGAATCGGCGCCGGAGCGGGCCGGAGCGGCCGAAGATCCTGTGTCTCCCGGCACCGTTGAGGAGCGCACGGCGCTGCTGCGCCGCCACCGGGTG
>JBEIQZ010000849.1:0-1583 GCA_040376255.1 Alphaproteobacteria bacterium
ATGTACGTCCACATCTCGCCCTCCTCCCACCTCCCCAGCCATCCCCCGGCGGGCGGACGTCCGTTGTACTCCCGATCCTTCACCTCCCGCCCCAGGAACCCCTCGCTGTGTGCCACCGCCCATTCCCATGTCAGCCGCAGCGCCTTCACCTCCAGCGCCGCCTCCTCCTGCGCGATCCCGAGCGCCGCCAGCGCCTCCCCCATCGGGTCGATCAGCGGCTTCGGCAGCCCGAGCTGCTCCCCGATCTCCTGCGCCGTCGACAGCAGCGCCAGGTAGCCCGCTCCGCGCGCCGCCACCTGGTTCCCTCCGGCCTTCTCCTGCCAGCGGTGGAGCCAGTGCCGGTAGATCCCGCGCACGACCTCGCCCTGATGCTCCCCCTGCAGGTGGCGGATCAGCCGGGGGCCGAGGTGACCGTGGTGCTGGAGGAGCTGCACCCGCAACCCGTCCACCAGCGCCTGTTGCGCCTCCCCGAACGGCGAGCCCCACAGGCACAGCAGCCGCGCCGCCGCACCGCCCGCCCGCAGCAGATCCACCAGCCGATCCTCGCCCGTCGAGATCATCACCGTCCGCCACGCCGCCTGCTTCTGCAGCCCGGTGATCGTCCCCCGCATGCGCCCCTGTCCCTGGCTGACGGCGTAGACGGTCTGCTGCAGGTGGTGCTGGTTCTCCAGCGCGACGCGGCGGGTGTCGTCGAGGAGGAGCGGCAGGTGGTTGCTGAACGCCGCCAGCCGCTCAATGCCGGTGGTGGAGCTGTCCCAGGTGCGGATCAGCCCCTCGCCGGAGTCCTGCGGCAGCCCCCACACCGACGCCGCCACCCGCAGCGCCGTGGTCTTCCCGCCGGAGGTCTTGGCGGCCAGGTCGAGGCAGAAGCCGGGGGCGTCATCGAGGAAGCGGTAGAGCGGCGGCACCATCGACGCCAGCAGCGCCAGATAGACGCGCGGCAGCCGCGACACCGGGCGGATCGCCTCCAGCCAGCCCTCCCAGGTCCCGGCGGCCCGGTAGCCTGCGGCGAGGCGGGCGATCCCCTCCTCCTCCTGGGCCAGCTCGATCCGCTCCCCGCCGATGACCTCCCGGCCCCACAGGAAGCTGTCGCCGCGCCAGCCGAGGGTGGCGGAGGTGCGGCGCTCCGGCATGGGGTTCTCCGCGAGGAAGGCGTCCAGCCAGGCGACGATGTCCTTCGCGCTGCCGGAGGTGACCGGCATCCCGCGCTGCGCCTCGTCGGCCAGCCGGTGCGCCACCAGCGCCGTCCCGCGCGGCAGCCAGCGGCGGCACCAGCGGCGCCCGTCGTGCCAGCGGACATCGAGGCTCTGGCCCGCGCAGTCCATGTCCTCCGCGATGGCGGCCACGAACAGCGGGCGGCGGCAGATCAGATCGGTGTCGCCGTCCCCGTAGCGGTCGCGCCACACCCCACCCATCCCCACGATGTACTCCTCCGGCAGCCGCAGCCCCGGCGGCATGTCCTCCGGCGCCATGTCGCCCAGCGAGGCCGACAGGTCGCGCCCGGTGCGCGGGCGGGGCGCCCTCGCCGCCGCTGCCTCCTGCTCCGCCTGCCGCTGCTGCAGGAGCTTCTCCAGCCGCCCGAC
>JBEIQZ010000580.1:0-3828 GCA_040376255.1 Alphaproteobacteria bacterium
CCGCGCTGGTGTGGGTGCCGCTCGCGCTGCTGGCGCTCAGCCGGGGCGACAGCGGGGCGGCGCTGCTCCTCACGGGGTGGTCCGTCCTGCTGACCAGCTCGATCGACAACCTGATCAAGCCGCTGATCGTGCGCGGGCATTCGGACATGTCCCCGCTGCTGGTGTTCCTCGGCGTGTTCGGCGGGCTGGCATGGATGGGGCTCGTCGGGGTGCTGGTGGGGCCGGTGATGGTGGCGATCCTCCGGGAGTTGCTGGTGATCTATCAGGAGGAGCAGGCGCGGCAAGAACAACCGGATGGCTGACCGGTTATGCTGCCTCAGTGGAGGTGCGGATGGGCACTGGCGTCCTGTTTCTGTTGTGGGCCTGTAAGAAGGAAGAGCCGAAGACGCCTGACTACCTGAGCCCGGTGGCCTCTGAGGTCACCGGCGTCTGGATCGGTCGCGGGGTCGGCACCCCCGGCTCGGTCTCCGTGCCGGTGTTCGCCACCAACGACCAGGGCGCGCCCGTCCCCGCCGCCTCGCTCCCGGTCACCGGCACCGACGCCGCCGGCGCCGCGATCTCGCTGACCGTCGCGCCGGACGGCGGCGGCTGGGGCACCGCAGAGATCAGCTCCAGCGGCCCCGGGACCGCGATCCTGACCGCTGAGGCGGGCGGCGCCAGCGCGACCGGCTCGGCATGGGCGCTCACCGGCGCCCCGGGCGAGATCGAATTCCCCACCGCCGAGGGGCGCGACGTCGAGCAGATGGCAGGCGCCGGGTTCGGCTTCGCCTGGTCTATCGGCAACGAGGTGTGGTGGGGCGTCCCCGGCGGCGCGCCCCCGGTGCGCGTGCTCTCGCTCGCCGGGCCGGTGCTGGAGATGAACGCCGTCCAGGTCGATGCGGACGGCGCGACCGATCTGCTCGTGCGCTCAGAGGGTGCGCTCATCCTGCTCCGGGGCCGCGACGGGGGCGGCCTCACCTGGGGCGCCGGGTTCGATCCGGGCGACGCCGATCTGATCAGCGCCGCCACGGTCACCGATCTCGACGGGGACAGCGTCAACGACATGCTGCTCGCCCTGCAGTCCGGCACCACCACCCGCATCCTCTGGTGCATCGGCGACGGGCTCTGGGGCTTCACCCAGGAGAGCGTCCTGGAGGTCCTCTACCCGGTCAGCGGCGTCAGCGCCGAGGACTACACGGTCGATGGCTCCGCCGAGGTCACCCTGCTCACCATCGACGGGCTGCTGCGCCGCTTCGCCCTCTACGACGGCACCTGGGTCTCCGCCACCACCGCCGACTATGAGCTCGAATTGGGCCTCGGCGCCCGCCTGCTCCCCTCCGCCGACGTCAACGGCGACAACATCCCCGACGTCCTCGCCTACGGCCCGCTCGCCAGCGGCACCGGCGCCCAGGCGTGGGTCGTCACCGCCGGTGCCGCCAGCCCCACCCGCTACCGCCTCTTCGGCGCCGACGCCATCCCGTCCCGCGTGGCGATGACCGCCGGCGATCTCGATCAGGACGGCGTGCAGGATCTCGCCCTGCTCGCCGATGGCAAGCTCCTCCGCGTGATCTGGGGCGCCCCCCAGGAGTCCCCGACCGTCTTCAACACCGGCGGCCTCCCCGATGGCGCCGCCCTCGCCATCGGCTCCTTCGTCGGGGACGACTGGCCGGACATCGCCATCGGCGCCGCCCGCGTCGTCGGCCTCCCCGGCGCCTTCACCACCGACGACCCCAACACCGCCGACACCGATGAGGGCGTCCCCTGGCGCGTCCAGACCCCCGGCGCGCAGGGCCTCGCCCTCGACATCGGCGGCGATCCCTGGGTCGGTGACTTCAACGGCGACGGCATCGTCGATGTCATCGCCGGCATCCAGGGCGACGCCAGCGTCGGCCTCCGCGCCTTCACCGGCGACATTGAAGGCAACGGCACCCTCACCGCCGCGCCGCTCGTCGTGCTGGCCGACTCCGGCGAGGTCCTCGATATCGCCGTCTGCGGAGATCAGGTCCACCTCCTCCTTGACGACACCACCCCCACCCTCTACCGCTACACCGTCGCGGCAGACGGGCAGCTCGGTGAAGCCCTCGCCCCCGTCGAAATCCCCGACGCCCGCCTCGTCGACTGCGGCAGCTTCCCCGCCGGGGACGTCGTCGTCGCCACCGGCAGCAGCCTCCTCTACCTCGACCCCCTCGGCTTCCAGAACCCCGGCGAACCCTCGACAAACATCGTCGATATCGCCGTCTGGGACGCAGACGGCGACGGGATCGACGCCGTCGCCCAGTGCAAAGAGACCGGCTGCGCCCTCGCCGCCGCCGACCTCGACGGCGACGGCGCCGATGACCTCGCCCACCTCGCCGAAGGCGCCCTCACCGTCGAGACCGCCGCCGGGACCTTCACCGCCAGCGAAGACGCCGACGGCCTCTGGGCCGGTGACATCGACGGCGACGGCACCGCTGACCTGAGCGCCGGGGCCGGCGGCTACTGGCGCGCCTGGCGCACCACCGCCGCCGGACTCGCCCCCGAAGCAGGCCGCTTCCTCTGGTGGCCCACCTCCAGCCGCATCGCCTTCGGCGATCTCAACGGCGACGGCTCCCCGGATCTCCTCACTACCGGGCGCGAGGACGACAGCACGGACGCCGTCGACTGGACCGGAAGATTGATTGTGAGTATGTAGCGGGACGGGGTTTTGTCCCTTCTCCTGAGGGAGAAGGTGGCCCGAAGGGCCGGATGAGGGGGCGGGGGTTTGAGGGGCGGGAGCGGGGCTAAGTTGGTGGGAAGCAGGCGGCGATGGCGGCCTTGTGCTCGGGCCACTTCCAGGTGTAGCTCAGCTCTTTTTCAAGGCGCTCGGTTTTCAGGCGGACGCCTGCGGTCCAGAGCTTCAGCGCGTCGTTGGTGAGGCGCGGCTTCCGGTTGAGGGCGGTCTGGAGGCGCTCGTTCAGGGCGGCGGCCTGCTTCTGGATGGCGCCGGGGATCCACGTCGACCAGAACCGGAGCGGGCGGCCCCCGGCGCGGGCGTGGACGAGCTTGTAGAACTCGCGCAATTGCAGCGTGGCGGGGGCGGCGACGTGGTAGATCCGGCCCGGCTCCCCGGCGTCGAGCAGGCGGAGCAGCGCGCCGGTGCAGTCGTCGATGTGGATCAGCGGCAGGAAGTTCTGGCCCTCGCCGGGGAGGAGGGCGCGGCCGCGCTGCATCTGTCCGACCTGCATCATCCTGAACCCCGGCCCGTAGACCGCCGCGATCCGCGCCACGCAGGTCGGCACCCCCGAACCGAGCAGCAGCTTCTCCGCCGCGAGCTTGCTGGCGCCGTATTCCGTGTGCGGAGCAGGGGCGTAGTCCTCCGTCACCCACAGCCCGTTGCGGTCGCCGTAGACCGCGCAGGTGGACGCGAAAACGAGCTTCTGCAGCCCCGGCGCATGCTGCCGGATCGCGTCGAGCAGCAGGCGGCTCCCCTGGTGGTTGAGCACCTCCGCCGTGGCCTTCCCCCGCCCGCGCACCCCGCCCGCGAGGTGGAACACCGCCTCCGCGCCCGCCAGCCCCTGCGCCAGCGCGCCGCCCGCTCCGGCCCCGTCCTCCAGGCTGCCCTCAATCGCCGTCGCGCCGGTCGCCGCCAGCCGCTCCAGCCCCTTTTTGCAACGACCGAGCCCCGCGACCGTGTGACCCGCGCCGATCAGCGCCACAACCAGCGGAAGCCCGATCTGACCGGTAGCGCCTGTAACGAAAATATGCATCCCCTCATCGTATCACCGTCGCCACAGACGGCCACCCGCCCCGCTCAAACCCCCCTCCCAGACCCCAACCCACCCAGACTGTCGCTACCTTCAATTCCTGGACACATCCACCATGGTCTCGCCG
>JBEIQZ010000728.1:0-2369 GCA_040376255.1 Alphaproteobacteria bacterium
CACCATCGGGGAGAGCGGGAAGCGCGGCGCGGCCAACAGCGGCGAGGCGGCGGGCGGCTTCGGCGTGGCGAAAGCCGTCATCCTCGGCGTCTCCGACACCTTCCGCTGGGAGATGCACAGCCGCGACAACCTCGCTGTCGCGGACGGCGCCGACGCCGATGTGCAGGTCTTTCAGGAGGACTTCCGCCAGGGGACGGAGATCCGGGTTCACGATGTCGCCACGAAGTACAACTACCAGTGGGATTATGCCCGACAGACCCATGTGGACGCGCGCACCCGCATCATAGAGATGCTGGCCGCCAACGACCTGCCCGACATCGAGATCGTCTTCAACGGGGAGGTCGTGTCCCCGCTGTTCTCGCGGCGGGGCGGCTCGCGGGTGCCGGGGGTGCCGACGCAGTGGGGGCCGAACACCGAAGCGACGGTGAAGGCGCACAGGCGGCCACCGGGAGACAAGGGCGGGGCGTACTACATCCGGTTGAACGGGCTGTTCCAGTTCAAAAAGTCATCGCGGCGGGGCGGGATGAAGGCCGACGTGGTGATCGACCTGCACACGACCGTCCGACCGGGAGAGGAGGGCTACCCGCTGAACGCCGCGCGGGACGCCTTCCAGGCGAATGCGGGCTACAAGTTTGAGTCCATCGTCGAGGAGGTGGAGCGGGAGAACGAGAGCCTGGGGCGGGACAAGGACGAGGTGGAGGTGATCGACCCGGAGCAGGAGAGCGAGGAGCTTGCGGAGCTGGGGGAGATGGCGGCGGCAGCGTTCGGGGATGCCGACTTCCAGCGTGCGATGGCAGAGGCGGCGGGCGGGATCGTGGACTACTACGAGCAGCGGCTCTCGCAGGCGCAGAAAGAGGAGGTAGCGTCGTCAGCGGCGCCGCGAGGCACCCGCGCCCCCCCGACGCAGGAGGAAGGGGACGGGGTAGCGCAGCGTCAGCCGGTGGTCAGCCCCGGCTTCAAGGCGGCCGCGAACCTCGGCGGCCTGGAGGGAGACATCGCAGCACCGGGCGGCTCTGGCGGCTCTGGCGGCTCCGGCGGCGGGCAAGCGGTGAAGGTGATCCGGGCCTTCCTTGAGGGGGCAGACACCGGGGCGGCTGACGCCGATCCGGAGGCGGACAGAACGTGGTCGGGGCAGATGCACCGGGGGGTGTTCGCCCCAGCGGTTCAGATGGCGCTCGACACCGTTGTGAACGAGGGGGCGGATCAGGAGGAGAAGGCCGAAGCGGTGAAGACCATCGGGCGTGCCATCGAGAAGGCCGGAGAGATGGCGATGAAGCCGGGCGGCGGCGGGCTGATGCAGCTCTCCGTGGTGCCGCAGCTCCAGGCCGCGCTCCAGAAGCTCGCCGGGGGGGAGCCGGTGCGCGTCCGCAACCCGTTCGGGAAGCACGCGGGCCTCCGCATCAGCAAGAAGACCTACGACGCAGGGCGGGCGAGGCGGTTCAAGAAGGGGTACGCCCGCTGGATGCCGTATCTGGTGGTGTGGGACGCCTGCCTGCGGCTCATCGCCACGGAGGCGCGCATCCGTCGCGCCTTCAAGCCTGGGTTCGTGCTGGACGACACGGTGGTTGGCATGGCCGACCACACGCCGGGGAAGGCGGGGATGATCTACATCCACCCCGACCGGTTCGCGCAGGTGGTGAAGGCGCACCGGGAGCGGCCCGTCGCCATCGCCACGTTCTTGCACGGGGTCGCCTGCCATGAGCTGACGCACCTCGACAGCGGGCGGCTGCACGCAAAGGGACACGATGAGCGGTTCGTCGTCGCCCGCGAGGATCTCGGCTTTGCCACGGGCCACCTGTTGCCCGCGATGGGGGTGCTGCTCCAGAAGGTGCTGGGGCTGCCTGACCCGCAGGCAGAGCAGAAGAAGCAGCTCGACAGGCTGGAGAAGGATGTGGCGGGCCAGCGGGAGCGCGCGGCGATCCACAAGGCACGGGAGCAGGCGTGCGAGCGGTCGGCGGCGAAGATGCGGAAGCGGCTGGCGGAGCTGGAGGCGGAGGCGCCGGAGGTGGAGATGCCGGGGGAGTATGCGGTGCCGGGAGAGCCTGCGGCGCCTGTGGCACCTGGGCGGCCCCGGCTCAGCCGGGTGGTGCGGGAGAACCTGCCGGTGATTCTGCTGGAGAGGATGGAGGCGGCGATGGTGGCGCATCCGCCGCCGGGTGTGGATTCGGCCTACGCGGCGGGCTTCTTCGCGCGGAACCGGGCGGGCATGGAGGCGATGCTGCGGGCTCAGATGGCGCCGCTGCTGGGGGGCGCGTGAACCCCGCCGGGCGGAGTATCATCCAGCGTCTGTCGCTGGTGGGGCCGTTGCGCTCAACGTGCCGAGAGCCGCGCCTCCAGGCGCTTCTTCAGGGCAGAGAAGGTCTTGCTGG
>JBEIQZ010000366.1:0-6350 GCA_040376255.1 Alphaproteobacteria bacterium
CGACGCCTCCTACGACGGCAACTGCCTCGTCAACGCCTTCTGCGCCGGGCTGGTGCGGAAGGATCGGATCTTCCTCGGTACGGCGGCGGGCGTCGGGAACCCGGTGTTCTATGTCGGGGCGCGCACCGGGCGCGACGGCATCCACGGCGCCACGATGGCCTCCGAGAGCTTCGGCGAGGGCTCCGAGGAGAAGCGCCCCACGGTGCAGGTCGGCGATCCGTTCCAGGAAAAACTGTTATTGGAGGCATGCCTGGAGCTGATGGAGCGCGGCTGCATCGTCGGCATCCAGGACATGGGCGCGGCGGGCCTGACCTCTTCGTCGGTGGAGATGGCCGGGCGCGGCGGCGCGGGGCTGCTGATGCACCTCGACCGGGTGCCGATGCGCGAGCAGGGCATGACCCCCTACGAGATCCTGCTCTCCGAGAGCCAGGAGCGCATGCTGATCGTGCTCCAGAAGGGCCGGGAGGCCGAGGTCACCGAGGTGTTCCAGAAGTGGGATCTGCAGGTCGCTGAGGTCGGGGAGGTCACCGGGGACGGACACTGGCGCACCACCTGGCACGGCGTGGAGGTCGCGGGCATCCCCGTGCCGCTGCTCACCGACGCCGCGCCCGTCTACCAGCGCCCCTGGACGGAGCCCGCCGCCCCGCCCCCGATCCCCGCGCTCATCCACCCCGCCGACATCCCCGCCGTGCTGAAGCAGATGCTGGCCGACCCCGATGTCAGCGACAAGCGCTGGATCTGGCGCCAGTACGACCACCAGGTCGGCACCGACGTAGAGGCCGGGCCGGGCGGTGACGCGGCGGTGATCCGCATCAAAGGCACCGACATCCACCTCGCCTTCGTCGCCGAGTGCAACGGGCGCCACGTCGGCCTCGACCCGTACACCGGCACGATGGGCCAGGTCACCGAGGCCGCCCGCAACCTCGCCTGCGTCGGCGCCGAACCCATCGGCCTCACCGACTGCCTCAACTTCGGCAACCCCGAGCGCCCCGAGATCATGGGCCAGTTCGCGCGCTCCATCGACGGCATGGCCGAGGCCTGCCGCCTGCTCTCCATCCCGGTCGTCTCCGGCAACGTCTCGCTCTACAACGAGACCGACGGGCGCAGCATCCTCCCGACCCCCGGCCTCGCCGTCGTCGGCATGTACCGGGGGCCGCGCCGCGACGTCCGCGCCGCCTTCGGGCAGGCCGGGCTGGAGGTCGCGCTGATCGGCGTCCTCGCCACGCGCCACCTCGGCGGCTCGCTCTACCTGCGCGCCGTCCACAGCCTCCACGCCGGAGCGCCGCCCGAGGTCTCCCCCGCCTGGGAGCGCACGTTGCACGACGCGCTCCGGGCGCTCATCGCGGCGTCGCTCGTCGAGGTCGCCCACGACTGCTCCGACGGCGGGCTGCTCGTCGCCCTGACCGAGTGCTGCCTCGGCGGCGGCAGCGCGGGCCGCAGGGACGGGCCGGTCGGCCTCGCGCTGGAAGGGGAGTGGGATCTGCCGCTGCTCGTCGGCGAGGCGCACGGGCGCGTCCTCATCGCCTACCCGCCCGCACAACAGACACAGGTGCGCGCGATGCTGCCGCCTTCGGTGCCGTGGCTGCGGCTCGGTACCACCGGCGGGGATTCTCTGTCGGCGGCGGGGTGGTCGGCGCCGCTGGCGGAGCTGGAGGCGGTCTTCAGGGGCAGCTTCGCGGCGTGGGCGGGGTAGGTGTCGGCGCGTTAGAGCCTTCGCGGGAGCATCATGGCGCACACCTCGGCGTTGGCGGCGGTTCTTGGCGGGCAGCGGGAGATCGCGCTGTGCGGGAGGCTGCTGGCGGCGATGGCGGGGCGGGCGGGGCAGGCGGAGGCGGAGGGGGTGAGCCTCGCCTGCCGGGAGGTGGCGGAGGACGGGTTCCGGGTTCGCATCCGTCCGGCGGGGCCGACGGGGCAGGCGGAGCGGCAGAGCGGGCGGGGCGACCGGATCAGCAGGGTCAACGCTGTGATCGGCTGGCGGGGGCGGGGCGGGCGCCCGCTGTTCACCGGGGAGATCCGCAGCGGGGCGCTCGCGGTGGCCTTCGACGGGGCGCTCGGGAGCGCGGCGCGGCTGCGGGAGGCGGCGCTGGAGCGGGGCGGGATGCTCCAGGGCGGCGGGGACGCGGAATTGATCGCGGCAGCGCTGGCAGCCAGCGAGCAGAAGACGACGATCAACCGGCTGCTGGACGTGAGCAGGCAGCTTGAGGGCGGGTTCTCGCTGCTGGTAATGGACGAGGATCGGCTGATCGGGCTGCGCGATCCGCAGGGGCGGCGCCCGCTGTGGCTGGGGCAGGCGGGGGAGGCGCGGCTGCTGGCCTCGGAGCGCGAGGCGATCCGCGAGGCGGGCGGGGTCGCGGTGCGGGAGGTCGAGCCGGGGGAATTGGTGATCCTGGAGCGCGGGACCGTCCAGGGCATCCGGCCCTTCCTGCGCCAGCCGCAGCGGGGCTGCCTGCTGGAGCCGATCCACCTCTGCCACCCCGGCGGCGCGTTCGGCGGCGCCGAGGCCCACCCGCTCAGGCAGCGGATCGGGGAGCGGCTCGCCGGACGGCTCGCCGAACGGCTCGCTGAGGGAGCAGGGGAGGGCGCGGTGCTTGCGCTCGGCGCGGCGGCGGAGCCGGTGGCCGCCGGGTTCGCCCGCCGGAGCGGCCTGCTGCTGGAGCGGCTGCGCGGGGATCAGGCGTCGGCGGCCTCGGCGGTGGCGGGGCGGCGGGCGGTGCTGGTCGGGACGGTGCTGGACAGCGGGCGGGTGCGGGCGGTGGCGGGGCGGCTCCGGGCGCAGGGGGCGCGGGAGGTCTGCCTGGTGCTGGCGGCGCCGGTGGCGGTCGCCTCATGCCTGTACGGGGTGGATCTGGAGGAGGATGCCGGGTTCCTTGAATTGCGGAACCGGAACGCCCCGGAGGTGCTGCGCGCGTTCCTGGGGGTGGACGCAGTGGAGGCGCTGGAGGCGGGGGAGCTGCTGGAGCTGGCGGGCGGCGGCTGGTGTACGGGCTGCATGGAGGCGGAGCGGGAGGGCGCGGCGGCCCCGGTGGCGGCCCTGGTGGTGGAGGTGGTGGAGGCGCCGGGGCCGGTGCTGACGGTGCCGCTGGCGGAGAAGGCGGCGAAGGTGAGCAACCAGTTGGGGCTGTTCGGGAAATAAGAGGAGCGATCAACATGAAGAAGATCCTGTTTCTGCACGGGCTGGAGTCGGGGCCGGGCGGGAAAAAATCGCGGTGGCTGGCGGAGCGGTACGGCGGCTGCACGCCGCAGCTCACGACGGGGGATTTTCTGCTGGCGCTCCAGCAGGCGCGGGAGGCCATCGCGGCGCTGCAGCCGGAGCTGGTGATCGGCTCCTCCTACGGCGGGGCGCTCTTGTTGGTGCTGATGCAGGAGGGGACGTGGCGCGGCCCGGCGCTGTTCCTGGCGCAGGCGGGGGTCAAGTTCGGGTTCCCGGCGGAGCTCCCGGCGGGGAGCCGCGCGATCCTGATCCACAGCGCGGACGATGAGGTGGTGCCGATCGCGGGGTCGGAGGCGCTCGCGGCGGGCGGGGGGCCGGGGGTGGAATTGATCCGGGTGGAGGGGAAGGGACACCGGCTGGAGGCGTGCGTCACGGACGGGACGCTGGAGGGGGCGATAGCGCGGTTGCTGGATTGATATCGGCGCGCATGAAATGCGTGCGGATATCATCAGCGAGCAGGATATGATACGTCTCTGCGCGTAATGACGTAGCGTATTTTTCCAGGCTGTGATAGTACGCAGATACGCGCATTGACGCAGTATCTGCGGCATTGTGGCGGCTGGAGGGTCGGTGGAGGAGAAGGCTGAGACCGCGCTGCTGTTCCGGGCGCTCGGAGATCCGGGGCGTCTGAGGCTGTGGCAGGCGCTCCGGGAGGAGGAATTGCTGTCGGGGGAGGCGGCGGAGTTCCTCGGTACAGGGCCGACGACGGCATCGGGGATGCTGCGGGCGCTGAAGGAGGCGGGGCTGATCCAGGCGCGCCCGGAGGGGCGGCGGGTGTGGTACAGCGCGGCGGGGGGGCCGGAGTGGCTGGACGGGGCGGCGGGGCGGCTCTCTGAGGCGGATCAGGAGCAATTGCAGCGGCTCCTGCGGCAGCGGCAGGAGGAGGAGCCGGATCGGTACCAGCCGGGGCGGAGCTGGGAGGCGCTGTCGCGGGCGCTGCTGGCGGTGCATGACCTCGGGGTGGTAGCCGATCTGGGGGTGGGGACGGGGGAGCTGACGCTGCTGCTGGCGGGGTCGGCGGCGCGGCTGTACGCGGTGGATCGGTCGGCGGCGGCGCTCACGTCGCTGCTGGATCGGGCGGGGGCGTGCCGGATCATCCCGGTAGAGGCGGACATCGGTACGTTCTGCCTGCCTGAGCCGGCGGATCTGATCTTCTGCACCCAGACGCTCCACCACCTGCAGTCCCCGGTCGCGGGGCTCGTCGCGGCCTTCCGGGCGCTGAAGCCGGGCGGGCGGCTGGTGGTGATGGAGCTGGATCGGCACGGGCAGGAGCTGGGCCACCTGTGGCCGGGGTTCGCCCACAAGGATCTGGGGCAGATGCTCTATGAGGCGGGCTTCAACGGGGTGACGGTGGAGAATTCGGCGCCCGACCGGCGCGGGCTGCCGACGCTGCTCGCGGTGGCCCGGAAGGACGCGGCGAAGAAGGATACGGCGAAGGACACGAGGCGGGAGCCGGTGCGGACAACAAAACAGAGGGGATGACTGCATGGAAAATACAGCACAGATGCCAGACGCCAATGAGGCGCTCCGGCAGCTCTTTGACAGAAAAATCGTCATCCTCGACGGGGCGATGGGGACACAGATCCAGGGGTACGGGCTGGAGGAGGCCGACTACCGGGGCGACCGCTTCCGGAATTTCGACCGCCCGCTGAAGGGCAACAACGATCTGCTGGTGCTGACGCGCCCGGAGATCATCGGCAGCATCCACCGGGCCTACCTGGAGGCGGGCGCCGACATCATCGAGACGAACTCCTTCAACTGCAACGCCTTCTCGCTGGCCGACTACGGGATGGAGGGGCTGGTCGGGGAGCTGAACGAGGCGGCGGCGCGGGTGGCGGTGGAGGCGGCGCGCGCGCTGTCGACCCCGGATCGGCCCCGCTTCGTGGCGGGCGCCATCGGCCCGACCACCAAGACCGGCTCGCTCTCGCCCGACGTCAACGATCCGGCGTACCGGGCGGTGACCTTCATGCAGTTGAAGGCCGCCTACTACGAGCAGACGGCGGCGCTCGTGCGCGGCGGGGTCGATCTGCTGCTGCCGGAGACGACGTTCGACACGCTGAACCTGAAGGCCTGCCTGTTCGCCATCGAGGAGTTTTTTCAGGACACCGGGCGGCGCCTGCCGGTGCTGGCCTCGGTGACCATCACCGACCGCTCGGGCCGCACGCTCTCGGGGCAGACGCTGGAGGCGTTCTGGAACTCGATCTCGCACGTTCCGCTGTTCGGGGTGGGGCTGAATTGCGCGCTCGGCGCCTCGGACATGCGGCCCTACGTCGAGGAATTGTCGAAGATCGCCGGGACGCGCACCTTCTGCTACCCGAACGCGGGCCTGCCGAACGCGATGGGCGCCTACGACGAGACGCCCGGCGCGATGGCGCTGACGCTGCGCGACTACGCGGATCGCGGCTTCGTGAACCTCGTCGGCGGCTGCTGCGGCACCGGCCCCGCCCACATCCGGGCCATCGCTGAGGCCGTCGCCGGGCTGGCCCCGCGCCCGGTCGCCGCCCCCCCGCCGCTCAGCCGCTACTCCGGCATGGAGCCGCTGACCGTGCGCCCGGAGAGCAACCTGATCATGGTCGGGGAGCGCACCAACGTCACCGGATCGCGGAGGTTCGCGCGGCTCATCAAGGACGGGCGCTACGAGGAGGCGCTCAGCGTCGCCCGCTCTCAGGTGGAGGGCGGGGCGAACGTGATCGACGTCAACATGGACGAGGGGATGCTCGACTCGGAGGCGGCGATGACCCGCTTCCTCAACTACCTGGGCGCCGATCCGGCCATCGCGCGGCTGCCGATCATGGTCGACAGCTCGAAGTTCTCTGTCATTGAGGCCGGGCTCAGGTGCCTCCAGGGCAAGGGCATCGTCAACTCCATCTCGATGAAGGAGGGCGAGGCCGAGTTCCTGCGCCACGCCCGCCTCGTCCGCCGCTACGGCGCCGCCGTCGTCGTGATGGCCTTCGACGAGGAGGGGCAGGCGGTGACCGTGGAGCGCCGGGTGGAGATCTGCCGCCGCGCCCACGCCCTGCTCACGCAGCAGGCCGGGTTCCCCGACGAGGACATCATCTTCGACCTCAACATCCTCACCGTCGGCACCGGCATCGCCGAGCACAGCACCTACGCGATCTCCTTCATGGAGGCGCTGCGC
>JBEIQZ010000062.1:0-16460 GCA_040376255.1 Alphaproteobacteria bacterium
AGGGCCGGATGAGGGGCGTTTGAGAACGGCTTTCCCCTCATCCGTCAGCCTCCGGCTGCCACCTTCTCCCCGTCCCAGGGAGAAGGGACGGCATTCTCCTTCTCAATCCGGTATGATGCGGGGTGGAGAGTAAGGAGATGAAAGCTGAGCCGCTCATCCTGAGGCTGTCGCGCGAACAGCTCGACGCCTATAACCGGGCCGATCTGGATGCGTTCTGCGCCTGTTACCACCCGGAGGTAGCGGTGCTTGAGGAGGACGGGACCGTCAGATCGCGGGGGATGGAGGCGTTCCGCGAGCGGTACGCTGGGCTGTTCGGGCGGTTTGAGGCGGTGCGGGCGGAGGTGGAGGAGCGGCTGTTGCTCGGGCGGCACGTCGTGGAGCGGGAGCGGTGGTTCCGGCGCGACCGGCAGACGGGGGAGGTGAGCGCGGGGGAGGTGATCGTCCGGTACACGGAGCGGGACGGGCGGATCGCGATAGCGGAGTTTTTAACGGTTTGATGCGCACAGTCATTCTTTTCGATACAGTCCAGGACTGTGTCTGAGAGTCTATGGGTTATCAGAACTGCTGGAGACACATCATGCTTTTGAACACACTGACGATCTTCGCCCTGCTCCTGTCCGGCTGCGCCGACGAGGAAGCCAACAAGGACATCTCTGCCGCCAACGGCGACGCCACCAGCGGCGGGGTGCTGTACTCCGACAATTGCGCGGGCTGCCACGGCGCTGCGGGGGAAGGCGGCACCGGCCCGGCCATCGCCGGGAACCCGGAGGGCGACGCGGAGACCGCCGAGGTCGTGCAGAACGGCGAGGAGGAGATGCCCGCGTTCCCCGATCTGAGCGATCAGGACATCTCGGACATCCTGGCGTACCTCGAAACGCTCTGATCCACGCTGTAGTGGATCAGCGCCGGCGGATCAGCGCCAGCGGCTCCAGTCGATGCTGAGCCGCCGCATCCGGGATCTGAGCGTGTTCGGGTTGACGCCGAGCGCCGCCGCCGCGCCGAACGGCCCCTCGATCCGCCCGTGCGACTCCTGGAGCGCGGCCTCGATTGCTTCACGCTCGGCGGGCGGCCCTGCGGCGGCGGACTCGTGGATCGTGGGCGCGAGGCCGAGGGCGGGGGCGATGTGGAGGGAGGTGCCGCCGCCGAGGATGGCGGCGCGCTCGATGACGGCGGCGAGCTCCCGGACGTTGCCGGGCCAGGGGTAGGCGCAGAGCCTGGCGACGTCCTCCGGCTCCAGCGTGAGCGGGCGCCCGAACAGCCGCAGGCCGGCGCGCTCGGCGAAGTGCAGGGCGAGGGAGGGGATGTCGCCCCGGCGCTCGCGGAGGGCGGGGAGGAGGATGGGGAAGACGCTGATGCGGTACCAGAGATCCTGGCGGAAGCGCCCGTCGCGGATCAGGCCGGCCATGTCGCGGTGGGTGGCGGCGACGATGCGGACGTCGACGTTGTGGGTGTCCTGTCCGCCGACGCGCTGGAAGCTGCCGTCCTGGAGGACGCGGAGGAGGCGGACCTGGGCGGCGGGGGGCAGCTCTGCGACCTCGTCGAGGAAGAGGGTTCCGCCGTCAGAGCGCTCGAACCAACCCTTTCGCTGGGCGATGGCGCCGGTGAAGCTGCCCTTCTCGTGGCCGAAGAGCTCTGAGTCGACGAGCTCCTGTGGGATGGCGCCGCAGTTGACGCGGAGGAAGGGCCCGCCCTCGCGGCGGGACTGAGCGTGGATGGAGCGGGCGACGACCTCCTTGCCTGCGCCGGTCTCGCCGAGGATGAGGACAGGGGCGTCGGTGGGTGCGACCTGGGCGACGCGGGCCATGACCTCGCGGAGGCCGCGCTCTGCGCCGACGATGGCGTCTGAGACGTCCTGGCGGGCGAGGCGGGTGAGGAGGGCGCTGCGATCCTGCTCGGCGGCCTCGCGGAGCCGGGCGAGCTCGTGGAGGCGCTTGTCGTTCTGCAGCGCGACGCTGAAGGGCTCTGCGATGGCGGCGAACAGCGCGAGGGTGCGGCTGGACTCCGGGCCTGCGTCGGTGGCGGGGGCGGCGAGCAGCATCCCGGTGAAGCAGCCGTCGGCGCGGAGCGGCGCGGCGATGAGCGGGCCGGAGACGCCTTCGGGGACGCAGATCCTGGAGATCATGGAGATCTCGCGGTTCTGCCACCGCTCGATCCCGGCGTGCGTCCCCCAGGAGACGAGCGCGTCCCGTCGCGGGCTCGGCAGGTCGGCGCGGACGCCCGGCGGCGCGTCGCCGACCTGCGCCACTGTCTCCAGGCGGGCGCGCGCGCTGTCCCAGCGGCGTATGAGCAGCCAGGAGAGCGGCAGGATCGGCTGGATCAGGCGGATCATTGCCGCCGCTGTCTCTCCGATCTCCGCGTGGCGGGCGACCTCGCGCCAGAGCGCGGCGGCGAAGTCGGGGGCGAGGGCGGGCGGAGCGGGGAGTTCGGCGCTCAACGGGCCGCCCCGATCGGCCAGACGCGGGCGCGGGTGATCTCGACGGCGATGCGGCTCCCGGCCTCGATGCCGGAGAGCAGGGAGGATCGGCGCGGGAACTGGGCGAAAATCGGGGCGCCCTCTGCGGTCTCTCCGGCTCCGGGGCTCCCGGCGCCGGGATCTCCGGCACCGTCGAGCAACGCCTCGACGCGCACGCGGTCGCCGAGGGTCATCACGCGGCGGACGGTGGCGGGGCCGCTGTCGTCGCGCCAGAACTTGAGGTCGTAGGCGCGGACGACCATGTGGACGGCGGTGCTGTCAGGCGGGAGATCCTGCGGGAGCGCGCCCGGCCCGGCGGAGAGGCGCCCGACGTGTACGGAGCCGTCGCGGACGGTGCCGGTGAGGACGTTGACGTCGCCGACGAAGCGGGCGACGAACTCGGTGGCGGGTTCGTCGAGGATCTCGACGGGCGACCCGGCCTGCTCCAGCCGGCCGGCGGAGATGATCATCACGCGGTCGGCGATGGCGAACGCCTCCTCCTGGTCGTGGGTGACGAAGATGGAGGTGGTGTGGACCTCGTCGTGGAGGGCGCGGAGCCAGCGGCGCAATTCCTCGCGCACCTTCGCGTCGACGGCGCCGAACGGCTCGTCGAGCAGCAGCAGCTTCGGCCTCGGCGCGAGGGCGCGGGCGAGGGCCACGCGCTGCCGCTGTCCGCCGGAGAGCTGCGCGGGCATCCGGTCGCCGAGTCCGCGCAGCCCCATCACATCGAGGAGCGCCGCCACCCGCGCGCGCTGCTCAGCGGCGGGGACATCGCGGACAGAGAGGCCGAAGGCGATGTTGTCGGCCACGGTCATGTGGCGGAACAGGGCGTAGTGCTGGAAGACGAAGCCGACCTGGCGGTCGCGGGCATGGAGGTGGTCGACGCGCTCGCCGTCCAGCCACACCTGGCCGCTGTCGGCGGTCTCCAGCCCGGCGATCATGCGGAGGACGGTGCTTTTGCCGCCGCCGGAGGGGCCGAGCAGCGCGACGAGCTCGCCCGGGCGCACCTCGAAGCTCACGTCGTCAACGACGCGGAGGGGGCCGAACTGCTTGACGAGGTTCTGTACGCGGATGCCCATAGCTCTCCTGTTTATTCTGTCGCGCTATTTTCTGTACCGCTATTTTCTGTCCCGCTGGAGCAGGAACAGCAGCCCGATGGCCGTCGCCGCGAGCAGCAGCGCCATCCCGTATGCGGCGGCCTCCTGGCGCTCCTCGATGGCGGCGTGGATGAAGGTGGTGGCGGTCTGGGTGCGGTTGGCCACTGAGCCGCCGACGACCAGCACAGCGCCGAACTCGCCGAGGGCGCGGGCAGCGGTGAGGGTGGTACCGACGACCAGCCCGCCCCGGATGTCGGGGAGGGTGACGCGCCAGAAGGTCTGCCAGGCGGTCGCGCCGAGGGTGGCGGCGGCCTGCTCGGCGGAGTCGCCGATCTCCTCCAGCACGAGCGCCACCTCGCGCAGCGTGAACGGCAGCGTCACGAACAGCGTCGCCAGCAGCACCGAGGGCCAGGCGAAGGCGACCTGCACCCCGGCGGCGTCGAGCAGCGGCCGCAGCGCGCCGCTGCGCCCGTAGAGGAGCAGGAAGCCGAGGCCCGTCATCACCGGGCTCAGCGCCAGCGGCAGATCGACGAGCGCGTCCAGCAGCCGCCGCGCCCGGAAGCGGTGCCGGATCAGCACCAGCGCGCCCGTCACGCCGAAGATCCCGTTCAGGACGATGCAGGCCACCGCCACGGACACCGACAGCAGCAGCGCGTCCAACGCCTCCGCCGCAGTCAGCGCGGCGACGACGGCGCTGAACGATCGCGCGACCGTCACCACCAGCGCGGCGAGCGGCACCAGCAGCAGCAGCGTGAGCCAGCCGCACAGGAGGACAAAGATGACCCGGGCCGCGCCGGTCGGACGCCTGCGGCGCGCGCTATGCACGGCGCGCTCCGGCCCGGCGGGCGAGCATCGCCGCGAGCGGCTGGAGCGCCAGCGCCAGCGCCAGCAGCACGAGGCTCACCGACGCCGCCCCCGCCGGGTTGCCCGCCTCGACCTCGCCGAGGATGTACACCGGCGCCACCAGCGTCCGGTGCGGGATGTTGCCCGACACCGCCGCCAGCGAGCCGAACTCCGCCACCGAGCGCGCGAAGGTCTGCACCGCGCCCGCCGCCACCGCCGGGAGGATCGGCGGGAGCAGCACCCGCACCAGCGTCCGGAATTGCCCGGCGCCCATCGTGAACGCCGCCTCCTCCTCCGCCGGGTCGAGCTCCTCCAGCACCGGCTCCACCGCCCGCACCACGAAGGGCAGCGTCACGAACAGCAGCGCCAGCACGATCCCTCCCCGCCCGAAGGCCAGCGGGAGCCCCGCCCCGGCGAGGATCTGCCCCGTCGCCGTCTGCGGCCCGCAGAGCGCGATGATCAGCACGCCCGCCACCAGCGTCGGGATCGCCAGCGGCAGATCGACGAGCGCCCCGATCAGCCGCCGCCCCGGGACGTCCCAGCGCACAAGCGCCCAGGCGAGCGCCGTCCCGACCACCGCGTTGACGCAGGCCGCGATCAGCCCCGTCCCGATCGACAGCAGCAGCGCGTCCACCGCTGCAGGCTCCGTCACCGCCGCGAAGAACGCCGCCGGGCCGCCCGCCAGCCCCTTCACGATGAGCGCCGCCACCGGCAGCCCCACCAGCAGCCCCGCCCACCCCAGCGCGCCCGCCTGCATCAGCCGGTCGCCGGAGAGGCGCGCCGACGCCCCGGCGTGCATCGGGGGTTTGCGCATCGGGGGTTTGCTCATCGCAGCTTCGCCCGTCATTTCGCTGCCGGAGCCGCCTGATCGTAGACCCCGCCCTTCGCGAACACGTCGGCCTTCACCGCGTCCCAGCCGCCGAGATCGCGGATCGTGAACAGGTCGGTGGGCGCCGGCAGACCGGCGACCTCTGCCTCCGGCAGCACCGGGCGCAGCCCGTACTCGGCGAAGGCGCGCTGGGCGTCAGCGGTGAACAGGAAGGCGACAAAGGCGGCGGCGATCTCCTCGTTGCCGTGCTTCTTCGCGTAGCTGTCGACCACCGCGACCGGGTTCTCGATCAGGATCGTCGAGGGCGGGACTACATAGTCCATCTGCTGCCCCTCCTTCTTCGCGACCAGCACCTCGTTCTCATAGGTGATCGCCGCGTCCCCGACGCCCTTCTCGAAGTTCACGATGGACTCCCGCGCCCCCTTGTCCATCACGCTCACCCGGCCCAGCACCCCGCGCAGCAGGTCGATCCCGCCCGCCCGGTCGCCCGCCGTCACGCCCGAATGCCCGCGCAGCCCGGAGCCCCAGATCGCCAGCACGTTCCACATCGCCCCGCCGCTCGTGCGGACGTTCGGCGTCAGCACCTCCACGTCCGCACGCGTGAGATCGCGCCAGTCTGCGATCTTCTTCGGGTTCCCCGGCCGCACCGCGATCACCGCGATCGAGCGCGTCACGATCCCGCCCTGCGCCCCGGCCCGCCAGTCGTGCGTGATCAGCCCCGCCTCCTCGATCACCTTCACGTCCGGGTCCAGCGACAGCGCCACGACGTCCGCCTCGAACCCCTCCTTCACCGCCCGCGCCTGCGCCCCGGAGCCCTGCCAGGACTCCTCGAATTTGACGTCCTCGCCCTTCTCCTGCTTCCACTTCGCCGCGAACGCCGGGAGGATCGCCTTCCCGTACGCCTCGCGCGGCGTCGTGTAGCCCGCCAGCGTCAGCGTGCGGGTCTTCTGCGGGGCCGGAGCGGCCGGAGCGGTCGGAGCGGGGTCGCCGGAGCCGCAGGCGAGGATCGTGAAAAGGAGCGTCAGCATCGGAACCTCAGAGAGAATATCAGGAGAGGGAGCAGGAGGGGACAGGAGGGGACAGGAGAGGGATCTTCAGAGACGGCGCGCAACAGCAATGTGTGTGCCATGCGCGCCGTCGCAGTTTTCATCAGGAAGGACCGTCGGGCGTAGAGGACGGCCGTGTTGGTTTCACGGATTTTCCGTGACGGCTCACGGGCAGCCGACCGATCAGCAGCCGACCGATCAGAAGCTGACCGCCGTCGCGAGCTGGATCTGGTGGGAGAGCGGATCGTCGGCCCCGTCGGCCAGGGAGGTGGTCCAGGCGAGCTGGAGCTGCGCCTTGTGGCCGAGGTTCGCGTCCGGCTTCGCCGGATCGGGCAGGTACCAGTTGACGACGCCCTCGACCTGGGTGACGCCGTCGTCTTCGGCGTCCATCGACGGATCGAGCCGCGCCCACCGGAGGCCGGGCGCCACGCCGACGGGGAGGCAGTAGCCGATCTGGGCGTAGGCGCCGAGGCTGCGGAGGTCGTCCTCGCCGGGGGCGGAGGTCGCGCCGTAGATCGCCTCGCCCTGCACCGAGAGGCCCGCCACCGACAGCCGCAATTCTCCGCTCGCGCGCAGGATCGTCTGCGGGTCGGTGGCCGCGCCGCTGTCGTTGTAGAGCGGGTGGGTGTTGAGCGATCCCGACGCGCCGATCCCGAGGCGCAGCGGGCCGCGCCCGGTGTCGACCTCGTCGTAGCGGAATTCCCCCAGCGGCGCGACCTGCACCCGCCCGGCGATGAGCTGCCCGTCGTCGCCCGGCCACACGTTCGTCCCGTCGCCGTTGAACACCCCGACGGCGTACTCCACCCGCTTCTCAGCCGCCGACCCGAGCGCCGCCACGCCCGCGTCCCGCGACCAGCCGAGGCCGTCGAGCTTGATGTCCCCGTACTTGAACCCGTCGATCGGCAGCGGCCGGTCGGGGAACAGCAGCGACGTGTCGCCCATCGCCTGCGAGAGCGTGAACGGCACCTTCCACTGGCCCGCCGCGATCTGGAAGGGCTCCGCGATCCGGAACACGAGCTGCGCGTCGTCGAGGATCGGCTTCGATCCGAGCTGGCTCTTGCCGTCCGCGTCGGTGAAGGCGAAGCTGTTGGCGGCGTTGATGCGGAAGCGCCAGTCGATCCGCCCCGCGAGCGTCCCGTTGGCGAGGAACAGCATCCGGCGCACCCGCAGGCCCGCGTCCGCGACCGCGTCGGCGTCCGTCGCGTCCGGGTCGCCGGAGAAGGTGGCCGTCAGGCGCGGCTGGAAGGAGAGCCCGAGGTTGAGCACGTTCGCGCCGGAGGCGTCGGAGATCGCGAAGCCCCTGGGGCCGAAGGAGGCGCCCGGGGTCGGATCGGCGGCGAGGGCGGCGGGGGACAGGAGGGACAGGGCGATGGACAGGAGGGGCAGGGTGAGGGGCAGGGTGAGGCGCAAGAAGGCTCCGTTTGAGGCGCCCCCCATCCGCAAGGGCCGTGCCAGCCCGTGAAGAGATCACGGATCAACAGTGATCCTGGTTTTTCTGATAGATCCGTGCTGGGACAGACGGAGATTCCAGCAAGCTTCACGGCAGATCCGTGGTGGTTCACGGGCAGGCTGGCAGGGCAGGGCTGGCGGCGATCCGTGGCGTGCCACGGTGTAGACTGCCGATAAGGATTCTTATGTCAAGTATTTCTATCTCTCCTCCCTCCTGCTCTCCTCCCTCCTGCCTGGGAGCGCCGTCCTGTTCATCCCCGCTCCGGCCCCATCCACTCCTCGACAGCGCGGAGGGCGGCGATGGCGGCGGCGGGATCGGCGGCGTCGGCGACGGCGTCGAGGCGGCTGCGGGCGAGGAGGGCGGCGCGGGCGAGGAGCGGGAGGCAGCGATCTCCGGGGCCGGTGAGGATGAGAGCGACGCGGACGGGGAGCCCGTCCGGCCCGGGATCGAGGGGGGTGGCGAGGGTGATGAGGGCGGCGACGGGTGGCTGTCCGGGGAGCCAGGCGCGGGGGACGATGAGTCCGCCGCCGAGGGCGGTGGGCGCGGCCTGCTCGCGGGCGCGGAGGGCGGCGGCGATGGCGGCGGGGGTCGCGGTGCAGGCGGGGGCGATCCGGCTGGCGGCGAGGTCGAGGAGATCCTCGATGGTGGCGCAGCGGAGGCCGATGATGACGCGGCCGGGGGCGAGGAGCGGATGGATTGCGGGGCCGGGCGGATCGGCGCGGGCCGGGTCGGGGAATTCGGCGTCGACGAATTCGCGGAGCCGGGAGATCTGGGCGGCGGTGAGCCTGCGGCGGGCGATCTCCAGGAACAGTCGGTTCGCGGCTGGGACCTCTGAGAGGTAGCCGCTGACGCCGGGCTCGACGCGCTCGGCGAGCTCGATCAGCAGCGACGGCGGGAGGCCGAGGGCGGCGGCGATGGCGATGAGGCGGTCGGGGGTCGGGGCGGGGTCGTGGCCGTTCTCGACCCTCGACAGGTAGGCGCTGGAGACGCCGACGGCGGCGGCGAGGCTGCGGAGGCTGGCGCCCGCGTCGACGCGCAGCAGGCGCAGCACCGATCCGAACACCATCAGCCCGCTCTCCCGGCGCGGATCCATAACGCGGAGGCGCCTCCCGGCACGGGCGCGCCGACCGGGGCGACGACGAGGGTGTCCGGTCCGGGATCGGCGGGATCGGCGGGATCGGCGGGCGCCATGCCGTGCCGGACGAGGCGATCGGCGATTGCGCGGACGCCGGGATCGTCGCTGACGGCGCGGACTGCCCGCCAGCTCTGGGCGCCGCGATCGATGAACACGCCGACCGGCGCCTCCGCCGCAGCCAGCACCCCGCCCACCACCCCGGAGAGCGCGCCTGAGAGGTCGTCTGCGGCGAGCGCAGAGCGGTGGCCGCCGATCAGGATCAGCCCCGCGCCCTTGGCCTGCGAGAGCCGCGCGATGTCCTGGGCGGGGTCGGCTGAGACGAAGGAGAGCGTGCGGATCGGGACGCCGAGCGCCGCCGCCTGCGCGCGCAGGGACTCCAGCGGGCCGCTGTCCCCGCCCGGCGGGGCGGTGAGGTAGGCGGAGGGCCGATCCGGGCTCAAAATGTGGAGCGCGAGCAGCGGCTCCCCCGGCGGCACCAGCCGCGACCCGAGGCTGAGCAGCGCCGGGATCAGCGCTGGATCGGAGACGCAGATCAGCGTCGGCGCGGGCGCGGGGGACACCGGCAGCGCGGGCGCAGGCGCGGGCGCGAGGCTCTGGAGCATCTCGCGTCGCGGGTAGAACCGCTCCAGCAGCGGCGAGGTCATCCAGGTGGTGACGAGCGCCATCACGACCATCATCGTGAACAATTGCGGAGACAGTATCCCCAGATCCAGCCCCATGTTCAGCACGATCAGCTCCATCAGCCCCCGCGTGTTCATAAGGATGCCGATGGCCCCGCCTCCCGCCAGCTCAGGCCCACCGCCCGCGCCGCCAGCGCGCTGCCCCCGAACTTGCCGAGGCAGGCCACCAGCACGATCAGCCCGCAGATCAGCCAGTCCTGCGGCGTCGCCAGCAGCCCGATGCGCGTGCGGAGGCCGCTGAAGGCGAAGAACAGCGGCAGCAGGATGATCGTCACGAAGTCTTCGATCTTCTCGGTGATCGCCTGGGTGAACCCGCCCCCGCGCGGCATCACCGCCCCCAGCAGGAACGCCCCGAACAGCGCGTGGATCCCGATCCACTCCGTCGCCGTCGCCGACATCAGCAGCAGCAGGAACGTCACCACCACCGCGTCCACCGACACCCCCTGCCCCTGCCTCGGCCCCAGCCGCCGCAGCGCCGGCCGCACCACCCCGATCATCACCGCGATGAACGCCAGCGACAGCCCGGTCGTCACCAGCGCCGGGGCGACCCCCTCCGCCCGCGCCACCGACACCACAAAAGCCAGGATGCACCAGGCCGTCACGTCGTCCACCGCCGCGCAGGACAGCGTGATCGCCCCCAGCCGCGTCCGCAGCACCCCGCGCTCCGCCAGGATCCGCGCCAGCACCGGGAACGCCGTCACGCTCATCGCCGCCCCCATGAACAGCCCGAACGGCAGCAGCGGCACCCCCGGCGGCGCCAGGATCGGGTGCAGCGGCCACGCGATCAGCCCGCCCAGCGCGAAGGGCGCGACGATGCTCGCGTGGCTGATCACCACCGACTGGTGCCCACGCCCCTGCAGCAGCCCCGGATCGAACTCCAGCCCCACCAGGAACATGAAGAACACAAGCCCGAGCTGGCTGATCAGCGACAGCACCGCCATCCCCTCCGCCGGGAACAGCGCGGCCATCCCCTCCGGCCAAACCAGCCCGAACAGCGACGGACCCAGTAAAATCCCCGCCAGCACCTCCGCGATCACCGACGGCTGCCCGAGCGCCCGCAGCGCCCTCCCGAGCAGCCGCCCCGTCACGACCACTGCGGCGATCTGGATCATCAACAAGGCAATGTGCGGCACAGGCTCCCCCGGGAGGGGCGATAAGTAACTCCTTATCAACCGGCGGCAAGCGCCTCAGGCGCTCACTGGCAGCCAGTGATACAACGCATGGATCAGCGACCAACGGAGCGCCCATGATCCTTGAGTACTGGAGCCAGTACGAACACTTCCCCGCTCAGTACGACGCCGGTGATGACCGGCGCGGCTGGCTGATCGAGAGCTGCCGCCTCCACCGGTTCGCGCGGACGCCGGACGGCGCGCGGGTGGAGATGGAGCAGTCCCTCTATTTTGACGATCCGGCGGCCCCGGAGGACATGCGGGCGCGGGCAGCGGCGCTGTTCCAGCGGCTCGCGGCGGCGCCGGGCTGGGGGGTGCGGGAGGATCAGTGGTCGAGCGTGCGCTGCTCGGTGCTGGACGGGATGGTCTACCGGTGGTCGGACGACCGGAAGGAGTGCACCTTCTATCTGGAGTACGCCGCGCCCGTCGCTGTGTTCCGGGCGCGGTCATCCCCGGAGGCGGTGGCGGCGCTGGATCGCTGCCTCAGGGATGACCGCTGATATCACTTGACGTCGACGTCCACGCACAGCTCCACCTTGTCCATCGCGGTGTTCTCGCCCCGGATCGTGCTGACGGTCGCCTCCGCGCAGACCTTCGTCGTCCCGCTCCGCGCCGGGGTGAAGTTCACTGTCGCGGTGGCGCGGGTGTCAGAGCCCTTGCCGACGGTGACCGTCGCGTCGGGGGGGGCCGATGTCATGGAGCAGAGAATCGGCTTGTGCATGCGGGCGGAGCCCTTCGTCTCGACGGAGAGGCTGAGCCGGCAGGCGGCGCCGGCAGCGCAGGGGCCGCCGCTGAGCGAGGCGGTGAAGGACTCGTTGCTGACCGACTGCGCCGCGAGGGCGGCGGCGGGGAGGAGGACGGCGAGGGCGGCGAGGGCGGCGCGGACGCTGGGCATCATTGACTCCTGGTGGTGGACGGATATCCGCAGGAGGATGAGCCGCCATCCTGCGCCGATCCTACAGGCCGGGAAGGAGTGAACCTTTTGTCTGGAGTACGCCGCACCCATCGCCGTGTCACGGGCGCAGTTGAACCAAAGCAAGATCAGAGCCCGATGTAGGCGCAGAGCAGTCTGGTGAGCTCTGGCGCGAACGCCGGGTGTGACAGCCGCGCATGATCCTCCATCAGCGCTGTGTGCACCGCCCCTTCAGCGGTGGTGACCAGCAGCCATGCCGACATGGCGGGGTCGCGCACCGTCACCTCCCGGCTGCGCGCCCGCAGCACCCCCTCGACGAGGGCGAGGGCGCGGCGCTGCGCGTCGGCGCAGGACGACGGCCCCAGCCGCAGCATCTGTCCGGTGATGGCCCGGTGCACCGCAGGCTCCATCGCGTGGCTGTCGATCATGCACTGGACGAACTCTGCAATGGCGGATCGGAGGTCGCGCTCCGGCGTCAGGCTGATCCGGGCGAGCCGAGCCAGCAGGTCGTCCTGGTGGCGCTGAGTCACCGCGTGGATCAACGCCTCTCTGTTCGGGAAGTACTGATACAGAGAGCCGACGCTCACGCCTGCCACCTGGGCGATGCGCCGGGTAGTGGCGCCCTCGTAGCCGTCCGCGCTCAGAACGCGAACAGTGGCCGTCAGGAGGGCATCAACAAGGGCGCCGGATCGCGATTGCTGGGGGTTCTTCCGAGGGTTCAGCAGATGCGAATGGATTTCCATGCTCCGGATGATATCTTAGAACGCGAACAAATACTCGCGTTCTGGAGTCTCCTGATGTTGTTTCTTCTCGCCGCCTGCACCTCCGGCCCCTCTGGCGACGGCTCCTCTCCCACCGCGCTGTCCGTAGAGGCAGTCACCACGGTCAGCGAAGGCGACGCGCAGGGCGCGCAGTGGCAGGGGCAGTACCAGACTGAGATATACACGGTGTCATGTGAGGGTGTGTGCGGCCCTGTCCAGGACGGCTTCTCCACGGTCAGCTTCTGTGATGTGGGCGAGCGCGACACTGAGTACCTGCAGGTGGAGCAGCGCGACGGGCTGCTGGAGGTCGAGGTCAATGATCCCATCTCCTTCTACCGGGGCGGCGTGTACCGGGACGACAGCCTCATCATCGGGGGCTACGCCACTGAGCACGGCGGGAGCGTCGAGATGACCGCGCTGGTGGAGGGGCGCTTTGAGGAGGACGGGCTGCTGGCGACCGCGCGCTCGCATGTCCGGGGTACAGTCGAACTCAGCGACGGCGGAACGGTGAGCCTCGACTGCACCGGCAGCTATGAGTTGGAGGGTGTGTGGATCTCTGAGCTGATGGAGTGATATCAGCGCGCATGAAATGCGTGCTGACATCATCAGAGAGCAACGATACGGGACGGGGATGCCGGACGCCCTCTGCACGCTGCCCTCCAAGAATCCTGGCTGCCGCTCTGCTGCCCTCCCTTTCGGCGGCCCTGCTGTCGCTGTGCGCCCTCTCCGCCCCGGCAGCAGCAGCCGCTGAGATCAGCGTCCAGACGGTGGAAGCGCTGCGGGACGCGGTGGCCGGGGCGGCGCCCGGGGACACCATCATACTGGCGGCGGGGACGTACCGGCTGGACAGCACGCTCTCCCTGACGGCGGCGGGGACGGCGGAGGCGCCGATCGTGCTGCGCGGGGCGGCGGGCGCGACGATCGAGTCGGACACGGTGGAGGCGATAAAGATCCACGGCCCGTCCTGGCGGATCGAGGGGCTGACGATGATCGGCGTCTGCGCGGACGACTCCGGCTGCGAGCATGCCGTCCACATCGTCGGGGCGGCGGACGGGACGGAGATCACCGGCTGCGCGCTGATCGACTTCAACGCGCAGATCAAGTCAAACGGCGAGGAGGTCGGCGGCGTCTTTGTGTGGCCGGACGACGTCCGTATAAGCGGGAACGATCTCCACGACACGCGCCCGCGACAGACCGCCAACCCGGTGACGAAGATCGACGTCGTGGGCGGGCGGCGCTGGACGGTGACGGCGAACCGGATCTCCGACTACGAGAAGGCGCTCGGGGACACCGTCTCCTACGGCGCCTTCCTCAAGGGAAACTCGCAGGACGGCCTCATGGAGCGCAACCTCGTCGTCTGCAGCGAGCGCTTCAGCGGCGGCGTGCGGCTCGGGCTGTCGCTGGGCGGCGGCGGCACCAGCCCCGACAGCATCTGCGAGGAGGGAACCTGCACCCCGGAGCACCGGCGCGGCACCCTGCAGAACAACCTCATCGCCAATTGCTCCGACGTCGGGATCTACCTGAACGAAGCTGCTGAGAGCCTGATCCTCGGCAACACCCTCTATCAGACCTCCGGCATCGACGTCCGCTATGAGGCCAGCACCGCCGCCCTCACCGGCAACCTGCTCGACGGCCGCATCCGGGAGCGCGACGGTGGCGCCGCGACCCCCGACGCCAACCTCGAACAGCTCGACCTCTCCGCCGTCTTCGCCGATCCCGGCGCGCTCGACTTCCGCCTCGTCTCCGATCCCGGCATCATCGACGCCGCCCCGCCCGGCCTCACCGATGACTTCTGCGGCAACCTCCGCGACGGCAGCCCCGACATCGGCGCCGTCGAGTACCTCACCGACGCCCCCTGCGACACCTCCCGCACTCACCCCGACGCGCCGGGCGGCTCCGGGTCGGACTCAGGCGACAGCGGGGCGGACGACAGCCCGCCGGACGGGGACAGCGCCGGGGACAGCGCCGGAAACGGAGCCGGAGCCGGAGACAGCGCAGATCCCGGCAAGGGCGGCGGTTGCGGCTGCACAGTCGCCGCCTCGCCCGGCACCGCCTCGTCCGGCGCTGCGGGGCTGGCGGGGCTGGCGGCGTGGGCGTGGACACGGCGCAGGGAGCAGGACAGCGGACGGTGATCCGGCCACAGACCGTGATCAGACAGGCCGGCAGAGCCGGTAGTGCGCGCCGCGCCCCTCCCCCTCGCGGCAGACGATCCCGGCCTCCAGCATCCCGTCGAGATCGCGCAGCGCCGTGTCCTGCGACACCCCCTCCAGCTTCGCGTACTTTGAGCTGGTCAGCTTCCCCTCAAGGCCCTCCAGCAGCCGGTTCAGCACCGACCGCTGCCGCGCGTTCAGCGGAAGGTGGCCGTACGTCGCCCAGAACCGTCCCTTCGCCAGGATCGCCTGCAGCGTCTCCTCGCCGTCCGCGAGCGCCCGATCCAGGCAGCCGAGGAACCAGCGCAGCCACCGGCTGACGTCCGGCCCCCCGCGCTGCGCCGCCTCCAGCTCCCGGTAATAGTCCGCCCGCTCCATGTGCAGCCGCCGCGATAGGCTGTAGCACCGCGTCGCCCCGTCCCCGGCCCGCGCCAGCAGCAGATCGGTCAGCGCCCGCGCCAGCCGCCCGTTCCCGTCATCGAACGGGTGGATCGTCAGGAACCGGAGCTGCGCCAGCCCCGCCTTCAGCAGCGGATCGGCGCCTCCCTCAGCATTGAACCACAGGAAAAACGCCTCCATCTCCGCCGGTACCCGCTCCGGCGCAGGCGCCTCAAAGTGGACGCGCGGCAGCCCCATCTGTCCGGACACCACCTGCATCGGCCCGTCCCGCCAGGCCCCGGCCCGGATCGGCCCCATCACACTCCAGCCCGTCGGGAACAGCAGCGCGTGCCAGCGCAGCAGCCGCTCCGCGTCGAGGGGTTCTTCGTGGTGGCGCGTCGCGTCGAGCATCACCGAGACCATCGCCTCCACGTTCCGCCCGGCAGGGACCGTGTGGCCGATGGGCAGCGAGAGCCGGCGCGCCAGCGAGGATCGCACCTGGAGGATCGGCAGCGGCTCGCCCTCGATCGCGCTGGTGCCGAGGATGTCGCGGGCGTTGGCCTCCAGCGAGAGGATCGCCGGATCGCCCAGCCCCGCCGCGCCTATCGCATGCACCTGCCCCAGCAGCCGCCCCTGGCGCAGCCGCACCGCTGAGAGCAGCGGGAGCAATTCCGGCGACCAGCAGAGGCGCGGCCGGGGTGCCGGTGGAGGTACGGAGGCAGGAATCACCGCAGAATGTGCGGTGATTGTATCCGGTATTCACCGCATGATATCCGCGCGCATGAAATGCGCGCGGATATCATGCAGTGATGGCGGGGCGCTCCGTGAATATATACGCCCCATGCCGATCCCGGATGACACTCAGCGCTGGCTCCTCCTCCCGACACCGCGCCCGCTCGCGGAGGCGCCCCCGGCCGTCCAGCGCTCCGTGCAGGGGCCACGGACGATCCTGCGCTGGCTCGGGGCCGGGCTCACGCTTGGACTCGCCGCGATCGTGTCGGAGACGCTGTACGAGGCGGCGCTCGCGGCGCTCGTGATGGGCGGCACCTTCGGCCTCCCCCTCGCCGGGATCGGCGAGCACCTCGCCCGCAGGAACCGGCGGCGGTGCTGCGACGGTCCGGTGACCCGGTGGCAGGTAGAGGCCGTCCGCCCCTGCACCGTCGTCCGGAGCCGCTCGGACGGGGCGTGGTGGCCCGCCCGCCGCAGCGGAGAGGCGCTGGTCCGCCCGCCCCGCTCCCGGTTCATCTCCCGCCCCGCCGTCGAGGCCCGCCTCTTCGACCCCCTCGGGCAGCGCCGCCGCTTCACCTGCGACCTGCCCGCCGCCCCCGGCGAGGAGATCCCGGTCATCGAGGCGGCGGACTGCCTCGTCGTGTTCTTCGGGCATACCCTGCTCTACGTCCCGCATGCCTCCTTCGGGGAGCGGCCATCGGCGCTCGTACGGTACGCCTCTCCCGCTCCGGGCGACCTGGCGCGCTGACGGACAGGCGCGCCCCCGATCATCCGCCCTGCTCCGGCTCCACACACCACCCGTCCAGCTTCCGGGCGAACCGCACCGTG
>JBEIQZ010000600.1:0-3516 GCA_040376255.1 Alphaproteobacteria bacterium
GCTGCCGGAGTCGGGGGTGGCCGATCTGATCGCGGACGTGTGCAACCGCTACGTCGGGCTGTGGATCGCGGCGCCGGGGGCGGTGCAATTGGAGGTGAACGTGATCCGGTGGCTGTGCGGGCTGGCCGGGTACGGGGAGGCGGCGGGCGGGGTGCTGACCTCGGGCGGGTCGATGGCGAACCTGTCGGGGCTGCTCTGCGCGCGGGAGCGGCTCGGGGAGCGGTTCCAGGACGGGGTGATCTACTGCTCCTCGCAGGTCCACCACTCGGTCAGGAAGGCGGCGAAGGTGATCGGATTTCTGGAGGAGTGCATCCAAGTCATTGAAGTAGATGAAAGATATCGGATGAAGGTGGATGTGGTTCGGGCGCGGATGGCAGAAGACCGGGCGGCGGGGCGGCGGCCCTGCGCGGTGGTGGCGTCGGCGGGGACGACGGCGACGGGGGCGGTGGATCCGCTGGAGGCGCTCGCGGGGCTGTGCGCGGAGGCGGGGATCTGGCTGCACGTCGACGCGGCCTACGGGGGGAGTTTTCTCTTCACGGAGCGGGGGCGGTCTTCGCTGGCGGGGATCGGGCGGGCGGATTCGATCACGCTCGATCCGCACAAGGGGATGTTTTTACCGTACGGGACGGGCGCGCTGCTGGTGCGGGATCGGGCGGCGCTGACGGGGGCGCACCGGATGGGGGCGAGCTATCTTCCTGCGTCACAGACGGAAGAAGATCTGTGGGATTTCGCTGACATGTCTCCAGAGCTTTCAAGAGACTTCAGAGGTCTGCGCCTGTGGCTGCCGTGGAAGCTCCACGGGTCGCAGGGGTTCCGCGCGATGCTGGACGAGAAGCTGGATCTGGCGGCGTGGGCGGCGGATCAGGTGCGCGGCCTGCCGGGGGTGCGGCTGGTGGCAGCGCCGGAGCTGTCGCTGTTCGCGTTCCGGTGGGAGCCAAGGCGGGCGTCCGGGGCGGGAGATCGGGCGCGGGTCGACCGGGAGAACCGCCTGCTGCTGCAGCGGGTGAACGCGGGGCAGCGGGTGTTTTTGACCGGGGTGGAGGTGCCTGATCCGGAGGCAGGGGGCGCGCCGATCTTTGTGATCCGGGTGTGCGTGCTGTCGTTCCGCACGCACCGGGCGCGGGTGGAGGAGGCGGTGGAGGCGATCCGGACGGCGATCCGGGAGGCGGGGACAGAGGCGGGGCCGGAGGCGGAGACAGAGGCGGGCGGATGAGCGGCGGGCGGATTACAATGGAGGGATGGCGCAGGAGAACCTGACAGACCTCTCGGCGTGGCGGCAGGTGAAGGCGGCGCGGGAGGGCGGCGAGGGCGGGTTCGCGGGGCTGTGGAACGCCCACGCGCCCGCGATCTGGTCGGTGATCCGCCCGCTGTGCAGGAAGGAGGAGGAGGCGATCGGCTGGTGCAGCTCGCTGCGGCTGGTGCTGTCGGCGGACGTGAACCGGCTGGATCCGTCGATGCCGCTGCTGCCGCAGATCGGGGTGCGGCTGTTCCAGCACCTCGCGCCTGCGTTCCGGGGTCCGGGGGAGGTGCCGTCCGGGCCGCTGCCGCCGACGCCGGAGGGGGTGGCGCGCCTGCCGTCGCTGCTGCGGCTGGCCTGGCTGGCGGAGCTGTTCTTCGATCTGCCGGAGCCGGTGTTCGAGGCCGAGCCCGATCTGATGCCCCGGCTGCGGGCGGCGCGGCAGGCGCTGGAGCCGCCGCTCGCGACGGCGCAGCGGGAGGCGCTGCGGCTGACGCTGCTGCGGGTTCCGCCGCCGCAGATCCTGGTGCTGCCGCCGGGGACGCAGCTTCCAAAGAATCCTGGAATACGTTGGTATGTATTTGTAATCGTTGGATTTTTACTGATAGCTGTCCTCGGAACCCCGCTGGCTGGCGCGGTGCGGGATCGGTGGGCGCGGAAGGACGCGGCGCGGGTCCACGCGGGGCTGCTGCAGGCGGGGGCGCGCCCGCCGGGGTTCCTCCCGGACAGCGCGGAGCGCCCGCTGGCTCAGGTGCTGCGGGAGCGCGGGGCGGCGGCGGCGCTGCAGGAGGTGCCGGATCTTGGCGCGGCGGGGCTGACGCTGGAGGGCGGGCTGCTCAGGCCGGAGGGCGCGGCGCTGCTGTTCTACCGGGACGGGGACGGCGTCCAGTGGATCGTCCAGCACCACATCCGGCCCGATCCCGGCGTCGCGCCTGAGCGCCTGCTCGGGACGGCGGACGGGCCGATGCGGGCGTGGAGCGCGGAGGGGGTCACGGCGGCGGGCTGGCGGGACGGGAGCGGCCTGTGGATCGTCGGGGCGGCGACCGGTGAGGCGGACGTCCTGAGCGTCGCCGCGCTCGCGCGCCAGCTCCAGCCACCGGACGCGCCGCGCTGATCGTCGCCTGCCGTGGGATGCAAAATCTCACCGCGCTGATCCCGGCGTCCGGGTGGCACGCCGTTTGACGCTGGTATAGTCTCCCACAGATATCACCCCAGGATGGACGGATGGCCGAAGACCGCAGACCTGCCCCTGCCAGCAACCGCCTCGGCGAGATGCTGGTCCGTGAAAAGCTCATCTCCGCGCTCCAGCTCCAGAAGGCGATGGAGACCTCCCGCCAGAGCGGCTCCCGCCTCGGACACCAGCTCACGAAGCTCGGCTACATCGACGACAACGAGCTGACGGCGTTCATGGCCAAGCAGTACGGCGTCCCCAGCATCGACCTCCGCGAGTTCGAGGTCGACGCCGAGGTGCTGAAGCTGATCCCCAAGGAGGTCGTCGTCCGCCACCAGGTCATCCCGATCAACAAGGCGGGCAACACGCTGATGGTCGCGATGGCCGACCCGTCCAACATTTACGCTGTTGACGACATCAAGTTCATCACCAACCTCCAGATCGATATCGTCGTGGCCTCCGAGGCCCAGATCGCCGAGGCCATCGAGAAGTACTACACCTCCAGCGTCTCTTTCGAAGACGTCATGGACAACTTCCAGGCCGACGACGAGGGCGTGGAGCTGGCCGGGGACAGCGAAGAGGAATTCAACGTCCTCGACCTCGAAAAGAGCGCCGGGGACGCGCCGGTCGTCAAGCTCGTCAACCTGATCCTGCTCG
The DNA here is from genome assembly GCA_040376255.1 of Alphaproteobacteria bacterium. GTDB lineage: Bacteria > Myxococcota_A > UBA796 > UBA796 > SXON01 > JBEIQZ01. Next base: position 3,066 of record JBEIQZ010000600.1, read on the forward strand.
ACGCCATCCGCAAGGGCGCCTCCGACATCCACATCGAGCCCTACGAGAAGCAGCTCCGCATCCGGTTCCGCATCGACGGCATGCTCTATGAGGTGATGAAGCCGCCGATCAAGCTGAAGCACGCGATCAGCAGCCGCTTGAAGATCATGTCCAACCTCGACATCGCCGAGCGCCGCCTCCCTCAGGACGGGCGCATCAAGCTGAAGATGGGCAAGGGCAAGGAGATGGACTTCCGCGTGTCGGTCTGTCCCGTGCTGTGGGGCGAAAAGATCGTCATGCGTTTGCTCGACAAGAGCAACCTGCAATTGGACATGACCAAGCTGGGCTTTGAAGAAAAGATCCTGCGGGACTTCAAAGAGACCATCAACCGTCCCTTCGGCATGATCCTCATCACCGGTCCCACGGGATCGGGGAAGACCACCACGCTCTACTCGACGCTCTCCGAGCTCAA
>JBEIQZ010000766.1:0-2074 GCA_040376255.1 Alphaproteobacteria bacterium
CGCCCGCATCCGCGCCGCGCTGACGAGCGCAGGGTTCAACGCAAACAGCGCCGTCATCGACGCCCGGCTGATCGATACCGCCCACGGCAAGGGGCTGGCCGTCGATCTGGTCGTCACCCGCGAGCCGATCATCGGCTTCATCACGAGCGCCGGCACCTTCCAGTCCTCCGCCTCGATGCGGCTGGAGGACATGTGAGCCCGGCGCGCCCCCTCCGCACGCGCGCGCGCCGGGGCGCCTACGCGCTCGAGTTCGCCCTCGCGCTCCCCGTGCTGCTGGCGCTGATCACCGGCGCGATGGACTGGGGCTGGTACATCTACCAGACCTCCACCGTCTCAGAGGCGGCCTGGCAGGGCGCCCGCATCGGCGCCGGGATCACCGACGGCGACGAGGCGAAGGCCGCCGCCGCCGCCGCCGTCCAGCAGGCGCTCGATCAGATGAACCTCACGAACCAGCAGCAGCCCGAGATCTCCACGGAGATGGTTCAGGAGGGGAGCCACCAGGTCCTCCAGGTGACGGTCTCGATCCCCTACGCCGGCACCTTCGGCTTCCTGCCGATGCCCGCGACGCTGGAGGGCAACGCCTCGGCGGTCTGGTACGGCGACCTCTGATCCCGCTGCCCCTGAGGCCCCGGGCGCCCGCTCACCGCGCCAGCCGCGCCCCCGCCCACCCGCCCAGCACCCCGCCGCCCATCGCCGCCGGGAGCATCACCGCCCGGTGCGTCGTCCAGAAGAAGCCCGTCCACTTCAGCGCGTCGAGCCGGTCGTTCTGCATCTCGTTCGGCCACACGAACAGCAGCACGAACGTCCCGATCACCCCGATCACCAGCCCGATCACCGCCCGCTGCACGAGCATCCCCATGAACCCCGCCAGCGTCGCCCGCACCGGCATCTGCACCGGCAGCCAGCCCATCCCCAGCGGCGCGCAGAGCAGCGGCGACCCCAGCCCGCCCGCCCCGGCCCCGATCACCAGCGACCGGAGCGCGTAGCTCCACCAGAGCGCGTCCGGGAATTGATGGTCGTTCTGGAGCGCCAGCACCGCCGCCGCCCCCCAGCCGAGGAGCCCCCAGCCGAGCGCGAGTCCCAGCACTGCCCGCGCAGGAGGCCGGGTCATGCTGAGCGATCCCGCAGGTTCTGTCTCCGGCGCAGCCGCATCGCCCCTGCCAGCCCCAGGAAGGCCGCCGCCCCGGCGCCGCTGTCCTTGCTGCCCTCCTTGCCGCAGCAGCCGCTCCCGACCTCGTAGGTGTCGTCGGCGTAGCCCGCCTCCTTGAAGCCCTCCTGCAGCACCCAGCCGGGGTTGCCCTCCCCGGAGCGCTCATAGGCGCCCGCGTCGGGGGCGTCGCCGTCGCGGGGCGCGCCGTTGAAGTCGGTCTCCGGCACGAAGGCGGTGGCGGCGGGCAGGGCGGCGTTGATGAGCGCCGAGCCGCTGGAGGGGTAGTAGTCCCAGGCCTCCGGGTCGATCATGTCGCGCTCGCCGCCCCCGGCGATGACAGGGAGCGCGTCGGCGGTGTACAATTCCAGCCCATCGACCAGCCCGCTCACGACGTTGTGCGTCACGAGCGCTGTGTCGTCCAGCCCGCCCTCCTGGAACTGGAGGCCGTAGCCGAGGGTGTTGTAGAAGGCGTTGTTCGCCATCACCAGCCCCTCCTTCCCGACCCAGTCGCGCGCGCAGGCCGCCCAGCCGCCCGTCCCGTAGACGGTGTTGTGGCTGATCACGGCGTTCGCGAGGGTGCCGCGGTCGTTGTCGGCGGAGTAGATGCCGCAGCCGTCCACGTCGAACACGATGTTGTTGCGGACGACAGCCGCGCCGCGCACCAGCAGGCCGTACTCGCCGGTGTTCCAGATGGCGTTCCCCTCGACGATGTTCTGCGGGCCGTACTCGGTGGAGCCGACCGACATGCCCCGGTAGGCGGTGCCGTACATCACGTTGTCGTTGATGGTGTTGCCCTGCCCGCCGTCGGCCAGGTACAGCAGGTACGAGCCTTCGCCGCCGATGTCGTGGATCCAGTTGTTCGAGAAGGTGGAATTCTGCGTCCAGCAGGAGACGTCCCGGCAGCCGATCTCCATGCCGTAGCCG
>JBEIQZ010000185.1:0-10082 GCA_040376255.1 Alphaproteobacteria bacterium
CAGATCCTGCCGGGCGACGGCGCCCCACCCCCCGGCGGAGGCGGGCGAATCGGCTGCACCGTCGGCTCCCGGCCCGCCCTCTCCTCCCTCCGGCACCGGGAGGCCGACGAGCGCGGCGAGCCAGCGGTCGACGGGGGTGCGCTCCCGCTCCCGGAGGATCTGGAGGAGCGCCCGGGCGCGGCGTATGGCGGCGTTGGCGGGGCCGGTCTCCCCGATCCCGGACCAGGGGACGCCGAGGCGGCGGAGGTGGACGCGGAGGGCGCTGCGGTAGACGGGGACGGCGCGGACGAGGACGGCGATCGACTCGGGGGGAACCCCGGCGGCGATACAGTCGCGCAGACGGAGCGCGACCTCGCGGGCCTCGGCGGCGACACCGGGGGCGTCGAAGAGGGCGACCTCCGGGGGCGCGACCGGGGCGGGCGGGGCGACCGGGGCAGACGCCCGCAGCAGCGCGGCGGCGTCAGCGGGGGCGTCGGGCAGGAGGCGGCGGAGGAGCTGGAGCGGCAGGACGCAGGAGGAGTCAGGCTGCTGCCCGGCGGGCAGGCCGGGATCGGCGGGCAGGCCGGGATCGGCGGGGAGGCCGGGATCGGCGGGGAGGCCGGGATCGGCGGGGATATCGAGGTAGAGGCGCGCAGCGGGACGGCTCAGGAGGGCGGCGAGGAGCGGGATCGCGGCGCCGGACTCCATAAAGCCATAGAGCAGGAACGCCCGGCCAGGGAGCAGAACGGCGGGGTCGCGGGCGGGGTCGCGGGCGGGATCGCGGGCGAGGAGATCGGCGGCGAGGGCGAGGAGGCTGTCAGGGAGGGCAGAGCCGGCGCGGCTGAGATCGCTCGCGGTCTGGAGAGCGACGCGGACGAGGGCCTGGGTGCGCTCCAGGTGGGCAGCGGAGATGCGACCGGCGAGGCGGGCGGCGCGGAGCGCGGCGTCGAGGGCGTCGACGACCGGCCCGGGGCGGAGACCGGCGGAGAGGAGGTCGCTCACCGTGGAGGAGACGGCAACGAAGCCGTCATCGAGGTGCGCGAGCGGCGAGGCCAGCGGGCCCTCTGCGTCAGCGGCGCGGCGGAGGAGGACGTCATAGAGCGCGGCGCCGGCAGGCGGGTGCGTCCCGGACTGCTCCAGCACCTCGCGGGCGAGGGAGGAGAGCGTCTGGACGCGGACACCGGCGACGGGGCCGAGCGCGGCAGCGATGGCGTGGCTGAGGTGGAGCTGGAGGCTGTTCGACGGGACGACGACCCGGATCGGCGGCAGGAAGGCGGCACGGAGGAGCGCCTGCGCCGGGGACACCTCCGGGGACACCCCCTCTGACAGCGCCGCGCGCAGATCGGCGAGCAGCGCCGCCTCCAGCGCCCGGCTGCCCTGCGCGGCGCGGATCAGGCGGACAGATTCAGCGGTCATCGGCTCTCCGGTGGGGCGGGCTCACTTCTTGCGGGATCGCTTCTCGCGGGATCACTTCTTCATGGCAGCAGAGAAGCGCCCGCCGGTGTAGGCGTCGATCTGGGCGGTGAGCTCCTGGAGGCGGAGCTCATTCTTGAGCTGGGCCTTGAGATCGCCGGGCGAGAGCAGCATATCCACCTGGAGGCGGCGACGGTCGAAGTAGATCCGGGTGACCTCCTCCAGCACCTTGTCGCGGAGCTTGACGATGTCCTGGGTCTCGGAGATGACGCGGATGCGATCCGAGGACATGATCAGCTCATCGAGGCGCCACTTCGCGGACAGATCCACGTCCATATCGGTCGAGGCGCCGGTGGAGTACGGCTCCAGGACGAAGTTCTCCGGGTTGTTGGGGTCGGTGGCGTACTGGGAGTCATCGTCGTAGCCGACGCCGTAGCCGAATTTGACCTGGAATTCGGGGAGCCACGCGGCGTTCTTGCTGGCGCTGAGCCAGCCCTCGATGTACCGGGGGTCGGTCTTGGAGTATTCGAGGGCCATCTGCTGGACGGCGGCGACGGTCGGCTCATCCTCAAAGCGGGCGAGCACCTGCGCGGGCGAGCTGTAGCCATCCGCCGCCTGCGCGGGCGCAGAGAGGAGCATCCCGGAGAGCAGGGCGCCGGAGAGCAGGCGGGAGAGGATCGGCGTGCGGAACAGGGAGGGGCGGCTCATGGCGTGTCCTCATCGGGTGATGGCGTATTGGAAGGATCTGTAGAGAGGCTCTGGGAGAATGCGCCTTCGGTATAGATATCGAGGCGGGCCTCTAATTCCTGGATCTTGAGGGTGTGTTCGACCTGCTGCTCCAGGGAGAGCGTGCGGATCGCGGGGGTCTCGGAGAGGAGGCGGCGGCGGGTGGTCCAGGCTTCAGCGACCATCCCGTAGAGCTGGTTCTGGTAGCGCTGGAGGTTCTGCTGGATGTTGGCGGCGGCGGCGACCACCTGGGTATCGCTGAACACCTCGCCGTCCATGACGAACAGGCCGCCGTCGAGGTCATCGGCGCTGATCTCATTGCCGGAGCTGTCGTAGTATGTGCCGGTGGACTCATCGACGCTGGTACCTGCGCTGGCGGCGCTGCCGCAGCCGCCCCAGCAGAGGCTCAGGCCGACGTCCCAATTGGCGTCATGGGACTCGGCGGTGCTGTAGTCGAGGAATTCGGTCTTGCGCGCGGCGCCCTGGTTCCAGCCGAAGGTGAAGCCCATCTGGGGCGCGACGGTGGCGGCGAGGCGGCGGCGGGCGAGGCTGAGCGCGGAGACATCGAGGCCGCTGCGGCGCCACGCGAGGGAGACGGCGGTGTTGAGCGACATCCCGACTGGCGGCGGGACATCGGGGCGCTCGGGGGGGCGGACGACGAGCCACCAGAGGCCGGAGGCGGTGGCGATGAGGGGGAGACCGTCGACGATCTCCAGATCGCGGACATCGGGGTCGGTGAGGAGGTGGCTGACGGGCTGCCACTTGACGCCGCCGTCGAGGGACTCCCAGACGCCGTCCTCGCCCCAGGCGACGAGGTGGTTCTCCATGACCTGCCGCAGGCCGCGCAGGCCGCGCATGGGCTGGCGACCGGCGGGATAGAACGTGGCGCCGCCGTCGTCGGTGCGCAGGAGGCCGCCGCCGGTGGCGGCCCAGAAGCCGCCGGGCCAGTCGGGGTCGGGGAGGAGGGTCTGGACGGGCTGCTCGCCGAGGGCGGGGAGCCGCTCCCAGCGGAAGGCGTCGCGGGTGGTGAACACGCCGCGATCGGTGGCGGCGAGGACGCGATCCCCGACCTCGATCAGCGCGCGGACATCGGCCCCGTCCGTGGCGTCCTCGACGTCGTCCCAGGTGAGGCCGTTGTCGAACGAGAACAGCACCCCGTCCACAGTGCCGGCGGCGATGGCGTCGGGGAAGATGCGGGAGAACAGCACATCCGTCGCGGGCGTATCGTTGACCTTGACAAAGAAGTTCCCGCCGTCCTGCGAGCGCCAGATCCCGTCCGAGCGGGTGGCGATGGCGACGGGCAGGGCGCCTGCAGCTGAGCCGGACGCGCCGGACGCGCCGGGGAGCGGGCTCCACCACGGGCCTGCGTGGCGGAGTGCGCCCGCGTTCTGACGGCCCTCGCGCTGGGCGCGCTCCAGGGAGAGCTGGGCGGAGCTCTGAACGCTGGCCTGGACAGAGGCATCGACAGCGTCGAGGTCGATGACATCCCCGGAGGTCTCCTCCTCGACCGACTCCTCCTGCGCCTGCTCCGCCTCCAGCAGCAGCTCCTCCTCGTCCAGCCCGCCGTCCAGCCCGCCCAGCCCCCGCCCGGAGGCCGCGCCTGCGGCGTCCCTCCTGCCCTCTATGACCGTCTCCCAGCTCCGCCCGCCGTCGGTGCTGAGCGAGACCGAACCCCAGGCGTCCCCGGCGAGCCAGCTGGCGGGGCCGACGGCGATGCCGGTGAGCGGGGTGTTCTGGAGCGGTGGGGCGATGCGGACCCAGATGTAGCCCTCCTGGTAGCGCTCAGGCGGCGGCTCGATCGGGGAGCCGGAGGCGGGGAGCGGCGGAGAGAGCGGGACGGGCTCAGGCGCGGCCTCGCCGGCCAGGGCAGCCCCGGAGAGGACAGCACTGGAGAGGACAGCCCCGGAGAGGACAGCCCCCGTGAGGACAGTCCTGAGGACAGCCCCGGAGAGGAGCAGGCATACAGATCCGGCAGAGGGCGCAGCACGCATCGGCGCCACAGTAGCCCTCTGAGGGCGGGACGGTCAAGCACCTCGCAGAAATCGTAACCGGCCTGACGCGGGGGTGGTCAGGCGGCAGGGGGTGATTATGGCTCTCCCCCTCTGGAGAGGCGCCTCATGGAAGCATCGGTCGATACGGTCCCCACCCCCAACGAGAACGCGCTGATGTTCCGGGTACAGGAGATGCTTGTCCCAAGCGGCACCTTCGAATACCGGAGCCGCGCACAGGCGAGCAGCTCTCCGCTGGCGCGGCGGCTGTTCGACATCAACGAGGTGGCGAGCGTCCTCGTGGCGGCGCGCTTCGTGACGGTGAACAAGGAGCCGCAGGTGGAGTGGTCGCTGCTGGTGCCGCAGATCAAGGCGGCGGTGCGCGACTTCCTCGACTCGGGCGACATGGCGGTGGAGGAGGCGGACGCGCCCGACTACCGCAGCGACCAGAACGATCCGCTGGAGCAGAAGGTCATCGCGCTGCTCGACGAGTTCATCCGGCCTGCAGTCGCGCAGCACGGCGGCGACATCATCTACCGGGGCATGGACGAGGGCTACGTGCTGGTCAACCTCGTGGGCGCCTGCTCCACCTGCTCCTCCTCGACGGCGACCCTGTTCATGGGCGTGGAGCGCATGCTGCTGGAGGAGCTGCCGGAGGTGCTGGGGGTGCGGCAGGTGGACTGAGCGGCAGGTGGACTGAGATCGGGGACGGGGTTAGCCGGAGCGGTCTGAGAGAGGATGGTATGGCGAGTCTGAGCGAAGTGCTGGCGGTTCCCGACAAGCGGAAGCGGGTCGTCGATGACGGGGTGGCGGTGATCGAGGCTGAGGTGGCCGAGAAGGGCGGGCTGTCCGGGATGGGGATCAAGGCGGCGTTCGGCGTGGTGCGGAAGATCGCGCCTGACTTCATCCCGCGCGCCCTGAACCACCTGCTCGACGACTTCGCCCGCCAGATCGATCCGTTCTGGGCGGACTGCCAGAAGACGGGGACGGAGCCGCGCGCCTACTTCACGAAGAACGGGGCTGCTGTGGCTGAGGCGCTGCTGAAGATCACCGACGATCGGGCGAAGAACGCGCACGGGCCTCCCCGCGCGGCCTACGACAAGCTGCGCCCGGAGGCGTCGAAGCATGTCCAGACGGCGATGCCCCGCGTGGCGGATCTGCTGAGGCGGCATGCCTCCTGAGAGGCGGGAGCGGTTAAGCCGGAGACATGGCTGACACGCTCGACCTCACTGACTACCTGAACAAGAACTCCGACGGCTGGACGGCGGCCAACGGGCTGCGCTTTCTGAAGGCGACCCGCGACGAGGTGGTGGCGGAGCTGGAGATCCGGCCTCAGCACCTCCAGGCGTACGGCATCGTCCACGGCGGGGTGTACGCGGGGATCGCGGAGACGCTGGCCTCGGTGGGGGCGGGCATCGACACCTTCCACCAGGGGCGGCTGGTCGTGGGGCTGGAGAACCACACATCGTTCCTCCACGCGATCCGGGGCGGGGCGCTGATGGGCTACGCGCGCCCGCTGTCGCGGGGGCGGCGCTCGCAGGTGTGGGAGGTGAACATCCACGACGGAACGGGGCGGCTGGTGGCGACGGGGCGGGTACGGCTGCTGTGTTTTGAGAGCGAGACGGAGATGGCGGGGCAGAAGATCCGGCTGCCGGACGGATAACCGTGCTGCTGTACGAGAGATGGCCATACCCGGACGTGCCGCTGATCGCGGACGTACCGCCGCTGGGCCTCTGGCAATTGCACCTCGACTGGATGCGGAGCCGCGCGGGGCTGGGTCCGGTGGAGGGGGCGGGCGCGATCTGGATCGCGGGCTGCGGGAGCTTCCAGCCGCTGGTGTGGCGGCGGGCGAACCCGCGCGCGGACATCCTGGCCGGGGATCTGTCGACGAAGAGCCTGCAGGTCGCGGAGCGGCGGCTGCTGCTGCATGCGCCGGGCGGGCGCTTCGTCGGGGACGGGGCGACGGACTTCCAGCAGATGGATCTGGAGTCTGAGGCCGATCTGCCGCCGGAGGGCGGGCAGTTCGACCACATCGAGTGCTTCGGCGTGCTGATGAACCTGCGCGATCCGGGGCTGGCGGTCGGGCGGATGGCGCGGCGGCTGCGGCGGGACGGGACGATGCGGCTGATGGTCTACCCGCGCTTCGGGCGGCAGCGGGTGAACCGCATCCTGCGGATCGGGCGGCTGGCTGGGCTCTCCTGGGAGCGACCCGGCGATCCGGCGCGGCTGCGGCGGCTGATGGGATCGCTGGCCCCCGACCACCCGCTCCGGGCGACCTTCGAGGACTACGTCGACGCGCGCACCGACGCGGGGCTCGTCGACGGCTTCCTCCACCCCTCGGATCAGACCTTCGACAGCTACGCGCTGCTCAGGATGGCGGCGGCGGCGGGGCTGGAGCCGGTGTTCTGCTACCACCGCCCCTGGGGCGACCCGTGGCGGATGGCGCGGCTGCTGGAGCCCGGGCTGGGCGCGCGGCTGGACGCGGCGGCGGCGCTCCAGTACCTCGATCTGTGGCAGGAGCTGAAGAGCAACCTGATCGTGCTGTTCCGTAAAACAGACAGGCAGGACGGGCAGGACGGGCAGGCGCCCCCTCCCCTCCCCGCTCCGCGCCTGCACCCCTTCCTGTCAAGAGACAGCCCGCTCGGCTGGCGGGCGCGGCTGAGCGCGCAGGCGGGGCGGCTGTGGGGCCTCGGGCTGGAGGATCGGTGCGGGGCGGATCGCGCCATGACGCTGACCGGGGCGGAATTGCGGGATCTGGATCGGCGGGCGGCGGCTCCGGACGGGCTCCGGGGGATCGCGCACCCGATGGTGCTGTGGGGCGCAGACAGCGCGGGCGCCCCGACAGACGCCGCAGCCGACCGCAGCGCATGGCGGGACATCGGCGGGGCGGCGATGTCAGAGCTGTCGCGGGCGCCGATCTGCGCGGGGGAGCGGGTGATCAACCCCCTCTACGCGCACCACCTCTCCGCGTTCCGGCTGCTGCCGACGCTGGGCCTCCGGCTCGACGCGGATCAGCAGGCGGCGGCGTGGGAGGCGCACATCCGGCCGATGGAGGACGGGGACGTCCCGTTCGGCTTCTCGCCCTGGGCGACGTGGCGGCGGCACCCGTCAGAGATCGGGATGTGGGCGGAGCGGCTGGGGGGAGCGCAGCGGGCCGCAGCGTGGGAGGGCGAGGTCGGCGGCTGGGGGGATGTGCGGCTGCCGGAGGAGGCGGCGCGCATGCGGGAGCTGCGGGGCCTGCTGGAGCGGGCGGGGCTGGAGGAAGCGCCCGGGCGGCTGGAGGCGACGGGCGGCGGCGCAGCGCGGGAGCTGTGGATGCTGCTGCTCGGATACAAAGATATGTTCATGCGCATAGATGCATAAAGCAGGATCAAGGTCGAGGAGACAACATGCTTAGCTGGACAGGGGCGGGCGCCGTACAGCGGCCAGAGGTGCTGCAGATCCGGCTGCAGCGCACCTATCCGGGGCGGGTGCGGGCGGGCGCGCCGGTGCCGACGCGGGAGATGGCGACGGCGGAGGTGCTGGAGAACCTCCGCTGGTTCACGACGGCGGGGAGCCGGGGGCTGCCGATCCGGGCGCTGGTGTTGTCGGGGGTGGGGGCGGCCTCGCGGCCGGATCTCGGGCAGATCTGCGGGGCCGCGCGGGGGCTGGGGGTGGAGCGGATCACGCTGCATGCGGGGGTGGAGGATCTGGAGGGGATGCGGGGGGCGGGCGGGGATCTGCCGGGCGGAGAGCAGGCGGGCGGAGAGCAGGCGGGCGGGGATCTGCCGGTGCCGCCGGTGGATCGGCTGATCCTGCCGCTGGCTGCCGGGGACGCAGGGGCGGCGCTGTCGACGGGCGCGGAGGTGCTGTGGCGGCTGCAGGCGCAGGTGGAGGTGTCGGTGAGCTGCACGCTGAGCGCGGCCAACCTGCCGATGCTGGAGGCCATCGCGCGCGTCCTGCTCAGGACACAGACGAGGATGGTGAGCTTCACCTACCCGTTCCCGGTGGACGGCTCGGTCGCGGCGGAGGTTCCCCCCCCGGCGGCGGTGATGGCGGCGCTCGGCCGGGTGCTGCCGGGGCTGATGGCGGCGGGCGTGCAGGTCGACATCAAGGGGCTGCCGCGCTGTTACCTCGGGCCGTGGGCAGCCTGCGCGCGGCGCACCGGGAACCGGTGGTACGTCGACGCCGACCACCAGACCGCCGGGGCGCTGCTGTTCTTCCCCGACGTCGTCGCCTTCTTCAAGGGCGAGGACTGCCGGTTCTGCACGGCGGACGCGGCCTGTGACGGGTTCTTCGCGACCTACCTGCGGCGGCCCGGGTTCCCGGAGCTCCGGCCCTTCGGAGAGACGGCGTGAGGACGCTGTTCGTGCGCGGGGGGGCGCTCGGAGACTTCGTGCTGACGCTGCCGGTGCTGGATCGGCTGATCAGAGAGGGAGCGGTGGACGTGGCGGCGCCGGAGCGGCTCCTGCCGCTGCTGCCGGAGGGGATCGGGCGGTGCTGGCGGAGCGATCGGGCGGAGGCGGGGTGGATCTATGAGGGGCGGAACCTGTACGGGTATGGGCGGATCGTGTGTTTTTCGCAGGGGATCGCGGAGGCGTGGGAGGGGACGGGGGTGGAGGTGAGGTGGAGGGGGAGGCCGGAGGGGATGGGGGCGGGGAGGTTTTTTATGGGGGTTTTGGGGGAGAAGGAAGAAGAAACGCAACCACGGAAGCACGGAAACACGGAGGAACACGGAGAAAGGCAAAAGGCGAAAGGCGAAAGGCAGGGGGAGAGGGAGGGGTGGCCGGTGGTGATATCGCCGGGGTCGGGGGGGAGGGAGAAGCGGTGGCCGGTGGAGCGGTGGCGGGAGGTGGAGGAGGGGTTGGGGCGGAGGGGGGTGCGGTGGGTGTGGGTGGGGGGGCCGGTGGAGAGGGAGGAGCGGGAGGGGGCGGGCGGGGCGGGCGGGGCGGAGGGGGCGGGGGGATGGGAGTATCCGGGGCTGATGGAGTGCGTGGGGCTGGCGCAGGGGTGCGGGGCGTGGCTGGGGCCGGACAGCGGGCCGTTGCACCTGGCGGCGGCGGCGGGGGCAGCGACGGGGGTGGTTTTTCTGGTGACAGATCCGGAGGTGTGGGCGCCGGAGGGCGCGCGGGTGTTCGACGGGCGGGCGGGGGCAGAGGTGCGGGCGGAGGATGTCGTGGAGTGGGCGGTGGAGGCGCGGGAACAGCGGATCCAGGACGGACGCCGCGCAGGACGGTGGTGACAACGCCTATGCCCCCAGAGCGACACCATCCTCACTCAGTCCCCTCCCCTCCAGCCTTTCGCCTTTTGCCTTTCCTCCGTGCCTCCGTGCCTCCCAAACCTGCCTTTTGTTTTTCTGCCTTTCCCCTTCCCTCATCCTCGTATAGAATCCGCCCATGCTCTCTCTCCTCCTCTCCTGCGCCGGCCCCTCCGCCCCTCAACAGAAGCCCGACCTGGAAGACAGCGCCGCTCCGACCGACAGCCTCGACACGGGCTGCGCTGCGGAATGGCACCCGGACGCAGACGGCGACGGTTTTGGCGACGCCTCGGACGCGGTGGTGGCCTGCGAGGCGCCTGAGGGACGGATCGCGGACGGATCGGACTGCGACGACACCCGGGCATCGATCAACCCGGATCAGGCGGAGATCCCGCGCGATCAGGTGGATCAGGACTGCGACGGGCTGGACGCCTGCGTGGATCTGAACTGCGACGGCTACCTGGACATCGTTGTGAGCTTCCGGGAGGCGGACGCGCTGGTGATCTATCTGGGGACGCGGGACGCGGGGTACGCGACGACGCTGGAATTGCCGACGGTGGGGGCGACGGCGAACGCGATCGCGGACGTGAACGACGACGGGTGGCCGGATCTGGTGTCGGGTTCGATGGGGGGGGCGACGCGGATCTATTACGGGGCGCCGGACGATCCGTTCACGACGGTATCGGAGCTGGCGGCGGGGTCGGTGATGGGGCTGGCGGTGGCGGATCTGGACGGGGACG
>JBEIQZ010000465.1:0-4997 GCA_040376255.1 Alphaproteobacteria bacterium
CGCTCCTCCGGCTCCGCCCGCCACCGCTCCTCCCACAGCCCCGCGACCGGCCCCGCCTGCGCCCGGCGGAACCGCACGCCCTCCAGCGACGCGATCACCGCCCCGTCGCCGCCGATCAGCCACGCCGATCCCGCCCACTCCCCCGCCCCGCTCCGCGCCGCCCGCGCCACCGCCCGCCGCGCCCCCGCCAGCGGCCCCGACACCCTGAGCCGCTCCAGCCGGAACGGCACCGCGCTGCCCGCCTGCCCGCCGTCGCCCGCGCCGTCGCCCGCGCCGTCCGCGACGATCAGCCCCACCGCCTGAAGCGCCGCGTCGAGCGCCCCGATCTCCGCCGCCAGCGATCCCGCCGCCCGCGCCGCCGCCGGGATCTCCAGCGCCGCCTCCGCGCCCTCCGGCCCGATCCGCGCCGCGCCCAGCCACCGGAAGCCCGCCCCGAACCGCAGCCCCGCCCCGGCCTCCAGCAGCGCGTACACCTCCCCCGCGCCGACCGCGCGCCCCGCCGATCCGATCTCCGCCGGGAGCGCCGGATGTTCCTCGCCGGAGCCCCGGATCTGGCCGATCAGCAGCGGCTCGCCGGAGCCGTCCGCCCGCCCGATCCTGACCAGCGCCCCCTCCAGGCTGCCCCCCTCCAGGCCGCTCCCCTCCGGATCTATCGTGAGCTGCAGCCGCTCCGGTCCGCCGGTGGCCCCGCCGCCGGAAGCCCCGCCGGGGGCATCCTCTCCCGCCGCAAGCGGCAGCGCCGCCGGGAAGAGCAGCCCCGCCGGATCGCCCGCGAAGCCCTCGCGCCGGATCGCCCGCAGGAGCATCGCGAGGCTCCAGGCCGCAGGCAGGATCGGGCCTGAGCCGACGGCATGATCCCGGAGCCAGGGCAGCATAGAATCGGGTATATCGGCGTCGTAGCGGATCTCCTGACCTGACACCTGCCTCGTTCCCGGCAGCGGCCCCGCGAGCGCCCCTGCAGCAGCGGGCGCCTCTGCAGGCCAGAAGCGGCTGCGCTGCCAGGCGGGCGCGGGGAAGTCCGCCGGGCGGCGCGGGGTGTCGGCGTACACCGCCCGCCAGTCCACCGCGACGCCCTGCACATGGAGCGCCCCGAGCGCCCCGAGCAGCGTCGCCTGCGGTGTCCGGCCGCGCCGGAGCGAGGGCAGCCAGGTGATCGCGCCGCGCTGCCTCCCGGCCTGCGCTGTCCCGGCCTGCGCCTCCCGCTGCGCGGTAAGCGCCGTGAGCGCCGGGTGCGGCCCGATCTCGATCACGACGTCCGGCGCATCCGGCCCGTCCAGCAGCGCGCTGAGCGCCAGATCGAACCGCACCGGATCGCGGACATGGGCGACCCAGCCCGCCGGATCGGCGATCTCCGGCCCCGCGCGCCGTCCGGTGCGGCTGCTGATGAGCGGGACGGCGGGCGCGCTGAACCGGATCGGCGCGAGATCACCGGCGAAGCCCGCGAGCATCGGCTCCATCAGCGGCGAGTGGAAGGCGTGCGAGACGCGGAGCCTGCCCGCGCTGACCCCCGACGCCCGGAGCCGCGCCAGCACCCGCTCCACCGCCCGCTCCTCCCCCGAGACCGCCACGCTGGACGCGCCGTTGAAGGCGGAGATCACCGTCGTACCGCCCGGATCTTCGGCACGGATCGCCGCCTCCACTGCCTCCGGCGCCGCCTGCGCCTGGATCATCGCCCCGCCCGCCGGGAGCGCGCCCATCCGCCGCCCCCGCGCCGACGCCAGCCGCAGCCCGTCCTCCAGGCTGAACACCCCGGCGAGGCAGGCCGCCGCGATGTCCCCGACGCTGTGGCCCAGCAGCACCGCAGGCCGGACGCCCCACGACGCCCACAGCCGCCCCAGGCCGACCTGCAGCGCGAACAGCGCGGGCTGCGCCCAGCGGGTGTCCGTCAGGTCGCCCTGGAGCTTTTCCAGCAGCGAATCCCCATACCAGCGCCGGTACAGCGCCTCGCAGGCGTCCATCACCGCCCGGAACACCGGCTCCGCTGCGTAGAGCGCCGTCCCCATTCCCGCGTACTGCGACCCCTGCCCCGTGAACAGGAAGGCGATCCGCCGCCGGAGGCGCGCTGTCCCGGTGTGGACGCCGGGGCTGAGATCTGCGCCCGCGCCGGTGTCCGCGCCCGCGCCGGTGTCCGCGCCCGCGCCGATCTGGATCGCGCGGAGCCGCGCCGCGAGCTCTCCCGCGTCCGCGCCGATGACTGCAGCGCGGTGTTCCAGGTGGCTGCGGGCGGTGAGGGAGGTGTGACAGATGTCCGCGAGCGCATCATGCAGGCTCGCGGGAGCCGCCGGAACCTCTGCCGCTGATCGGCGCCCGAGCAGATCAGCGATCCGCCCCGCCATCGCCCGCAGCCCCTCTGGCGTCCGGCCGGAGATCACCAGCAGGTGCAGCGGCGGCGCTTCAGGCGACCCTGCAGCCGATCCTGCAGACGGCCCGTCCGGCGGCAGCCCGCCGAGCGCCCGGAGCGACGACAGGCTCTCCCGCATCGTCGCGGCGTCCCGATCCCGCCGCCACGACGGGAGCAGCGCGATCTCCGGCGCGGCGGGTGCGATCTCCGGCGCGATCTCCGGCGCAGGCTCCGGCGCAGGCTCCGGGCTGAGCGCGGCCCACTCCCCGACGCTCCTGAGCAGGGTCGGGTGGGGGCTCAGCTCCAAGAAGATCGCCGTTGGGAACGCCGCGAGGATCGCCTGGACGGCCTCCCCGAACCGCACCGGCTCCGCGAGGTTCGCGGCCCAGTACGCCGCGTCGAGGGCGGTCCCGGGCACGAACCCGCCCGTCACCGTCGAGCAGAGCGGGATCGGCCCCCCGACCGGCGCCAGCCCGGCGAGCGCCTCCGCGAGCGGCCCGCGCAGCGGCGTCATCTGGCGGCTGTGGGAGGCGTACCGGATGGCGACGGGCGCGACGAAGACGCCGTCCTTGATGAGCGCGTCGCTGATCGCGGCGATGGCGGCGGTGTCACCGGACAGCACGGTGCTGCGCGGCCCGTTGATCGCCGCGACCGTGAGGCTGTCAGGCGGCGACCCGGCCTGGATCGCCGCCGCCTGGATCGCCGCCCCGGCCTCCGCCGCCGAAAGCCCGACCACGATCATCCCGCCCGCCCCGGCGGTCGTGGCGGCGAGCGCGGCGCGGGCCTGGATCACGCGGCAGCCGTCCTCCAGGCTCAGGTGACCGGCGAGGCAGGCGGCGGCGACCTCCCCGAAGCTGTGGCCGACCACCGCCGCCGCGCGGACGCCCCGGTGTGCCCACGTCCGCCCGAGCGCCCACTGCACCGCGAACAGCACCGGCTGGACGGTCGCCACCTCCGCGAGCCGCGCCCCGGCGTCCGGCGACAGCAGCACCCGCCGCGCCGAGATCCCGGTGATCGGCTCCAGCGCGGCGTCGGCCTGCCGCAAAAAGTGCGCGAACACGCGATCCCCCGCCATCATCTCCCGGCCCATCCCGGCCCAGACCGGGCCGTGGCCGGGGCAGAGCAGGATCACGGGGCGCTCAGGCTGCGCCGCTGCGTCTGCCGCTGTGTCTGCCGCTGCATCTGCCGCCGCTGCCTGCTCCGCCGCGTCCGCCCCCGGCGCCTGCTCCAGCACGACATGGGCGTTGGTGCCGCCGAAGCCGAAGCTGCTGACCCCGGCGCGGCGCGGCGCGCCTGTGTCGGGCCAGGGGTCTGCGCTGGACTGGACGGCGAGGTTGATGCGCGGGAAGTCGATGTGCGGGTTGGCGGTCTGGAAGTGGAGGCTGGCGGGGAGGACGGCGCGGCGGAGGGCGAGGACGGTCTTGATGAGCCCGGCGATCCCGGCGGCGGCCTCGGTGTGGCCGATGTTCGTCTTGATCGAGCCGATCCGGAGCGGGGCGGCGCGTCCGGGGGCGGCGCCGAAGACCGCGCCGAGGGCGTTGGCCTCGATGGGGTCGCCGAGGGCGGTGCCGGTGCCGTGGGCCTCGACGTATGCGGCGGCGGCGGGGTCGATCCCGGCGTCGGCCCAGGCGTCGCGCAGCACGGCCTCCTGCGCGGCGGGGTTGGGGGCGGTGAGGCCGTTGCTGAAGCCGTCGTTGTTGACCGCGCTGCCCCGGATCACCGCCAGCACGGTGTCGCCGTCCGCGATCGCGGCGGAGAGCGGCTTGAGGACGACGAGCCCGGCGCCCTCGCCGCGCACGTAGCCGGAGGCGCGGGCGTCGAAGGCGAAGCAGCGGCCCGCCTCGGACAGCCCGCCGAACTTCGACATCGCCAGCGAGCTCGACGGCGTCAGGATCAGGTTCACGCCGCCCGCGAGCGCCATCCGGCTCTCGCCGCGCTGGACGCTCTGGCAGGCGAGGTGGACGGCGACGAGCGCGGAGGAGCAGGCGGTGTTGACGGTGAGCGACGGCCCGGAGAGGCCCAGCGTGTAGCTCAGGCGGGCGGAGAGGATGCTGCTGTCCTCGCCGGTGGCGGTGTGCGGGCCGACCTGCTCCAATTGCGCGCTGGCGAGGCGGGCGTACTCCGTCCACATCGCCCCGATGAACACCCCGACCGGCGCCCCGCGCAGGCTGAGCGGCGGCAGCCCGGCCCGCTCCAGCGCCTCCCAGCCCAATTCCAGCAGGAGCCGCTGCTGCGGGTCCATCGCCAGCGCCTCGCGCGGGGAGATGCCGAAGAACGCAGGGTCGAACAGATCCACCCGGTCGAGGAAGCCCCCGTGCCGCGTCACCATCCGCCCCGGCGCCGCCCGATCCGGGTCCTGGAGCGCCGCCCCGTCCCACCGATCCGGCGGGATCTCCCGGATCGCGTCGACCTCCTCCATCAGCAGCGCCCACAGCGCCTCCGGCGAGTCCGCGTCCGGCCGTCCGGGGCCGCCAGGGAACCGGCAGGACATCCCGATCACCGCGACGGGCTCGCGCAGGATCGCCGCGCCCGCGCCGTCCGTGTCGCCCGCGCCGCCCGACCCTGATCCGCCCCCGCCGCCCGCGCCGTTTGTGTTGCCCGCGCCTGATCCGCCCGCGCCTCCGCCCCCGCCCGCCCGCTCCGGCGCGAGCAGCGC
>JBEIQZ010000843.1:0-1611 GCA_040376255.1 Alphaproteobacteria bacterium
CGTGCCACCTCGGGCGTGAGATCGAGGCGGGGCAGCAGCAGGATGGCCAACCAGATGAGCAGGCCCGAGAACAGCGCGAGCGGCAACGACAGCCACAGGCACTGCTGGAACTGCCGGCGGACGCCCTCGTGGTCGCCGCTGCCGTAGCGGTGGCCGATCAGCGCGCTGTTGGCGAGCAGGATGCCGAAGACCAGCAGCATCCCGAGGTCCCAGACGTAGTAGCCGATCGTCACGGCCGCGAGGTCGTCGGTGCCGGCGTGCCCCGCGATGATCACATCTGTGACGCCCATGCCCATCACGGCGAACTGCCCGATCACCAGCGGGCCGGCCATACGCGCGAGCCGCTGGCCCTCTGCGCGCATCGATGTCCAGCGGGGGGCGTTCATGGGCTCAGGCCGCGGCGATCAGCGCCAGGGCTTCGGCGTGCAGTTCCGGGTTTGCGGCCGCTACCACGAAGCCCCCTCCGGAGGCGTCCTCCCCCCGGGGGCCGCTCACCACACCGCCCGCGGCATGGATGATGGGGATCAGTGGCTGGATATCGTAGGACTGCAGGTCCGACTCGACCACCAGGTCGACCAGTCCCAGCGCGAGCAGGCAGTAGGAGTAGCAGTCGCCGCCGAAGCGGGACATGCGCACAGCCGCCGACACCCGCTCGAAGGCCGCGATCTCCGGGCCGGAGCGGAACATGGAGGGGTGAGTGCAGTAGAGGATGGCATCTGCCAGGCGGGCATCCTGCCGGGCACGGAGGGGGCGTCGCTCGCCACGGCGCTCGAACCAGCCCTCGGTGCCGCTGCCGGCGAAGGTTTCCTCCAGATAGGGCTGGTGCACGAGCCCCGCCACGGGCCGGCCGTGCTGACGCAAGCCGATCAGGGTGCCCCAGGCGGGGACGCCGCTGATGAAGGCCCGCGTGCCGTCGATGGGATCGATGATCCAGCTCCACTCGGAGCTGCCCGCATGGGCGCCGTGTTCCTCGCCGACGATCCCGTGGTCCGGGTAGCGCGCGAGGATCGCGGCGCGCAGCGCGGTCTCGATGGCGCGATCGGCCTCTGTCACAGGGTCGAAACGGCCGTGACTGCGCTTGTCGTCGATCTGCAGCGGGCGCCGGAAGTGTGCGAGAGCGATGCGGCCCGCCTCGGGCAGCAGCGACGCGGCGAATTCCAGAGCCTCGACGGCCAGCTGCGTCATGCGCGTGATCCCGGCGGGGTTCTCAGGGCCCCGGCACAGATCAGGCCTTGGGCCAGATAATAGGTGCCCATGATCAGGATGCCCGCGGCCGGCACGGGGTGCAGGAAGCGGTCGATCGCGAGCAGGGTGTCGGAGACCGCGAAACTGAATGCCCCGGCAAAGAGCATCAGGGGGCGGTCAGCGAGGGCGGCCCCACTGACCATGGCCGATATGGCGAGCATGTAGCCCCCCACGGGAAGTGCCATCTCCCCGGTCCCGGGGAGTATCTGCCAGGTCAGCAGCGCCGAGACGGGCAGGTAAGCCGCCACCAGCCACCAGCGACGTGCATCCGCGCCGCGGTTCCGCCAGAAGAGCCATGCATAGCTCAGTTGCGCCAGCAGGAAGCTCCCCAGCCCCGCCACGAACAGATCGCCCGCGAGCCCGTCA
>JBEIQZ010000091.1:0-14476 GCA_040376255.1 Alphaproteobacteria bacterium
AGCCGGTCACGGTGAGGTCGGTGACGTTCTGGACGTAGAGGCCGACCGGCTGATCGGCGCCGGCCTCGATCAGCGCGTCGCTGACCCGGAAGGTGATCCCCTCGATCCCGAAGAAGGCGGAGTCGTGGAGGTGCGCCACGGTCCACCCCGCCTGCAGCTCCAGGATCGCGGGGCCGCCCTCGCTCCGGATGCGGATCGGGGCGTCGGCGGTGCCGATCCCCACCCAGTCCAGCGGCTCGGCGATCGGGTAGACCCCGGCGTTGAGGACGATCTCGTCGCCCGCGAGGAGCGAGGCGGTGAGGGAGCGGACGTCGTCGCCGGGGTTCAGCTCCAGGCTCGCCGCGCCCGCCGCGCCGCTCCACAGCAGCCCGCCCCAGAGAATACCCCGGAGAACGCCCCGGAGAACATTGTTCATCGCTCCCCCTGTCCGCCGGTCACGCCCCGGTCGTTCTGAGTGCCGTCCTGATCCCGCCAGATATAACCCGCCGGGCCGGCGCCATCGGCGGGGCCGCTGTCGTGCGCCGGGGAGGCAACGGTCGGGGCAGGATCGTCCCCGGCGGGGTCGCCGTCGTCGGTGAAGGCGGTGAGGCGCGGGTCGGCGGTGAGGTTGTCCCCGGCGTCGTCGTCGCCGGAGCCGGACTGGAGGGAGTAGTCGGTGCCGGAGCTGGTGGCGTAGGCGAGGTTCCACGCCACCGACGCGCCGGTGCCGCCGCTCCAAAGCCCGCTCCCGCCGTCCGACCAGCCGAGGATGTTCGACCACACATAGAGCCCCGCGCCGCTGTCCGCGCCGATCCAGATCCCGGCCCCCTCTCCCGGCGCGCTGCCGCTCGGGAGGGTGTTGCCGAGCAGCGTATTGTTGGCGATCACCAGCGAGGCCCGGCTGCCGTCCACCGAGATCCCGCCGCCCGCCTGCGCGGCCTCGTTGTCCTGGATCCAGCAATTCCTGAGCACGCCGGCGGGATCATCGACGTCCACCACCGAGATCCCGCCGCCCGTCGTCCCCGCCCGGTTCAGCCAGAGCTCCAGCCCCTCCAGCGCGATCCCGCTCCCGCCCACCAGCTCGACGCCGCCGCCCCGATCCGAGGCGAGGTTCCCGCTCACCCGGCTGCCCTGCATGTGGACGCTCGAACCCTCCAATTGCAGCCCGCCGCCCCGGATCGCGGTGTTGTCCTCGAACACGGAGCCGTCGTCGGTGTAGTCGCCGGACAGGACTGAGATCGCGCCGCCGTCGTCGTCTGCGGTGTTCTGCAGGAAGCTGCACCCCTCCGTCCAGAGCGCGCCGGAGGTGACCGCCACCCCGCCGCCGTCCCCGGTGCAGCGGTTCCCGCTGACGATCACGTCGTACAGCGAGAGCGCGCCGCCGTGCACCCAGGCCGCGCCGCCGTCCCCGGCGGAGTCGCCGCCGGTGATCGTCAGGCTCTCCAGGGTCAGATCGCCGCCGCTGACCTCCACCGGGCGCGCCCCGGCCGCCGGGGTCAGCACCACCTCGCCCGGCCCCCCGTTCCCGCTGATCCGCAGGCTGCCGCCCTCCCAGAGCAGCGCGGCCTCGTAGGTGCCGGGCATGAGCTGGATGCTGCGGCAGCGCGCGTCGAGCCCCGCGAGCGCCTCCCCGATCTCCCGCCAGGGCGCGGCCTGCGTGCCGCTGCCGCCCGCCGGGGCGCTGTCGTCGACCACGACGGGGTACGCCGCCGGGTCAGCGTCGTCGCAGTCGCCGCCCACGCCGCAGGGGGAGCGCCCGTCGCCGTCCGCGTCGATGTCGTCGGCCAGCCCGGAGCAGTCGTTGTCGATCCCGTCGCAGCTCTCCGGCAGCGCCGGGCCGGATCGCGGCTCGCTGTCGTCGCAGTCCCCGTCGCAGAGGCTCGCCCCGTCGCCGTCTGCGTCCGCCCGGTCGGCCTGCGCGCCGTCGCAGTCGTTGTCCCGGCCGTCGCAGGTCTCAGCCGCGCCGGGGTTCACCGAGCCGTCGCCGTCGTCGCAGTCCCCGGTCGCCGCCGAGTACCCGTCCCCGTCGTTGTCCGCCTCAGAGGGGCCGCCGATCCCGGCGAGGGCGATGTAGCGGCTGGGGGAGGCCGGATCATCGCTGCGGAGCTGGAAGCGCCCGCTGTACGATTGCTCCGCGTCGGGCGCGAACTGCAGCAGCACCTCCAGGGTCGCGCCCGCGCCGATCGTGTCCCCGTCGCGCTCCGCCCCGAAGACGGAGGCCTCCCCCTCGATCAGCGAGAGCGACAGGATCGCGATCTCCCCGCCCCCGCTGTTGGTGAGCGACACCGACTGCTGCGCCACCGATCCCGTGCCGACCGTCCCGAAGTCCACCGACTCGGCGGACACCTCCAGCAGCGGCGGCACCTCCTTCTCTTCAGCGCAGCCCGAGAGCGCGATCAACCAGATGTGCATCCTTCATCCCCGCCAGAGAGTGGAGCCGGACAGAGCTCCGCAGGAGATGTAACCGGCTGCGCGGCGGGATAGGATGTGGGCGGAGGGCAGAACCGGATGCTGATCATCGCCGCGATCCTTCAGGGCTGTGCCCCGTCAAAGGCGGACTCCGACACTGCCGCCCTCCCGCCGCTGGACTCAGACAGCGCCACCGCTCCAGACAGCTTCCGGATCGACACGTTCCTCCCCGACACCGATCTCAACGAGATCCCGCCTGCCACCCTCTCTATCACCCACAGCGGCGCCTGGGCGCTCTCGCCCAACGGCGGCCCGTGGACGTCGGTGACCGGGGCGCTGAGCGTGCTGGAGGTCCTGGACGGCGACACGCTCGCGCCCGCCTGCGAGCTTGAATTCTCGCTGACCGGCCAGAGCGTCAGCGAGGACACCTGTCCCGGCTGCGCCTGCCCGACCTGCGACGTCACCTTCGACGTGCTGCACTACCTCGTCAGCGGCGACCCCTCCACCTGCCGCGACCCGGAATTGCCGGAGGACGGCGAGCGGCGCCGCCTCGGCTGGGACGAGGGGCAGCAGCAGATCCTGCTGGACTGGGAGGGATCGGGGGTGTGGATGGCGTGGTACCCCGGCGATCGGATCGACGATCAGATCGATTTTCTGTACGAAGCGGAGGTCGGGACGGAGGCTCTTGAAGAAGAATAAACCGGTCGGTAAAATCAGCGCCGGTTTTATGGTATCTTGCGCAAGATGACTGCTACCCTGGATACATCTATCCTCTCTGGCGTCTCAGAGACCGCGCTGATCACGCTCTATGCGCGCGCCTGGGCCGCCGCGCAACAGCCGCCGATGCTCGACGATCCGCAGGCGTCACAGCTCTGCGCTTCGCTCCGCGTCGATCCCGCGCGCTTCCATCAGGCGCGCAATTCCGGGATCACCCTGCGGCTGACCGCCACGCGCGTCACGCTGTTCGATCGGCACATGCGGGCGTGGCTGCGGCGGAACCCGGAGGGGACGGTGGTGGAATTGGGGGCCGGGTTCGACACGCGGATGTCGCGGGTGGACAACGGGCGGCTCACCTGGATCGATCTGGATCTGCCCGACGAGATCGCGCTCCGCCGCCCGCTGCTGCCGCCGGGGGAGCGCAACCGGCTGCTGGAGCATGACGCTTTTGATCTCAGGTGGCTGGAGCAGATCCCGATGGATCGTCCGGTGTTCGTCTCCATCCGCGCTGTTGAATGGGATCTGCGCGGCGCTGCCGCCCGGATCGGCGGTGGTCTTCGACAGCCTCGGCGCCTTCTACCACAAGGCCCAGCGCGACAACGGCGTGATGCGCGGCGTCCAGTCGCGCTTCCGGTGGGAATTGGAGTCGCCCGCAGATCGCGCCTGGCCCTGGCCGCTCCAGACCACCTCCATCGCCGACGAGGCCGCCCGCCACCCGGCCGTCCCGCGCCTGATCCGGTGGCTGTTCTGGGTCGGCACGAAGACGATGCCGGTGCGGTCGTGGCGCGTCAACCTGCTGAGCAACGGCGGCGAGATCACGGCGCTCTGATCAGCCCATCGACCCCTTCAGCCAGCGGAGCAGCCGCCCGAGGTGGTGGTAGGCGGGCGTGGGGCTGCTGTCGCTCTTCGGCTCGTAGGGGCCGGTCAGGTAGGGGACGTACATCGAGTGGCGCAGGCTGGCGCGGCCGGTCTTCGGCGACTGCGCGACCCGGTGCCAGAGCCGCCCGTCGTGGACGGTGAGATCGCCGGGCTCGGTCTCGACGGCGATCTCGGCGGGGTCGTCGCTGTGGCTCAGGAAGTAGAGCTTGCGGAAGCACATCTGCCAGAAGCCCTGGGTGTGGCTGCCGGGGATCAGCCGCAGGCCGCCGTCTGCGGCGGTGATCCGCTCGAAGTGCAGGCCGATGTTCAGCATCCGCAGCGGCATCCGCAGGTAGAACAGGTCGCGCAGGCCGTCGGTGTGCCAGCCGAGGCGCGGGTAGGCCGATCCGGGGACGTTGATGTAGCGGTTCAGCACCACCCCGTCCTTCTCGTCGTGGCCGATGCGCGCGCCGTCCCCGACGAGGCGGCGCACCGGCTCGAAGCGCGGATCGAGGACGAAGGCCCGCAGGCGCTCCGAGAACATCGAGGTGAACGTGAAGCGGTTGATGAAGGGGCGGCCCTGCTCGTCCTTGCCCCAGAAGATCGGGATGCCGTTGACGAAGCGGCGCTGCTCAGCCTGCCACCGCTGCTGGATGGCCTCCGCCTCCTCCAGGATCATGCCGACCTCCTGCGGATCTGCCACCCCGGCGAACACCAGGAAGCCGTGCCGATCGAGGAAGGCGCGCTGCTCGTCGGTGATGACCGGGCCGAGCTGGAAGCGCGTGTTGAGCGGGAGGTTCTCAGCCATCCGCCGGGTATAGCCTGAGCCTCCGGGTTCGTCATCTGAGGGATCAGCCGGAAAAACGCAGACACTCTTGACGGGACAAGGGCTTCTGATACGCTTAAAGACAATGCTTCAGGTCAGGCGCGCTGCTGCCGTCAGATCTGCAGGAGAACAGATGCGGTGTCTTGCCACAACCCTGGGAGCCTGTCTGCTGGTCGGGTGCCAGGCAGAAGAAGCGCCGCCGGTGGACGTCGGCGCGCCGGTGGAGACGCTGCCGCTGCCGGACGTGAGCGGGATCGACTTCGCCGTCGCGTTCAAGGAGCAATTACAGCTCGCCAAGACCGTCCACACCGGGCGGGTGTGGGCGGGGATGGTCGCCAGCCTGGAGCGGGCGCAGCAGGGCTGCCCGGACTTTTATCTGGCGGGCGAGGGCGGGGGGGAGGGGATGGCTGCGGGGGACGCGGTGTGGCAGGACGACTGCACCACGCAGGGCGGCACCGGCTGGAGCGGCAGCGTCGGCTGGTCGAGCGCGCTCCGGCTGACCGGCGCCTCTGACACGCCGGAGGGGCAGACGCTGGACGCGACCCGGACGGTGAGCGGGGGCGGGACGGTGACGGCGGGCGGGGAGGCGATCTGGCTGTTCGACGGCGAGGCGACGGACGCGACGGCCTCCACGGTGTCGACGGTCGATCCCGGCTATGCGCGGTGGACGTGGTCGAGCACGGTGCGGGGGACGCTGGCCGGGAGCGCTGCAGACGGCGCCGCCGCCGATCCGCGCGCGCCGGGGGGCTGGCGCACCGATCTGAGCGTCTACGCGACGGGCGGGGACGCGTCGCTGCTGGAATTGCGCGGGAACCTGTACCTGCCGGACGGGCTGATGATGGAGCGGTTCGACAGCTTCGAGATCGACGCCTCGTTCCCGGGGCCGGGGGCGGCGGGGCCGGAGGACTGCGCGCTGGAGCCGAAGGGCTGGCTGGGGCTGCGCGATCAGAACGCGTGGTGGTACGACGTCGTGTTCCTGCCCCGCTACGACGACGACCTGAGCGATGTGCAGGACTCCGGTGTTGAAAACGCGCGATCTGTCTGCGACGGCTGCGGCACCCTCTACCTGCGCGGGGTGGAGGCGGTGGAGATCGGGCAGGTGTGCATGGACTTCGGGTTCCTGTTCACGGAGGAGCCCGTCGCGCCGCCGGTCACCGCAGACTACGTGCTATCCCTCCACCAGATCCTCTCGGAGGTCCCATGATCCGGTCATCCGCCCTGTCGCTGGGCGTCTCTCTGAGCCTGATGGCCCTGCTGCCCGGGTGCGCGCCGACGGCGGAGCCTGAGCCGGAGGACGGACTGCTGCTGCTCTCGGCGCGGGAGCAATTGATCCGGCTGTCGGTGGAGGTGCGCGGGGTTCATCCCGATGAGGCGGAGCTGGCTGCGATCGAGGCGCAGCCCTCGCTGTACGCGGACTACGTGGATCGCTACCTGCAGGATCCGCGCGTCGAAGATCGGGTGGAGGAGATCTTCAACCTGCGCTTCCTCACGCGCACCGGAGACACCTACTTCGACCCGGCGGAGGCGGGCATCGGCGGGGTGACGGAGGCACAGGTCGCGGCCTCGCTGGCGGACGAGCCGCTGCGGCTGGTGCGGCACATCTTCCGGCAGGATCTCCCGTGGTCGGAGATCGTGACCGCCGACTACACGATGGCCGATCCCATCGTCGCCCGGATGTGGGATCTTGACTGGCCGGAGGGGGCGTCGGGCTGGCAGGCGGCGCAGTACCGGGACGGGCGCCCGATGGCGGGCGTGCTGTCGATGAACACGATCTGGCAGCGCTACCCGTCGATGGGCGGCAACGCCAACCGGCACCGGGCGAACGCGGTGTCGAAGATGCTGCTGTGCGAGGACTACCTGTCGCGCCCCATCGTGCTGAACCGCGCCAGCATCGACCAGCTCACGCTCGACCCGGAGGAGGCGATCCAGAGCGTCGGCTGCCAGTCCTGCCACGCGAGCCTCGATCCGCTGGCGGCGCACTTCTTCGGCTTCTTCCGCTATGACGGCGATGAGGGCGGCCTCCGGGCGGCGACGCTCTACCGCCCCGAGAACGAGCAGGGCTGGCGCGACTACTCCGGCAAGTCCCCGGCCTGGTACGGTCGCCCGACGGCGAACCTGATGGAGCTGGGGCAGGTGATCGCGGAGGATCCGCGCTTCGTGGACTGCGCGGTGCGGACGGTGTGGGAGGGGGTGTACCAGCAGGCGCCCGACGATCCGCAGTGGGGCGGCTTCCAGGCGGCGCGGGCGGCGTTCGCGGCGGAGGGGATGGTGCTGCGTCCGCTGCTGCGCCACATCCTGATGTCCCGCGAATTCCGGGCGGGCGGGGCGCGCGACGCGGATCAGGCGGCGGCGCTCTCCACTGTCCGCACCGCCTCCCCGCGCCAGCTCGCCGCGATCATCGAGGATCTCACCGGCTACCGCTGGACGTTCGGCGGGGTGGACGGGCTCACCGATCCGCGCTCCGGGCTGACGGTGCTGGCGGGCGGCACGGACGGCAGCTACGTCACTGCCCCCGGCTACAACCCCTCAGTCGGGAGCGTGTTCGTGCAGGAGCGGCTGGCGCAGGCGGCGGGCTGGTATGTCGCGGCCCACGACCTCGACCCGGCCCGGACGGAGGCGGCGATCCTGCTCGATCTCGTGACGGAGGACGACCGCCCGGACACCGACGCGGCCCGGTTCGACGCCCAGATCCGCGCGCTCTACCTGCGGATCACCGGCCTGCCCCTCGCCGATGACGCCACCGAACCCGCTGAGCTGACAGCGCTGTGGTCTCAGATCCACTCGGTCGAAGCCTCGCCGGGCGCCGCCTGGGCGGGCATCCTCTCGGTCGTCCTGCGCGATCCGCGCGTCCTGTTCTACTAGCCTGCCCGCTCCTCTCCGCCCGGAGATCCCATGCGTCCCAGCCGTCCTGTGCTCAACCGCCGCCGCTTCCTGCAGTCTGTCACTGCCGCCGCCGTCGCAGGCGCCGCCGGCCTCACCCCCCGCCGCGCGCGGGCCATCGAGGGCGAGCGGAAGTTCATCTTCTTCTACGCCAGCGGCGGCTGGGACGTCACCAGCGTCTTCGATCCGCACTTCGCGCCGGACGGCGGCCCGGTGGACGGCGTGGACATGGACGAGCTGGCGGAGCCGGTGGAGATCGGCGGGCTGCGGTTCACCGGCGGCGCGGATCGCCCGAACGTGGAGCGCTACTTCGAGCGGTGGGGGCAGCGATCCTGCATCATCAACGGGGTGGACGCGCACAGCGTCGGGCACGACTCCGGGATGCAGTT
The DNA here is from genome assembly GCA_040376255.1 of Alphaproteobacteria bacterium. Classification (GTDB taxonomy): domain Bacteria; phylum Myxococcota_A; class UBA796; order UBA796; family SXON01; genus JBEIQZ01. The sequence continues at coordinate 8,059 of JBEIQZ010000091.1, forward strand.
CATGCTCACCGGGACCTCCGCCTCCTCGTACCCGGACTGGCCGACGCTGATGGCGGGCCGGGCGAAGACGGACTACCCGCTGCCGCACGTCGTTTTCAGCGGGCCGTCCTTCGGCGGGACGTACGCGAGCGCGGTGGTGCGGGCGGGGGGTGGCGTGCTGCTGGATCTGCTCGACGGATCGATCAACGGGAAGTCCGACCGGCCCTCCCCGGTGTTCCAGACCCCGGCCGACAGCATGATGGACGCCTTCGTCCACCGGCGGGTCGCGCAGTTCGCCGCCTCGCGCAACGCCGGACACGCGGGGGGCGGATCTGAGCGGGCGGCGGCGCTCCAGAGCAACCTGGAGCGCGACATGGAATTGGAGGGGCGCCGCTTCGAGGCCGGGCTCACCGATCTGGGCGCGACGATGCTGGATCAGGGCGTCAAGGCTGCGGAGATGTTCCGGCTCGGGCTGTCGCGGTGCGCGATGATCCAGATCGACGGCGGCTATGACACGCACGGGACGCCCTCGCAGGCGGACATGTTCGACGCCTGGTTCGAGGCGATGGACGGGCTGATGGAGCATATGGCGCGCACGCCCGGCTTCCACGCGGAGCGGCTGATCGACGAGGTGGTGCTGGTGGGGATGTCGGAGTTCGGGCGGACGCCGAAGTACAACGGCGGGAACGGGCGCGACCACTGGCCCTACGGCGCGGTGTTCGTCGCGGGCAGCGGCGTCGCGGGCGACCGGCGGGTGGGGCAGACCGATGACAGCCTGATCTCGCTGCCCATCGATCTCTCCACCGGCCAGCCGGACGAGGCGGGCGACATCCCGGCCTGTGAGAACGTGGGCTGCGCGCTGCTGGAGCTGGCGGGGATCGATCCGGCCAGCCACCTGCCGGGGGTACAGGTGCTGGATGCGATCCTCAGGTAGCGGGCTGATCGGGCTGATCGGGCTGATCGGGCTGATGGCGGGCTGCGCGCCGGAGCCGGAGGACACCGGCTGCGCGCATGATCCGCCGCTGAGCTGGGAGAACTTCGGCCACGGCATCGTTACGCGGCACTGCCTGGGCTGCCACTCGGCGCTGCTCCCGGCTTCAAAGCGGGAGGGGGCGCCGGTGGGGATCGACTTCGACACCTACGGGGACGTGCTGAGCCGCGCGGATCGGATCGCGGCGCGTTCGACGGGCGAGGGGGCGTCGATGCCGCCGGGGGGCGGGCCGACGGAGCCGGAGCGGCTCCTTCTCGCTGAGTGGCTGCAGTGCGGGGTGGCGGCGGATCGGGCGCGGCTGGAGGAGCAGGAATGATCGCTGCGCTGTTGCTGCTCACCGGCTGCACCGAGTACGCGCTGGAGGAGCCGGAGCCGCCGAAGCCCGCCGAGCCGCCGGGGATCGCGCCCGACGCGGACTTCGGCCAGCCGCCGGACTGGCTCACCTGCAGCAGCGGCTACTACGGGCAATATTACAATCTGGAGGCCGGTGATCCGATGGTCGAGCCGCCGCCGGAGGAGGTGGCGCCGGAGAGTCCGCTGGAATTGGACTGGTGGGCGCGGGAGCGGCTGGCGTTCCGCCGGTTCGACGCCGGGCTGGACTTCGGGGCGAACTGGTGGCCGGTGGAGGAGGGGCTGGAGGGCGATCCGGCGTGGTTCACGGCGCGCTGGACGGCGTGGCTGCGGGCGCTGGAGGGGACGACGGTGGAGGTGCTGCTGGGGAGCAGCAGCGACGCCTGGGTGCTGCTCGGCGGTGAGGTGCGGATCTCCGCGCCGGGGCCGCATGCCTTCGAGCCGGTCATCCACACGATCCAGCTCGACGGCGGCGTGTACCCGCTCGATGTCCGGGCCGCGCACCGCGCCGGGGACAGCGCGATGCGCTTCCGGGTGGTGTCGGGCGAGGTGCTGCTGTGCTACCCGGACTTCAGCGGGGGCGGGTGATCACATGGCGGAGACAGCGGCGTCGATGGTGCGGATCGAGAGCCTGCTGCTCGGCGCGGAGCCGGGGCTGGTGGAGGCGGTGCGGCAGGTGCGGCGGCCGTCCTACCTCGGGGGGCTGGGCCAGCGGTGGTACGCCGACGCGCGGCCGGAGGCGCGGGCGCTGCTGCATGCCTACCTCGACGGCGGGGTGGAGATCCCCGGTCACCACGTGCTGCTGAAGCGGGTGTTCAAGCTCGCAGAGAAGGCCGGGGACACAGAGGTGATGGGGCGGCTGATGCATGCGCTGGATCGGCTGGCGACGTGGCAGCTCGCGGCGCGGAGCCGGTGGGACGGGAAGCGCATGGTGAAGGTGCAGCGCTGGAAGGTGGCGCGGCAGGAGATCCGGCGGGCGTCGCCGGCGCGCGGGAAGGGGGTGCAGGGCGCGGAGGCGCTGTTCCGGCGGGGCGTGACCCAGCAGCACCTGAGCCTCGCCACCCGGCGCTACCTGCAGCGGCGCTGCTGGCGGTTCTTCCGGCGGCTGGGGGCGGCGTCGCCTGCGGCCTGCGTCGGGGCGCTCTGCGGGGCGCTCGGGCTGTACCGGGACGCTGAGCTGGACACGCCGACGCGGCTGCTCGGGTGCTGGGGGTTCGTGCATGCGCTCTACGGGCGCAGCCCGCTGCTGGAGGCGCGGCGGGCGGGGTGGCGGCTGAGGCCGGGGGCGGCGCTCGCGGGGCTCCAGCCCGCGCTCTGGACGCCCCGGACGGCGGGCGCGCCGGAGGCGGGGCTGTGGGGTCCGGCGCAGGGCCTGCGGCTGATGGAGGGCCGGGGGCGGGCGGTGCGGCTGGCGGGGGTCGGGCTGGTGCGGGCGGGGCTCGCGGGCGGCGGGACGGACGGACGTTCTGAAACCGCGACAGACAGCGCGGCGCTTGCGCGGCGGGTGCTGGAGCGGCACCGCCGCTCGGACGATCCGGAGGTGCTGGCGCTGGTGGCGCTGGCGATCGGGCGGATCCCGGCGGAGGACATGGCGCGGCTGACCCCGGCGGCGTGGATGGAATTGCTCCAGCACCCCGATCCGGGCGTCGGCGAGGCGGCGCTGGCGCGGATGGAGGAGGTGGAGGCGCGGGGCGCCGGGGACGGATCTGCGGGCGGATCTGCGGGCGGGCTGGAGGACGGGCTGCTCGGAGAGCTGATCAGCGGCGGCCACCGGCGGGCGGCGCGGTGGGCGCTGGAGCGGCTGCGGGCGCGGCCGGCGGCGGACGCGGCGGCAGTGCGGGCGCGGCTGCGGCTGGCGGAGGGGGCGGTGATCCCGGCGGAGGTCGGGGCGTGGCTCGTGGAATTGCTGCGGGGCCTGCCGGCTGAGCGCTCCGGCCTCCAGCCCTGGGAGGGGGCGCGGCACCTGATCGACGCGCGGCAGGCGGCGGTGCGCGCGGCGGGGCTGGCGTGGATCGCGGCGGACCCGGCGCTGCGGTCGGAGATCCGGCTGTACGCGGCGATGACCGAGTCGCCGGATGCGGACGTTCAGGCGTTCTTTCTGGAGCATCTGGAGGGCGTACACGGAGCGACGGACACCGCCCTTATGGAGCAGATCGGCGGGGAGCCGCTGCGGCGGCTGTGGGCGGCGGTGATGCTGGGGGTGCGGCAGGGCGGGCGCACACGGTTGAAGGCGCTGCGGCAGGCGGTGGAGCGGCTGATCGCGGCCCCGGCGGAGCGGGAGCGGCTGATGCCGCTGGTGGAGTGGGGGCTGCGATCGGTGAGCGCGCCGGAGCGGCGGGAGGCGCTGGCGCGGCTGGTGCAGGCGATGCACCGCGAGCCGGGGCTCCGGGCGGTGCCGGTGCGCGGGCTGGTGATCGACTGGGAACCCGACCGGGAGCAGGCATGAACCTCGATCTGCAGTACCGGGGTCGGAGCGGGGTGCGCGACGGGACGGTGCGGCTCGCGCCCAACCTCGCGCGCCCGCTGGTGGCCTTCGACGGCGGCCTCCGCGATCCGCTGCTGTTCCGCGAGGGCATGGCGGCGCTGTATGCGGCGGTGACCGGCGATGCGCGGCGCCGGGTGGAGCAGAACCCGGAGCAGACCGCCGCGAAGCGGGAGGTGTACCGGGAATTCCTGCGCCTGCGCGGCGGAGAGGAGGAGGCGGCGCGGCGCGGCGGGCAGCAGGCGGCGCAGGCGGCGCAGGCGCAGGCGCAGGCGCAAGCGCAAGCCGACACCCCGGCGGATCTGGACGCGCAGTTCAGCGCGGCGCACCGGCGCTACTGGGCGGCGCGGCGCGGGTGGGCCGCTGAGCTGTCCAGCGGTGATCCGGCGATGTTCCGGGCGCTCGTCCCCTGCGACCCGATCGTGACCGTGGCGGCGGACGCGGTGTTCTTTGAGGGATTTTCCAAGGATCTCTCGGCGGCGGGCTGCCTGCGGGTGGATCGGGATCGCTTCACCGGCGCGCAGTCGGCGTCGCCGGGGACGACCAACGTCGACTACTCCGCCGCGCTCCACGATCAGCTCGAAGGGCTGCGGAGCTACCGCCCCGGCGGGCTGCGGATCGATCCGGAGGGCGTGGAATTGCGGCGCGAGGAGGCGACGGTGCGCGAGGAGCGGATCGCGCTGCCGGACGGTTGGCTGGCGGGCCTCGGGCAGCTCGCGGCCTCCGCCCAGCTCCCTGCCGCGCTGATCCGGCTCGCTCCGGCGGCGGTGGCGCGCATCCTGGCGTGGCTCCAGCGCCACCGGGAGCGCGCCGGCCCGCGCGCGATCCGCGCAGAGCTGACGCCCGGCGCCGCGCCGGTGCTGGTGCTGGAGCCCTGGGGCCTCTGCGTCGAGGCGGAGGGCGTCTGGGGCGGGGAGCGGCGCACGATCCGCGTCTGGGGGCGGCGGCGGCTGGCGGCGCTCGCGCGGGTGCTGCCGGTGGCCGAGCATGTCGAGGTGCGGCTGCTGGGATCGGGCCTGCCGAGCTGGTGGATCGCGAAGCTGCCGGGGATGCGGTTCAGCCTGGGCCTCTCAGGCTGGTCGGCCAACGCCTGGAGCGCCGGCAAAAACACGGGCGACGGGAGCGCGGGCGCGGCGCTCGATCTGCTGGCCGGGCTGGAGCCGCCGGATCGGCGCGTGCTGGAGCAGGTGGCGGCGGCGCTGGCGCGGGAGCGGGCGCTGACGCTCGACGCCCTGATCGCGCGGGCGGGCGGCCAGGAGCGCCCGGTGCAGGCCGCGCTCTGGCAATTGGCGAAGGGCGGGCTGGTGCTCTCCGACGAGGCCGACCGCCTCTACCGCTGGCGCCCCATCCTCCCGCCCGACCTCGGCCACATCGTAGACGAACCCCACCCCGAGCGCGTCGGCGCGCAGGAGATCCTCCAGTCGGGCGCGCTCCGGATCGTCCGGCAGGAGCGGCTCGGCGCGCTCCATGTCCGGGTCGGGACGCTGGACGGGGTGAAGACGTTCGAGCTGGGCGTGGACCCGGACGGGGTGATCCGGCAGGGGCGCTGCGACTGCTCCTGGTTCCACCGGGGCGGCATCCGGCGCGGGCCGTGCCGGCACCTGCTGGCGCTGCGGCTGCTGCACCCGGCGCTGGACGGCTGAGGGGCGAGCGCGGGCGCAGGTGCGGGCGCAGGCGCGGGCGCAGGCGCGGGCGGTGGCAGCGGCGGAGAACATCGGTTAAGACCTGCATCCCTCGGGTGGTCGCCTGCCGCGCGAGTCCATTATGCCGCGATGTTCCGTCGCGGCGGTCGATGCCTCTTCATGCTTCCCTGCACCCGTTGTGCTTCTGCTGCTGCCGCATCCCTGCGGGCTGACGGAGTCGACAGGTCTCGCCAGCAGGGATGCGGCAGCAGCCCGGTGAACGGCTGCAGTCCAGGGTTCTCAGTCGGGCGGCGGGCGATCTCCGGGGGATTTTTCTGAAGGCCGGGGTACACATGCCGGGGTTCTGGGACTGGTTCAAGGGGATCTTCGGATTTGCTCCAGCAGAAAAGACGCCGGAGCCGGTGGGGGAGGCGCTGCCGGATCTGGAGCCGGGGATCCCGGAGCCGGAGCGGCTGGTCGCGCCGGTCGAGCGGCTGATCGCGGAGCGCGCAGCAGACGGGATCGCGCAGACCCCGATGCGGGCAGGAGCGCAGGCGGGCGGGCGGGCAGGAGCGCAGGCAGGAGCGCAGGCAGGAGCGCAGGCGGCGCCGGCGGCTCCGGCGCAGGCGGCGGCTCCGGCACAGGCTCCGGCGCAGGCGGCGGGGCTGGCGCAGGCGGGGCTGGCGAAGGCGGCGGGGCTGGTGCGCCGGATGCTCAGGCAGGACGACGCGGACTACGCGCTGCCGGAGATCATGGCGATGTCGCCGGAGGCGTGGCGGTCGCGGGCGCTCCGCATGCAGCCGTGGCGGTCGCCGTGGATCGGGCAGACGCACGTAATTCCGCCCGCCTCGGACGAGCGGACGGCGCTGATCGACCGGGGGCTGGTGCTGCGCGGCTTCTTCAACGCAGCGGAGCTGGCGGAGATCCACCGGATCGGGGATCTGCACCGGGCGCGCCACAGCGTCGCAGGCAGGCAGGCGCAGGCGCAGGCGG
>JBEIQZ010000821.1:0-1726 GCA_040376255.1 Alphaproteobacteria bacterium
AGTTCCTGCCGGAGAGGCGGTGGATGGAGCGGGCCAGCCGCTCCTTGCCGACGCCGCTCTCGCCGGTGATCAGCACGCTCATCTCCAGCGGCGCGACCCGGTGCGCGCGGTCCATCACCGCCTGCACCAGCCCGGAGGCGGGCGGCGGCTCCGCCTGAGGCCGGTAGCGCTCCTGGATCGCCGCGTCCCGATCCTGCCGGGGCCGCAGGATCACCTCGCTGTCCCCCGCAGACAGCCCCAGCAGATCCTCACCCAGCCCCGCGCTCCACAGCCCCGATGCCATCCCGGCCGCCAGCCAGCCGCTCCCCGCCGGGAGGCCCGAACCCTCCCAGGTGAGCCGCCAGCCCCCCGGCTCCGCCGCTGCGGTCAGCCCCCGCATTCCCACCGCCTCCAGCAGCCGCGCCAGCCGCGCGGTGTCCCGGCGCTGCTCAGGCAGGATCAGCCGGCAGAGCTGCTGACCCTGCTCAAAACCTGACTGCCAGAGCCGCTCCGGGCCGTCCGGCCGGTCGCGGAGCTGCTCGCGGAGCGCGCGCAGCGCCTCGACGCTCATCATGACGACAGGGGCGGGAGAGTCCACATCCTGGCTCATGTGACAACCTGCTGGTTGACAACTGCTTGACATGCAGGTATGGTCATTCTGACCGCTCCCTTCATCCTTCAGGCTCCATTTCAATGCATTGAAGCAAGGATGGTGCCAACCAGACCGATCAATGAGAGGGCAGGATATAATCCAGTATTGACATGATATTTACAACCAGCATGCCATCATTCTGGCAGGTGGGCGGTCATTGTGACCGGACAGGTATCAGCTCAGCGGGCAGGAGCCCTTCGTCCCGCCAGCGGCGCAGCTTGCGGTAGAGGGTGCTGGGGCCGATGCCGAGCACCTCGGCGGCGCGGAGCTGGTTGTGCTGCTGCCCCGCCAGCACCGTGAGGATGTGCGCCCGCTCCACGTCCTCCAGCCGCTGAGATCCCGCCTGCACCGGGCGCGGGCGCACCATCTCCTCCGGCAGATCCGCCGGCCCGATCCGGCTCCCGGCGGCGAGGGCGACGGCCCGCTCCATTGCGTTCTCCAGTTCGCGGATGTTGCCCGGCCAGCCCCAGCTCCGGAGCAGGCGCTCCGCCTCCGGGCTGATGCCGAGCACCGGCTGCCGGTGCCGCGCCGCCGCCTCCTCCACCATCCGCCTCGCCAGCGGCAGGATGTCCTCCGGGCGCTCCCGCAGCGCGGGCAGCCGCAATTCCACCACCCGCAGCCGGAACAGCAGATCCTCCCGGAACAGCTTCTGCCGGCACCGCTCCGCCAGATCCCGGTGCGTCGCCGCCAGCACCCGCACGTCCACCTTCCTCGGCCGGTTCTCCCCCACCCGCCGCACCTCGCGCTCCTGCAGCACCCGCAACAGCCGCGTCTGAAGCGCCAGCGGCATCTCCGCGATCTCGTCGAGCAGGACGGTGCCGCCGGCGGCAGACTCGAAGAGGCCGGGGCGATCCTGGTGTGCGCCGGTGAAGGCGCCGCGCGCGTGGCCGAAGAGCTCGGACTCCAGGAGGCTCTCGGGGAGGGAGCCGCAGTCGATGGCGACGAAGGGGCCGCAGTTCCTGCCGGAGAGGCGGTGGATGGAGCGGGCCAGCCGCTCCTTGCCGACGCCGCTCTCGCCGGTGATCAGCACGCTCATCTCCAGCGGCGCGACCCGGTGCGCGCGGTCCATCACCGCCTGCACCAGCCCGGAGGCGG
>JBEIQZ010000061.1:0-16601 GCA_040376255.1 Alphaproteobacteria bacterium
CCGTACGGCAGATCCGCGCCGATCAGCCCGATCCAGCAGCCGGCCGCGCCAGCCCCGCCAGCCCCGCCAGCCCCGCTCCCCGCCCCGCGCCAGCCCGCCACCAGCCCGGCCGGCAGGCGCTCCCACCGACCCAGGAGCTGATCCGCGAGCGCGAGCGCCGCCTGCCCGGTCGCCAGCAGGCCGGCCACCGGGAGCGGCTCCGCGCGGAGGTGCCAACGCACCGGCTCTCCTGTGGGGGCGCCTGCGGGGGGCGCGCCGGTCACGGCTCCTTCAGCTGCGCGAGGAGCGCCGTCCGCACCTGCTCCACCTCAGCCGGGCGCTGATCCGACGCGAAGGAAGCATCGATCTCCCGGGCGATGGCCTCCAGCCTGAGCCGCTGCCCCGGCGTACACGCCCCGGTGTCGCGGATCGACTGCAGCAGCGGCCCGGCCGCCCTGCACAGCCGATCCGCCCGCGCCTGCGGCCCGGACGACGCCTCCAGCGCGGACGCAGGGAGCGCCGCGTTCCGGCTGCCCTGCCATATCCCCGCGAGGAGCCGCCGCGACGCCGCCTGCGCCTCCGGGCCGGGCAGGACGTAGTAGAGCGGCCACAGATCCGCCTCCGTCGCCCGCCCCCGCCCGTCCAGCAGCGCCGCCGCCGCCACCAGCCGCAGGCTCCGCACCATGCGCCGATCCGAGAGGTTCATCCCCTCCGCCCGCAGCCGCCGGAACCCCTCCGCCAGCCGCGCCTGCACCGCGCTCAGATCCACCCGCCCCACCCGCCCCGCCAGCAGCCGCACCGCCGCCATCCCCGCGTCGGCGCCCGCTGCGCCGCCCGCCTCCGGCCCCGCCTCCGACCCCGCCTCCGGCCCCGCCTCCTGCTCCGGCGCCTCCTGCCCTGCCGTCTCCAGCAGCGTCTCCAGCATCGTGTCCGAGATCCGCTCGACGAAGACCCGCAGCAAAAACCGATCCGCGAACGCCGCGAGCGCCGGCTCCTCAGGGAGCTGGTTGCTCGCCCCGACGCAGATCCGCAGCGGGCAGTCCATGTCGGTGCGGCCGCGCCGGAAGCGCCGCTCGTTGAGGACGCCGAGCAGCGTGTTGAGGATGGCGGTGGAGCCGAGGAACACCTCGTCGAGGAAGGCCACCTCAGCCTCCGGCAGCATCCCGGCGGTCTCGATCTCGACGACGCCCTCGCGCAGCCGCCGCAGATCGACGGGGCCGAAGATCTCGTTGGGCTCCGTGAAGCGGCCCAGCAGGTACTCAAAGTACCGCCCGCCGAGCGCCTGCGAAATCGCCCGCACCGCCTGGCTCTTGGCCGTGCCGGGCGGCCCGATGACCAGCAGGTGCTCCCCGGCGACCGCGCCGAGCAGCACCAATTCCACAAGGCTCGCGCGATCCACGAGGCCGCGCGCCGCCACCTCCACCAGCCGCTGCAGCCGGCGGGCCGCCTGCAGCGCCTCCGCCGGGAGCGCCCGATCCGCCTGCGCCGCCTCTGAACGTTCCTGACTCATCGGATCCTCATCGGGTTCTCACCCTGTCGGCCCCATCTCCCGCAGCATCACCGCCGCAGGATCGTCGGGGAACTGTTCAAGATATCCGGCGATCCGGTCGGCGACCTCCGCCTCTCCACGGGCGGAGGCGGCGATCAGCGCCTCGAACTCCTCCCGCCACGGCAGGAAGCGCTCCCGATCCGGCAGGTGGCCGAAGAAGTGGTAGACGCGGGCGCGGCGCTGGCGCCCCCGGATCGGCACCATCCCCGCGTGCCGGCAGTGCCGCCGGTCGCGGTCGGAGAAGTGGTGCACCATCGCGTCCGTCGCCAGCACGTCGCAGCCGAAGACCCGCGTGAGCCGCTCCACGCGCGCCGCGACGTTTACCGTGTCCGAGATCGCCGTCAGCTCCAGCCGCCCCGCGTGGCCGAGCGCGCCGAGCACCACCGGCCCGTGGTGGAGGCCGATGCCGAACTGGAGCGCCGCCTGCCCCCGGCTCTGCCGGACGCGGTTGAGCCCGCGCAGCACCGCGTGCATCTCCATCACCGCGCCCGCCGGATCGGCGTTGACCGGGAACAGCGCCATCAGCCCGTCCCCGAGGTACTTGTCGATCACGCCGCCGTGGTACTCGATGGCCGGCGTCAGCGCGGCGAGCGTGGTCTCGACGAGATCGAACACCGCCTCCGGACTCATGTGCTCAGCGGTGCCGGTGAAGCCGTGCAGGTCGGCGAACAGCACCGACAGCTCCAGCGAAACCTTGTGGCCCGCATGCAGCCCCCGCACGTCCGCCACCCCGAGCAGCCGCATCAGCGGCGCAGGGACGAACCGCTCCACCGCCCGCAGGAGCGACTCCTGCTCGCGCATGAGCTGATCGTTGAGGAAGATCGTGGAGGCGTTCCGGCAGAACAATTCTACCGCGTTCTCGCCCCACTCCGTGAGGCCGCGCTCCCCCTGGAGCATCAGCGCGATCCGGGGGTGGCCGAGGTAGATGAAGCAGCCGAACGTCCCCGCCTGCTCCCCCTGCCCACGGGCCAGCCGCCCGGTCTCCGCCGCCTGCCGGAACACCGCCTCCTGTGCCGGGGTCAGGAGCTGATCGAGCGTCTGCCCGACGCTGAGCCGCCACGGCCCGTTGGCCGCCAGCATCCGGAAGGTGCGCGGATCGACCGAGTCCCGATCCATGCTCTGCAGAAACGCCAGCCCGGTCGCCGGCGAGGGCAGCAGGTTGGAGAGCTGCGCCAGGATCGCCTCCAGCAGATCGCGCGACCCCTCCGGCCGGAACAGCGACTCCGTGGCCTCGATCACCCGCAGCAGGTCGCGGCGCTGACGCTCGATCAGCATAAGATCGCGGCAGGAGCGGATCTGCCCGGTCACCAGCGTCCGCATCCGGTGGGCGGTCAGCTCCGTCTTGGGCCAGTAGTCGTTGATGTCGTAGGCCCGGAGCACCTCCTCCTCCGGCGCCACCCCCGGCTGCCCGGTGCGGAGCACCACCCGCGTACAGACATGCTCCGGCAGCGTCCGCAGGTGCCGCGCGAGCTCCAGCCCCGCCTCCGGCCGCTCCATCACCACGTCGAGGATCGCCAGCGCGTAATTGCCCTCCCTGAGCCGATCCCGCGCCTCCGCCGCCGACGACGCCGCCACCACGCTGATCGGGCGCCCGTCCACCTGCAGCTCCGAAAGCGCCAGCCGCGACACCGCGATCACCTCAGGATCGTCGTCCACCACCAGCACCCGCCACATCTGGATCATCGGCGGCGCGGACACCGTCGGCTCAGTCTCGTCGTTGTCGCCGTCCGGCGCGTCCCCGCCCTCAAACAGCGGCAGATCCGCCTCGTCGAACATCGGCACGTCGAGCATGTCGAGCAGGCCCGGCCTGTCGATCAGCCCTGTCCCGGCCAGCCCTGTCCCGTCCGGCCCTGTCCCGGCGATCCCCTCCGGGGTCGTCTTGCGGCTCATGCTGCCCCCGCTGCTGCATGCGGTTGTATCAGGATCCGCTCAGGAAGGTGAATGCGGAAGCTCGTCCCCTGGCCCGGCGCGCTGTCCAGCTCCACCTCTCCTCCCAGTACATCCACGAGGATGCTGTAGACGATATGCAGCCCCAGCCCGCTCCCGCCGCGCCCCATCCGCGTGCTGAAGAAGGGCTCGAAGGCGCGCCGCCGCACCTCCTCCGACATTCCCCAGCCGTTGTCCTCCACCGTCAGCATCACCCCGCCGCGCGCATCCGTGCCCGCCACGCGCGAACAGCGGATCCCGATGTGCGGATCGGGGTGATCCTCGAAGGCATGCATGATCGCGTTGGTGACGAGGTTGGTGATGATCTGCGCGATGTGGCCGGGGCGGGTGCGGATCCGGTGCGGATCCCCGCTGACCACCACCCTCACGCGGGCCTGCTTGATCACCGGGCGCAGGCTGTCGATCACCTGCTGCAGGTAGCCCGGCAGCTCCACCTCGCCCTCCGCCTCGCTCGTCTGATCCACCGCCACCTTCTTGAAGCTCGCCACCAGATCCGCCGCCCGCCGCCCGTTCGCCGTCGCCAGCCGCGCCGCCTCCAGCACCGCGTCGATCTGCTCCAGGAACCGCCGCCGCGTCGCCGTCCCCCCCAGAACCTCCGCCCGCAGACCGCCGAGCCGCTCCTCGACCAGCGAGCAGGCCGTCAGGTTCACCCCCAGCGGGGTGTTGATCTCGTGCGCCACCCCCGCCACCAGCCCGCCCAGCGCCGCCAGCTTCTCCCGCCGCAAAAGCGTCTCCTGCGTCAGCCGCTGCGTCTCTACCAGCGCCTCCAGCTCTTCTGTTTTCCGCAGCAGCCGCTCCTCCAGCGAGCGCCGCATCGAGATGTCCCGCGCCACCGTCAGGATCACGATCTCCCGATCCAGCTCCGGCTCCAGCTCCGGCTCCAGCTCCAGCCACCCCGACCGCAGCTCCACCGGGATCATCCGCCCGTCCTTGCGGCGGTACAGCCCGTCCACCAGCGTCCCCTGCCCCCTCAGCGCCGCCCACCCGGCCCGCATCGCCTCCGGGCTGGCGGTGCGATCAAAGTCCCACACCTCCCGCCCCGTCAGCTCCTGCGCTGTCCAGCCGAGCAATTCACACGCCGCCGGGTTCAGATCCGTCACCCGACCGTCGAGCGTATGGGCGATCAGCGCGTCCGCCACGCCATCGACGATCCGGTGCATCCGGCTGATCTTCACGCGCGCCTGCGGCTCATCGCTCATCTGCGCCCCCTCCCGCCGCGCCGCCCGCGCCGCCGTCTCCATCGCCCGGCCCGGGGTCCGCCTGCCCCGCCCCTTTCGGGTGGACCGGCGCCGCCGCCTCCATCTGCCGCACCTGCATCGCGATGCGGCCGGACTCTTCGCGGATCGCCAGCGCCTCGGCCCGGATCGCCGCCCGGATCGCCGCGCGATCCTCCGGCGCAGCGGCGCGCAGCGCGTCGAACTGTCCCTCCAGCCCCTGCGCCTGCTCCGCGAGCACCGCCGCCCGCTCCCCGAGCCGACCCGTCTGCTCCGCAAGCACCGCCGATCGGCTGCCGGGAGCGGCGGGCGCCTCGCGCGCGCAGGACAGGAGACTCCAGAACAACAGACCGCAGGGCAGCAACATCCGCCCTGCTTAACCGGTTTCGATCCTGTTATCCTCCCCGCATGTACATCGACCCCGACCGCATCGACAAGGCCGCCGCCTACCGGCTCCTCATCAGCCTGCTCATCCCCCGCCCCATCGCCTGGGTCGGCAGCCGCAGCGCGCCGGGCGGCGACCCCGCCGATCCCGAAGGCCCCGGCGTCGACAACCTCGCCCCCTTCTCCTTCTTCATGGGCGTCTCCGCCGAGCCGCCGCTGATCGCGATCTCCGTCGCGCGCGGCCGCGAGGGGCGGCTGAAGGACACCGCGCGGAACATCCTCCAGACCGGCGTCTTCTCAGTGTCGATGGTCGAGCGCCCCCACCTCGAACCCATGCACCGCACCGGCGCAGACTGGCCCGGCCCCGAGTTCGACGCCGTCGGCGTCCCGCGCGCCCCCTGCGCGCGCGTCGCCTGCCCCCGCGTCGCTGACGCCCGCGTCGCGCTGGAGTGTACGCTCCACCAGGCCACCGATCTCGAAGCGGCGCACCTCCTCATCGGCCGCGTCGTCGCCTTCCACATCGACGACGCGCTCTACAAGGACGGCGCGGTGGATCTGAGCGGCTACCGGCCCGTCGCGCGGCTCGGTGGCGCATCCTACGCGACGCTGGGAGAGATCATCGATCTGCCCCGCGTCCGACTCTGATCTGCTCTGATCAGCGGCGCTGACCAGATACATTCCCCACATGCCGATGTACGAATACCGCTGTGACTGTGGAAAGACCTTCGATGTGCTGGTGCGTCGCGGGCGCGAGCCCCTCACCTGCGACGAGACCGCCGACCGCTCCCTGAGCTGCGCCGGGACGGGCCGCCTGAGCCGCCTGCTCTCCGCAGTCAACGTCGGGAACGCCGCCAACCAGGGCAGCGGCGACCCCGCCCCCGGCGGCGGCTGCGGCGCCTGCGGCGCGCCGGAGTCCTGCCAGTCCGACTGACACGGGACGCTGAAAGCGTCGCCGTAGCAAAAACACGCTGCTCCCGCTGCTACCAGGGCCGGATCGGATCGAGCAGCCGCCGCACCCGCTCCGGGGCCACCGCCACCGGCCCCCCCGGCGCCTCCGTCCGCGTGCCGACGAACTGCCGGTTGCGGACATAGCGGCTCTCGACGCTGTTCCCGGCCCCGTCGTCCCCGTCGATGAAGGTCAGATCGTAGTCCACGCCCTCGATGCTCACAAAGAAGATGTCGGTGTAGTAGGGCGTCAGGTCGGCGTTCACGGTGAACCCGGCGGCCTCCAGATCCGGCATGTCGATGTGCAGATCCGCGCCGTCGCTGGTGATGGAGATCCGGCCCATGCCGTTCGCGTCCAGGTACTCGCCCACATAGTCGTCCAGGTTCATCGCCGGGTATGTGTAGTCCAGCGGCGCAGAGGGCGCGGGCAGCGCCAGCAGCGACTCGATCGCCACCGAGAGCGTGTAGCTGAAGTCGTCGCCGTAGCCGTTGGACAGGATGGAGATGGCAAAATCAAATTCCGGCAGCATACAGAACGTCGAGGTCATCGACAGGGTGTTGCCCCCGTGGCAGATCACCGGCGTCTCGTAGTAGCCGCTGAGCAGCGACAGGCCCTCATAGAACATCAGCCCGTACCCGTACTGGACATGGCCGGGGGTCGGGTACATCTCCACATAGCCCTGCCCGAACAGCGCCCGCCCCTCCTCCGAGAGGATCGGCGCCCCGCCCTCGACCGGGCCGTGCATCAGCCAGTCCGCCAGCCGCATCTGATCGGTCGGCGTCGACCACAGCATCCCCGCCGGGCGCACCCAGGCCGAGTCCCCGATGTCCTCCATCGGGACGTCGCCGTACTCATACGTCACGTCCGCGTCCCACATGCCCGGGAGCTGCTCCCCGATGGAGATGTAGCCGGTGCTGAGGGCGTAGTTGCCCGCCGCCTCCACATCCACCTTCCGCCCGTAGGTCCGCGTCATCCCCAGCGGCCACAGGACGTCCTCCTCCACCGTGTCCACCCAGCTCCGCCCGCTAAGCGACTCGGTGATCGCGCCCGCCAGGATAAAATTGGGGTTTCCGTAGTTGTAGAGCGCGCCGCCCGGGTTGTTCGCGTAGCCGAGTGATTGATAGTCCCCGTAGGTGAAGCCGAGCAATTCGCTGTCGTCGCTGCCTCCGTACCAGGTCAGCCAGTCGTTGAGCCCGCCCTGGTGCGAGATCAGGTGGTGCAGCGTCGCGCCGTCCTCCCACCCTGGCGACTTCTCCAGCGCGAACCCCGGCAGGTGCATCGCCACCGGATCATCGAGCTGCGCCCCGCCCGCCTCGATCTGCTGGAGCAGCGCGAGGGCGGTGATCTTCTTGGTGTCCGAGCCGATCTGGAACAGCGTCTCCTCGTTGATCTCCACCTCCTCCCCCGGCGACGCCGTCCCCACCGACCCGATCCAGGTGATCCGCCGCCCCTCCAGGATCGCGATGGAGGCGCCCGTCGCCGCGCTGCCCCGCAGATCCCGCGACGCCTGCTCCAGGATCGCGTCGAACCGCGCCGGATCGGTCACCTCGCCGCTGTCTCCGGTCCCGGTATCGCTGTCGCCGGTCCCGCCGCTCTCCCCGGCGCTGTCCGGCTCCGGCGTCCTGCTGTCCTTGTCATCGTTTTTGCACGCCAACACCGCCAACAACAGCAACCCCATCGCATAGCCTCCCGCCAGAACCGGCGATCCTGCAGACACCCTCCGGGGCACCTGTCCCGTCTGAAGTATAGCGCCGCCCGCGAGCGCAGCGCCAGAGACAAGTGGAGCGGCGCGCAGACTGTTAAGCTGCGCCGATGCTGCCTGTCCTGCTCTCTGCGCTCGCCTGCCTGCCGCCTGCCCCCGGCGATCCGCCCGCGACCGCCGGAGACGCCGGGGTAAAAGACTCCGCCGGGGACTCCGCCGGGGACTCTGCCGGGGACTCTGCCGGGGACTCTGCCGGGGACTCTGCCGGGGACTCCGCCGGGGACTCCGGCTGGCCCGACCTCTGGAGCGACGACCCCTGCGCCGGGATCTCGACCGCCGGGAGCGGCTACGGCCCGGTCATCGCCCGCTGGCAGGCTGAGGAGGCGCTGGCGGCGCCGGCGCCGGGGCAGATCGCGGTAGTGGGCAGCTCCAGCATCCGGCGGTGGGGGCAGGCGTTCCGCGATCTGAGCGCGTGGGGCGCGGTGCAGCGGGGGTTCGGCGGGGCGCGGATGTGGGAGGTGGCGGGCTGGGCGCAGGAATTGGCGGTGGCCTCGCGCCCGGCGGCGATCGTGCTGTTCGCGGGGACGAACGACGTGGCGGACGGGGCGTCGGCGGAGGCGGTGGTGACGGCCTTCCGCTGTTTTGCGGATCGGGCGTGGGGGGGGCTGGGGCAGATCCCGATCTACTACATCGGCATCACGCCGACCCCGGCGCGCTGGGCGCAGTGGGCGACCGCCGCCGAGGTCAACCGCCAGATCGGGGCGCTCGCCGCGCAGCACCCCGGCGTCGCCTTCGTCGACATCCCCGCCGCCTTCCTCGCCACCGCCCCGGACGCGGCCTCGCCGCCCGACGCCTCGCTCTACGTCGAGGACGGGCTGCACCTGAGCGACGCCGGGTACGCGCTCTGGTCCTCGGTGCTGCTCCCGGCGCTCGCCGATCTCCCGGCGCGCGCCCTCCCTGCCAACCCGCTCCACCCGGCCAGCGGGGCGCGGCTGCGCGTCGATCTCGGGCCGTCGAACGCCGAGGACGGCGCGCCGACCGGCACCGACGCCTCCGGGCTGTCGTGGAATTCATGGCACGCGGTCGACGGGGACGCCCAGATCCTCCCCGGCGAGTGGCTCGATCTCCACACCACCGGCGGCGCCGGGCCTGAACACGCCAGCGGCATACGCCTCGTCGTGACCGGCGGCTTCCTCTGCAACGGCTTCGCCAACGGCGGCCTGCTCGATCCCGATCCGGCCCTGATGCAGACGATGGCCGTCCCCTCGGCGACGGGCGACTTCTTCTACACCGACGGCCCCGACAACCCCGGCGGCCTCGCGCTCACCGGCCTCGACCCCGCCCGCCGCTACACCCTGCGCCTGTTCGCCAGCCGCGAATGGGGCGATGAGTACCGGCGCACCCGCTACACCGTCTACGGCGCCGCCGATATGGGCGGCACGGGCGCGGTCTCCGGCGTCCTCACCACCTCCGGCCCCGGCGTCGGCGCGGACGGCGGCGACGCCAACGATCACGATTTTACAGTTTTTACCGATCTGGAGCCCGACGCATGGGGGCAGCTCCACCTCGACGTGGAGATCGCGGAGGGCGCCTATGCGTACCTGTCGCTGCTGGAATTGGAGGTCCAGTGACCGGAGCGCCGGGCAGCTCAGCGCACGAACCCGATCACCGCCTCTGAGCGCGATCCTGCCGGACAATTCCCGTCCAGCGCGTAGAGGTGCGCCCCCCCGTCGACGTAGCACCGGAGCAGCGGGCGCGGCGCGGCGCTGGTCTGGACGGTCGACAGGTAGCCGAGCAGCCGCTCAGCGGTGCGGCCCTCGCAGGCGCCGTCGGTGCTGAGGAAGTGATCGGCGCCGCTCCAGCACCGGTACAGCCCCGCCCGATCCGCCCCGCCGCCCGCCCACAGCGAGAACGGCCCGTCCGGCGTCGTCCCGCCGCCGCACTCCCCCGGCGGCCCGTAGAAGGGGTTGCACACCTCCTCCCACGCCCCCGATGCCACCAGCGCGTCCGCCTCCGCCGCGTCGAGCGTCGGCACGTGATCGCCCGCGAGCGCCCCGCCCGCGATCCGCACGCTCCGCACCGCGAGCGGCGCCTCCACCCGCTGACAGCAGGCCTCCGCCCCGTCTGAGCAGCTCAGCGCCCCTGTCCGCCACACCCGCAGGCAGGACTCCAGCAGCGCGAGGCCCGCGCCGCCGTCCTCCGCCGTCGGCTCGAAGTCCCGGTTGAACTCCGCGCCGTACATGTCCACCCACAGCCAGTCGGCGCTGCTGTCCGGCCCGGCGTGATCGGCGTCGGCGACGCCCATGCTCCGGCGCAGCGTCGTCAGCGAGGCGTCATAGGGGTTGGCCTGCGGCTGGGCGATGTGCTCGTTCCACGCGTTGATCAGCAGCCAGTCGGGCTGGACGGCGAGCGCGGTGGCGAACTGCCGCTGGAAGGTGAGGCCGTCCTGCCGACCGCTGGCCTGGAGCGGCAGGCTGGCGTAGCCGATCTGGTAGCTCCGGCTGACGGACAGCACCGTGCCGAGCGGCGAATTGGCGGTGTACCCCTGATCGCAGGGCGCGTCCGGCGACACCCGCGTCGTGAACGCGCCGCCGCTTGTGCAGGGCTGCATCCACCCGGCCCGCCCCCCCGCCAGCTCCGCCGCCGACAGGTTCCCCCACATCGGCACCACCAGCCGCCCGCCCGCCTCGATCTCCGCCCGGTGCGCGGGGTGGATCGGCATCCCGCCGTTCTCGACCGCGAACAGCACCTCCCGCCCGCCCGGCTGATCGGTGAGGATCAGATCGGGCGCCGCCTGCGCGTAGGCCTCCAGCACCGGCCGGAAGATCGGCTCCGCTGCGCCCACGTCGGTCAGCGGCAGCCACGCCGCGATCTGCGGGGTCGGCACCCCCGCCCGCCGCAGCGCGCTCCACTCCTCGATCAGCACCTCCAGCGGCCGCACCCCCAGCACATCGGAGAACCCGCTCATCCCCTGGAGGTTCGTCAGATCCACATACACAAAGTCGATCCCCGCGCCCCACAGCATCGCCGCATGCGCCGCCGCGATCCCCGCCGTGTCCGGATAGCCCGCCGCCCCGTCCGGCTCCGGCGGGGTCGGCTCGCCGGGGCGGGGCCGGTAGAGGCTGTAGAAGCCGAGCGACGGCTCCTGGTGCCAATGGAAGGCCGCCGCCTCGCTGTACAGCCCGGCGTCCAGCACCATGTCCGAGAACTGCAGATCGCCCCCGCGCACGATGTCCTCCGCCGTGTACCGCAGGGCCGGGTCGATCCGATCGATCGCGTCCCAGGCGTAGGCATGCCAGGTCAGGTAGAAGATCCCGACGCGCTTCGCCGGATAGTCGAGGATCAGCGGGCCGGTGTCCTGGGGAGAATCCTCCGGGGAGTCGGTCGAGTCCGCCGGCGAGTCCCCGGTCGAGTCCGCAGCCGAATCCGACGAGTCGTCCGCCGGATCGGGCGAGTCGCCCGTGTTCTGGGCGGTGTCGTCTGAGGGCATCGCGGTGATCTTGTCGTCGACGGGGGTGACCCCGGTGCAGGCCAGCAGCAGCAGCATCGTGTTGAGCTATCACCGTCTGTCTCATTCTGCTGTCTGCGCGCCGCCGCCCTGCCCTCCCGCGTCTGTGAGGTGTCCCATCCAGCAGCACAGGAGCCGCCATGACCGCCACCGTCAGCCTCAGCCAGCACCACCGGATGCCCGCCACCTGCGAGCGGCTGCTGGCCCACCCCGCCCGGCTGCAGCCTGAGAGCGCAGCGTCGCTGCAGCAGCTGATCGCGCAGGCGGACGGGGTGGACGCCCGGCACGTGCTGCTCTCCTGCGGCGGCGACCCGGTACAGAGCGCGATCCTCCCCGCGCTGATCCGTCAGCGCCTCCTCCGGAACCCCCGCCTGCTGTTCCGCCAATTGATCGCGGGCGACGCCTTCCCGGTGTGGCGCACCCGCTGCTCCTGGTACCGGGAGCAGCACAGCCCGACCGCGCACATGCTGGATGTCGGCCCCGACAGCGGCTTCCAGCTCCGACCGGAGCAGATCCGCGCCGCGCTCTCAGGCGGGCCGGGCGTCATCCACCTGCTCCACCCCGACAACCCCACCGGCAACGCGCTGATCACCCCGGAGGCGCTGGCCCCGGAGCTGGCGGCCGCGCCGGACTCCATCTTCTGGATCGACGAGTCCTGCGTCCATTACGCCCCTGAGGACAGCAGCTTCGCCGCGCTGATCCCGCACCACCCCAACCTGATCATCAGCCGATCCTTCTCCTACGCCTGGGGGCTGGCCGCGAGCCGGATCGGCTACACCCTCGGCGCGCCCGGCGCCCTGGAGCCGCACCGCGACGCCTTCTTCACCCGGATCGACGGCTTCTCCGCCGGGCTCTGCGCTGCCGCGCTCCGCGACACCTCCCACCTCCCCAGGCTCCGCCGGGAGCAGCAGACCGAGCGCGCGTGGTTCCATGCCGGCCTCTCGCGCCACGGCATCGAGGTGTTCCCCTCGATCAGCAACCTGCTGCTCTGCCGCTTCCGCGACGGACGCCCGGCCGCCGCCCTCCTCGCCCGCATGAAGGCCGACCCGCTCACCGCCCCCGAGGCCGCCCGCCTGCGGCTCCCCGCACAACAGAGCGATGCGCCGGGGGCCTGGTTCCGCGTCTCCCTCGGGCGCCCGGAGGAGAACCGCGCGCTGCTCGGCGCCCTGGATGACTGCATATAACTGTATCTATCAACTCACCCGCTGGATGGACGCCCAGGGGGAGCTGCTCCTCAGGCAGCAGCTCAGTGAGCTGTTCGGCGGCATCCCCGAGATCGAACGCCATCAGCGTGAACGACGGCAGCGATGGCAGCATCACCTGCCACATTGTCGGGATCTCCGGCAGCGGGCGGGCTGCCTGCCCCGGCGCGACCTCCGCGCGCCGCTGTG
Organism: Alphaproteobacteria bacterium; assembly: GCA_040376255.1. GTDB lineage: Bacteria > Myxococcota_A > UBA796 > UBA796 > SXON01 > JBEIQZ01. Next base: position 12,621 of record JBEIQZ010000061.1, read on the forward strand.
CCTCCGGGGCAGGCCGCTCCCGGGTGGGACGCTCCCGGGCGGGACGCTCCCGGGCGGGACGCTCCCGCGCAGCTCCCGGCTCCAGCACCGGCGCGATCTCCGGCGCCTCCAGACGCGGCTTCGGCGGGCGCCCCCGGCGGCGCGGCGCGGCGAGCGCGGCCAGCTCCTCAGGCGTCCGGATGCGGGGCGGGCGGCCACGGCGGCGCGGCGCGGCGATCTCCCCGGTGTCGGCGACAACGTCGCGGATCTTCGGCGGGCGGCCCCGGCGGCGCGGCGCGGCGCCGTCCTCCGGGATCTCCGGCGGGCGCCCCCGGCCCGGCGCGGCGCCCGGCTCCCGCACCTTCTCCAGGATGCGCTGAAAGCGGAAGGTGCGCTCCTCAGGCCGGAGCGGCGCGCCGAGCGGGGAGAGCGACGGCTCCGGGGGCGGCGGCGCGGCGGCGGCCTGCTGCTGCGCCTGCTCGATGACGGCCTCCGGCACCTCGCGCCATGTCGTCTGCTGGCTCCGCGTGTAGCGGCGGCGCGCCGGCGCGGCCTCCTCCGGCTCCAGGATCGGGGCGTCACGCACCTTCCGCTCACGCCCCTCGCGCAGCTTGCGGGGCGCGATCAGCTCCTCGATCGGCGTGCGATCCCGGCGCTCGTCCCAGAAGCCCGGACGCTCGCTCGGACGCGGGGACGGTCGGCCCCCCTGCACAGAATCCCGCGCCTTCTGCTCCCTGTCCACCTTCGACAGCCCGGCGCGGCTGACCTCCGCGCGCGGCCCGTCCGGCTCCGCGCGCGCCTCCACCGGCACCCCGGTCAGCGCCCGCACGACCCGGCGACGCGGCGCTTCAGGCGCGCCCGCCGCTGCGCTCCCCGCCTCTGCGCTCCCCGCCTGCTCCTCCGTGCGCCCTCTCTGCTCCTCCAGCACCTCCAGCTCCCGGCTCTCCCCGGCAGGCTCCAGCCGATCCGTCCGCTCTCCCCGGCCATCCTCCCGTCCGCCGGGGCGGCGCACCACCTGAAGGCCGCTCGTGTTCAGCCGCAGCCGCTCCCGCCTCGGCCTGAGCGGCCCGAGCGCCCACGCCTCCTCGTCCATCGCCTGCCCGGGGCGGTACCCCGGCTCCGGAAAAAAGGCAGGGATGTGCAGCCGCCGCCGCTCCCCCTTCACCGCCTCCACCGCCACCTTCGCGCTGCGCGCGATGTTCCCGTCCGGCACCCGCCCGAACTGCTCCCGCCAGGGGGAGAGCCGCATCAGCCCCTTGCCGCCCACATCCTCCCCTGCCACCCGCAGCCCCGCCCGCGCGAGCGCCCGGCGCAGCCGACGCGGGTTCGTACAGAAGCGTCGCGCGATCTCCCGGATCGAGACGTTGCGCTTCAACATCCGGCGGGCCTCCGGCCACCACGGGGCCTGCTCCGCCGGCCCCTGCTGGCCGATCTGCGCCAGCGCCTCAGCAAGTTGTTCAATCGGGACGTTGTACTCTTTTGCTAATAAGGAGAGCCGCTCATTCTGAAGCCGCTTGAGGATATCGACCCACCACACTTGATTTCGTAAATTCATTTCTGCTCCTGTCCCACACGCCTGCCTATAGAAGCTTCCTTTGCATCCTGTGTCCCGCACACGCGCCCTGTACGGAGAACTGCCCGGACGTTCCCTCTCCGCAACTTCATCTACACGCTTACCATGCCGACGCTAACCTGTCCTGCCCCGTCGGCAAGCTTCCTTCTGAACGGAGCAGACGGAATCTCCGGTCGATCAGAACCAGCGACAGGAGGGCTCTGTCAGATAGTTCATACCCTTCTCATTCCAATATCCGGTACCAAGCTCCGTACCCGAGCTGCCAAAAAACCATCTCGCGTCTCCACCTGAGATTTGATCGACGGAATAAGTCACAGAGAAATTGGCGTCGTCCGCCATCCCCTGCTCACAGGTGCTGCTGTCCAGCGTCGCTGTCACGTCCATCCCCACCTCACAGCCGGAGCAGGCCGCCGGGGCGGTGTACCCCCCGGTCACCACCCAGGTCACCTCACAGTCCGTCGCGCCGTCCTCCGCCAGCGTGTCATTCACAAACACATAGAATTTCTCTGTACCGAACCATCCTTCCGCCTCATTGCCCTCGTACTCACCCCAGAAATAGGAGTTGGCTCCCGGCAGCGCATCCCCCTGCAATTCCTGGCAGTTGTCCGCGTTCCTCGCCATCTCCTCGCGTATATCCTTCAACCCGGGAATCCCCTCCTCCACCCCCGTCCCGTCATCGCCCCCGCCCCCCCCGCCGGAGTCATCGGTCAACGCCGTGTCATCTTTTCCGCCGAAGCTGGTCTGACAACCCCCGGCCAGCAGCGCGCAGGTCAGCGCGCCCGCCAGCGCGCCCGCCAGCCCCCGCCCCTCCCCGCCGATCCTTCGCCCCCCTGCCTGAAAACCCGCTGCCGATGGATGAATCATGCCAACTCCCGGTTCTGGATAGCCCGTGATAGGAAGTATAGCATGCGCTGCTCCCCGCTCCCCCTCCTGCTCTCCTTCCCCCTCTACATCACCCTCACCCCCCTCCTCAGCCCGCTGCTCCCCGGCCTCACCGCTGAGGCCGCCGCCCAGGATCTCGCCTTCGGCTACACCCCGGCCCCGAAGGAGAAGGAGAACCCCGCCCTCCTCGTCACCCCCGCCCGCCCAGTGGCCGAGCTCTATGTCGAGATCACCGCCGGAGGAAAAACCTACACATTCACCCGCAAGGACGTCGCCGCCGGGAGCCAGCAGCGCTTCGAGTGGCCCCGCGACACGAAGGTCACCCGCGCCGACGCCTTCGTCCGCGCCCGCTTCACCTCCGGCGATGTCAGCGAGCAGCAGGTCCCGATCACCTACAGCTATGAGATGCCGCTGAAGGTCGATCTCTCCCGCGCCCGCGCCGATATCCAGGCCCGCACCATCACCGTCTCAGTCTCCGCCCCCGTCACCGGCGCCGACATCACCGTCTACGGCGCCCGCAAGATCGTCCTCGAACAGCTCAGCGTCCCCGTGAGCGGCGGCCCCGGCGAGATCACCATCAGCTTCCCCGGCGACCCCGCCGAGGTCGTCCTCGTCGAGGTCAAGCTCATAAACGCCACCGCCTGGGCCGCCTTCGACTACTCCCCCTGGTTCCTCAACCTCCCCCACGAAGACGTCCTCTTCGAGTCCGGCTCCGCCACCATCCCCCCCTCCGAGGTCTGGAAGCTCGAAGCCACCCTGCGCCAGCTCCAGGAGGTCGTCGAGAAGTACGGATCCGTCGTCCCCGTCAAGCTCTACATCGCCGGATGCACCGACACCGTCGGCAGCGCCGAGATGAACCGCGACCTCTCCGCCCGCCGCGCCCAGGCCATCGCCGCATGGCTCAAGTCCCACGGCTTCACCTACCCCGTCTATACCTACGGCTTCGGCGAGACCCTCCTCGCGACCCCCACCGGCGACGAGACAGACAACGCCGCCAACCGCCGGGTGCTGTATATGGTCGGATCGACGCCGCCGCCGGCCGGATCAGGGGTGCCTTCGGTCGGTTGGAGAGCCCAGTAGGGAAAGCGGAATCGGGGGCAATCCCCCGGACCCCCATCCTTGTTGCTCTTGCTTCCGGGGGCTGGCCCCCGGGCCCCCAGTTTCGGGGGCTTCCCCGTTGCCCCTTCTTCCGGGGGCTGGCCCCCGGCCCCATCGGGAACCTCCGGTTCCCGAACCCTCCTGGGCAAAAGGGGGCTGTGCGCCCCCTCCTGCCAACCTCCCGCAGTCGGGCGGGGAAATTCCGCCTGCGCGTCTGAGACGCGCAGGCTCCATGACCCCCTCACGCCGGGCCTTGACGGCCCGACTCCGGGGGCGGGCGCGTTCGCTTTCGCCCTTGTCGGGCGAAGCCTGCGGCACGCTCACTTGCGACGCCTGCGGCGTCCCCCCCCGACGCCCCCCCGATCCTGCACCCTGCACGACGATCCAAACATCCTGGATCGACACACCCCTCACCCTCACCCCATCCACGATAAAAACCCCGAAAACTC
>JBEIQZ010000676.1:0-2807 GCA_040376255.1 Alphaproteobacteria bacterium
AAGATCCTCTGAAAACCGTTCGATCAGCCCGAAGCCTTTAGAGAGTGAAGTTCCACCTTTAAACCAGATCTCCAATCCTTGAACCTGCATAGCCCACAATACATGGGTGACCCAGTAATCTTTTTCAACAAGTGAAACTTGTCTATCAAAGGACTTTGCTACAATCGCTAACAACACAGGCCAATCTGGATCGTCATGGACAAACGTCAAGCGACCCCGCCCTGCAGCGCCTTCCTCAGAAGGTGCCGCTGCCGACCACCGAATTGATCCGCCATACGCACAAGACGATCCCGATCAAATCGTCCGTTATGCAGTGCCGATACAATATTTTTCAGCAGATCCTCCCGATCCAGACCAACAGATGCAGCATTCCTGAAAAGATCAACGATGAACCACTCCGCACAAAGCTCCGCAGGAAACGCGACCCGCCGGAGATGGAACGTGCGCTCTCCCAGCACAAAGACGCCGGTGCGCCTCGTGTTGTAGACAAGCGGGTGGGTGTGCATCGCGGTGCTGCCGAGTCCGAGGGCGTTCCAGAGGCTCGGACCGGTAACGACCCAGGGGCCGCTCAGGAAGGCGTCCAGCAGCGCATGCTCTGAAGGAGGCGCCGCGCCGAACCGGGTGATCCGGGGGACGTACAGCAACCCGCGACGGACACGCTGGATCTGGCCGCGCTGCTCCAGACGGCGCGCGAGGTGGGCCGGGTTCCTGCCCCAGCGCCGCAGCGCAGCGGTGCGGAAGACTGCGCCGGGAGTGAGGACGACCGGGCCTGTCACCGACATGGATGAAGCCTCCTGACAAAGCTTAACCCGTTCTGATGCTACTCCAGATACACCGGGGCCATATCGGGAGTGCAGGGGAAGGGATAGCGCCCATTGAGCTGCACGCGCTGATCGTGGACGCCCCCTGGCACGGCGAGGACGATGAGCCCGTGGCCGCCGCGCCGCGCGCGCTCATAGAGGCCGGTCAGCCAGGAGGAGAGCAGCCCCAGCGTGCCGAGCAGGGCGGGCCGCGCCAGCAGGGTGATGCGGCCGGGGCGGGCCGTCCCGCGCACGGCGGCGTCGAGGGCGGGGACGGCGGCGGCGTGGAGCCAGCGCCAGTCGGCGAGGCCGCCGCGCTCCTGGTACGGGATCGCCGCCCAGAACGGCGAGGCCCGGAGCGCCTGCAGGATCACCTGATCCACATCGATCCACCCGACGCGCTCCTCCCCGACCGCGTCGCAGAGCCAGCCGTGCAATTGGCGGGAGAGGAGGTGGTGGCGGGCGGGCGGCATGGCGACGACCCGCATCCCGCTGAGCCCGGCGGAGGCGCGGAGCAGCCGCACGACCTCCGGGGCAGCCCCGTCGGCGCGCTCGCGGCGGACGTCAACGTCGTTGCGGATCTCCTCCGGCGCCTGCACCTCCGGCACCCGATCCGGATCGCACCACCGATCCGCGCCCTCCCGGCGCCAGCCCGCCGCCCGGATCGCGCCAGCAGGATCGGGCTCCGGGGCGACCCCGGCGATCAGCGCGCCCGCCGCCTTCACCAATTCCGCCGACGTCCCGCGCTCAGGCAGCACGCCCCGGAAGCGCCGCAGCACCTCCACCGCAGGCACCGGGGGCCGGTACAGCCCGTCCGGCGCCGCGCACAGCGGGCTGTCGGCCAGCAGCAGCGCCAGCAGCTCATCGGGTTCAAGGCCGATCTGCCGCGCGCTCCCGCTCTCAGCCCGCAGCCGCGACGCCACCGCCTCGCGCGGGATCGGCGGCCAGCCGGGGACCAGCGCCTCCAGCCGGGCGCGCAGGTCGAGGCGCTCCGCAGGGGACAGCACCTCCCGCTGTATCAGGCCCGGCGCGACGTCCGGGGGCGCAATCTCCGGCGGCGCGACATCCGGCGGCGCAATCTCCGGCGGCGCAATCTCCGGCGGCGCAGGCTCCGGCGGCGCAGGCTCCGGCGGCGCAGGCTCCGGCGCGATCTCTGCACAGGCAGCGGCGAGCCCGGCGAGGGCGGCGGCGGCGTCAGCGGGCCGATCCGCGCGGCGGGGGGAGAGGGCGGCGCGGAACCAGGCGGCGAGGGCGGCGGGGCGCGGGTGGCCGGGGAGGTCGGCGGCGGTGAGGTCGGTGGGGCTGTCGGGGTCGGCGGCGCGGCCTGCGCCGGGGTGGCTGCCGGCGGCGCACTCCCAGAGGAGCAGGGCGGCGGCGTAGAGGTCGTTGGCGGGGCTCCAGCGCTCCTCGGTGTAGACGAGCGGGTCCTTGTAGCGGGGCGTCCCTACGGCGAGATCCTGATCGCCCTCCTGTCCGGCGAGGCCGAGATCGAGCAGGATCAGCCGCCCGTCCGGGCGCATCACGGCGTTGTCCGGCTTGACGTCCCGGTGGAGCCAGCCCTGCGCGTGGAGCGCCCCGAGCGCCCCGAACAGCCCCTCAGCCGCCGGGAGCAGCGCCACCGGGAGCAGCGGCGCGACGCCGGAGAGCGTGCTGCCGGGGACATGCTCCAGCACCAGCACCATGCGGCTGTCGCCGTCCGCCTGCAGATCGTAGAAGCGCACGAGCGACGGGTGCCGCACCGCCTCCAGCGCCCGCGCCTCGACGCGCAGGCTCACCGCCCGCGTCCCGTCCGCGATCTTCAGCACGCGCATGTCGCCGGTCTGCTGGTGGATCGCGCGCCACGCGGTCGCCGTCGCGCCGTGACCCGCGAGCCCGACGAGGCGGAAGTTGCCGCGCACCAGCGCCCCCGGCGCGAGGGCCGGGCCGGACGATGCCCGCGCCCCCGGCTGCGCGCCCGGCTGCGCCCCCTCCCGCTCCAGCAGCTCAGCCACCGCGCCGGGGGCGGGC
>JBEIQZ010000414.1:0-5686 GCA_040376255.1 Alphaproteobacteria bacterium
CCCCCCCCCGCCCCGGACGCGCCCGCCCCTGCCCCGGCGCCCGCGCCGCTGCCGTGGTGGCACCCGGTCGTCGCGCGCTGGGCCACCGACCACGGGCTGACCAGCTACCGGCTGCAGGCGACGGTAAAGATCGGGGAGGACGGGCAGATCCTCGCCGTCGGCATCACCGACTCCACCGCCCCGCCCGAGGCCACCCAGGATCTCATCCTGCGGCTCCGCGCGGCCGGGCCGCTCCCGGCGGGCGCCCCGGCGGACATCCTCGCCTTCGTCCCGCCGCGCGAGATGATGCCGGTGGACGACCGCGCCGGGGTCACCACCTTCGAATTCGCCAGCGGAGATCCTGCGCTCTCCACGACGCTGCTCCAGCCGGAGGGGCCGGTCGGCGATCCCGCCCGGGATGAGTCCGCGATGTTCGGCGCTGCCCGGGATGAATCTGCGATGTTCGGCGGCTCCGGCGGCCCGGACAGCGCCGACCCCGCCCCCGACGCTCCCGGCGACCGGGACAGCTCGGTGCTGGGCGGCGACGCGGACGCCACCGAGCGCATGATGAGCGACGCCCTCGCCGGGAAGGAGACGCAGGTGGAGATCGGCGGGCGCCTCTACCTGCGCGGCACCTCGTCGTGGGCCGAGGGATCGTCCTGGGACTCCGCCGGGTTCAGCAGCCCCAGCCTGCTCGATCTCTACATCGACGCCCGCCCCGACGACCACGTCCGCGCCTACGCCGACGGGCGCCTGACCTACGATCTCAGCGTCCTCGACGGCGAGACAGATTTTTCGGGCGAGGAGATCCCGCAGGTCCAGGCCAGCCTCGACGAGATGTGGCTGAAGTTCGACCTGAAGAACCGCCTGTTCGTCACCCTCGGTAAGCAGCAGCTCCGCTGGGGGACGGGCCGCTTCTGGAACCCGACCGACTTCCTCAACCCCGAGCCGCGCGACCCGCTCGCTGTCTTCGACGCCCGCCTCGGCGTGCCGCTGCTGAAGCTCCACGTCCCCGTCGAGTCCATCTCCGCCAACATCTACGGCGTCGTTGACTTCAAGGACGTGAACAGCGCCGAGCAGGTCGGCGGGGCGATCCGGGCCGAGATCGCCGCCGGGCCGGGCGAGTACGCGGTGTCGGCGGCGGCGAAGAAGGACAGCCCGCTCCGCCTGGGCGCCGACGCCTCGATGGCGCTCTGGGTGTTCGATCTGCGCCTCGAAGCCGCGATCCTGCACAACCTCCAGACCCCGTACTACGAGGGCGAGTTCGACATCGACGCCATCCTCAGCGACCCGGCCAGCTTCTCCCTCCCCAGGGAGATCGACCGCTCAGAGGACTGGATCCCCCAGGTCGTCGCCGGGCTGGAGATCCCGATCCGCTACTCCGACGAGGACAGCCTGAGCCTCGGCGCCGAATATTTCTATAACGGCGCGGGCTACGAGGACGCCTCGCTCTACCCCTACGTGCTGTTCCAGGGCGCCTACAAGCCGCTCTACTTCGGGAAGCACTACGCGGCGGGCTACCTGTTCCTCGCCGGGCCGGGGAGCTGGAACGACACATCGTTCATCGTCAGCACCATCGCCAACCTCTCCGACAAGAGCCTCGTCACCCGCTTCGACGTCCGCTCGCAGCTCCGGAGCTGGATCAGCGTCGACGGCTCGGTGTCCTGGTACACCGGCGATCAGGGCGAGTTCAGCTACGGGCTGGAGATCCCCGCCGTGCCGGGGGTGCCGGGGCTGGAGGCGGGCATCAGCGTCCCGGCGCAGCAGTGGAGTTTTTCGGGGGGGGCGCAGGTGCGGTTCTGATCCGCGCCTGCGCCCGCCGGGGCGCCGCGATCAGACCGTGTTTCAGACCGTGTTGCGGACGCTCAGCTCATGGAGCTGATCCGGGCTGACCGGGCTGGGCGCGCCGCTCATGATGTCCTGGGCCGAGGTGGTCTTGGGGAAGGCGATGACCTCCCGGATGTTCTCGGTGCCGCAGAGCAGCATGATGATGCGGTCGAAGCCGAAGGCCAGCCCGCCGTGCGGGGGCGCGCCGTGGCGGAGGGCGTCGAGCAGGAAGCCGAATTTCTGCTGGGCCTCGTCGAGGCTGAGGCCGATCTGCGAGAACACGCCCGACTGCACCGCCGGGTCGTGGATGCGGATGCTGCCGCCGCCGATCTCGTAGCCGTTGCAGACGATGTCATAGGCGTCCGCCAGCATCTCCCCGACCCGATCCGTGCCGAGCCACTCCACGCACTCCGGGCGCGGCGCGGTGAACGGGTGGTGGACGGCCATCCAGCGCCCGCTCTCCGGGTCCTTCTCGAAGCTGGGGAAGTCCACGACCCACACGAAGCGGAAGCCCTCGCCGGTGAGCTTCAGCTCCTTGCCGATGGAGGCGCGGAGCTTGCCGAGCCCGGGGTTGACCTGCCCCGGCCCGCCGACCCCGAGCAGCACCAGATCGCCCGGCTGCGCCCCGGTGGCGGCGGCGAGGGAGGCCTGAAGCTCCGGCTCCAGCTTCGCGAGCGGCCCGGTCCAGACGGCATTCTCACCGATCTTCCCGTAGAGCAGCCCGCCCATGCCGTAGCGGCGGACGAACAGCGTCCAGGCGTCGAGCTGCTTGCGGGAGACGCCCGCGCTGCCGCCAGGAACGCGGATCGCGCGCGCGATGTTCCCGCCCGTCCCCTCGCCGCTGAGCGCGCCCTGGATGACCGGGAAGGCGCTCGCGCGGAGCAGATCGGTGACCGTCTGCAATTCCAGGCCGAAGCGGACGTCCGGGGCGTCCACCCCGAAGCGCTCGATGGACTCGCCGTAGGAGATCACCGGGATCTCCCCGACCTCCACCCCGGCGATCTCCTTCCAGAGCAGCCGCACGAGGTTGGTGGCGAGCTCCATGACATTCTCGCGGCGCGCGAAGGACATCTCCAGGTCGATCTGGGTGAACTCAGGCTGGCGGTCGGCGCGCAGATCCTCGTCGCGGAAGCACTTGACGATCTGGAAGTAGCGATCCATGCCCGCGACCATCAGGATCTGCTTGAAGATCTGCGGGCTCTGCGGGAGGGCGTACCACTGGCCGGGGTGGACGCGCGACGGGACGAGGTAGTCGCGGGCGCCCTCAGGGGTCGCCTTGGTAAGCACCGGGGTCTCGACCTCGACAAAATTCTCAGTGTCGAGGTAGCGGCGGACGGCGAGCGCGGCGCGGTGGCGGGCGACGAGGTTCTTCTGGAGCTCCGGGCGCCGCAGATCGAGGTAGCGGTACTGGAGACGCAGATCCTCGCTCACGGACACATGGCCGTCGAGGTTGAACGGGAGCGCCGGGGTCTTCGAGAGGACAGTCACCTTGTCCGCGACGACCTCGATGAGGCCGGTGGGGATCTTCGCGTTGGGGCTGGCGCGGAGCTGCACCGTCCCCTCCACCTCGACGACATACTCCAGGTGGATTTTTCCGGCCTCTTCGCGGGCGGAGTCCGGGGAGCGCTCGTCACAGACCGCCTGAACCACGCCCGAGCGATCCCGCAGCAGCAGGAAGCTCACGCCCCCCATGTCGCGGGCGTTCTGCGCCCACCCCTGGATCAGCACCCGCTGCCCGACGTCATCGGGCCGGAGATCCCCGCACCGGTGGGTGCGGCGGACGGTCTTCAGGGTGCTCTCTGCGGTGTTTTTTGCGGTATGCTCTGAACTCTCGGACACGACAAGCCTCCTCGCGCCGCTCTATTCACGCCGCGCGACAGGCAGCTTAACCTGTCAACGGATCTGCTGCGATCCGGCGGGATGTGTGATAGACTGGCGGATCAGCGAGGGTGTGACGATGGCATGGTCGACGGCATGGTTGCTTCTGGGTCTGCTGGCCTGCGGTCAGGAGTACGACGTGAAGGGCGACGGGGACGTGGGCGGGGTCTACAACCCTCCCGATCCTCCGGTCAAGGAGCAGATCGACAAGATCACCCAGGTCACGATCCCCTCGGTCGATGTGTTGTGGGTGATCGACAACTCCTGCTCGATGACCGAGGAGCAGCGGGCGCTCCGCGACAACTTCGGCGACTTCATGAAGTACTTCACCGACTCCGGCCTCGACTACCACGTCGGCGTCGTGTCGACGGACATGGTGAACCGCAACGAGTCCGGCAAGCTGGTGCTGGACGGGAACGGCCGGGATCGGTACATCGACGCCAGCTACGACTCTGCCGACGCGATCAGCAGCTTCCGCGACCGCGCCAGCCTCGGCGTCAACGGCTCCTCCGACGAGCGCGGCAAGGACGCGGCGATGGCGGCGCTCACCACTGAGGCCAACAGCACCAACCAGGGCTTCTACCGGGACGACGCCTCGCTCTCGATCATCGTCATCTCCGACGAGATCGACTACAGCCGCACCACCGTCACCGAGTTCAGCAACTACCTCACCTCGCTGAAGGCCGGCACCAACAACGTGGTGACCTTCTCCTCCATCGTCGGCCTGAGCAACAACGACTGCGGCACCACGATGCGCGGCACGGGCTACCTGGAGGTCACCCAGGCGGTCGGCGGGATCGCCTGGTCGATCTGCACCAACGACTGGGCCGACCTGCTGACGGAGCTGGGGCTGCAGGCGGCGGGGCTGAAGCGCGAGTTCTTCCTCTCGCTCGCCCCGGTGGAGGACTCGATCGAGGTGTCGGTGGACGACCCCGACTTCGACAAGCGCGACGCCTGGGAGTACGATCCGGTGCGGAATTCGGTCCGCTTCGAGAGCTACATCCCCGCGCCGCTCTCCACCGTCACCATCACCTACATGCCGCTTGCCACCGCCGCTGAGAGCGACTCTGCAGTGACCGGAGAGTAGCGCCCGGGCGATCAGAGACATGCGAATCGCCCTCCTCTCAGACGCCCACCTCAGCGGGCCGGACGACCCGAACCAGGAGCGGCTGATCCGCTTCTTCGACCGGCTGGAGGTGGATCGGCTCTGCCTGCTGGGGGATATTTTCCAACACTGGTGGCACTTCCAGCGCGGCGGGCGGCTCGAACCGTTCGACGCGTACGCGCCGGTCATTGCGGCGCTGCGGCGGCACCGGCTGCTGTTCGTGCCGGGGAACCACGACTGGCATGCTGCGGAATTCTTCCGCGAGGAGCTGGGCGCGGAGGTCGGGGCGGCGCTGACGGCGACCTGGGACGGGCTGCGGGTGCGCCTGACGCACGGCGACGAGGCCGATCAGGGCGCGGGCTACCGGCTGGCGTCGGGGCTGCTCAGGGGCCGCGCCTTCCGCGCGCTGATGGACGGGCTCGGGCCGGAGCGGGGCTGGCGGCTGCTCGGGCGGATCGCAGGGCAGCCGCATGCGGATCGGCGGCCCGACGAGGCGCTGCTGGCGGCGCAGCGGGCGCAGGCGGCGCGCTGGCTGGAGGGGGCGGATCTGGCGGTCTGCGGCCACACCCACGCGCCGGGCATCCACGCCATCGGGCGCGGCCACCATGTGAACCTCGGCGATCAGGTGCGGCACCACACATGGCTGTGGATCGAGGACGGGCGGTTTGAGCTGCGCAGCGGGACATGAAGGATTCGTGAAGGGCGGTCTGCCCGTGCGCTCCCGGCTATAAGGGCGGTGAACACCGACAGGAGCGGGAGCCGATGGCTGAGACAAGCAAGGGGCGTTTCGAGATGTTGTGGGACTGTCCCAACTGCGGGACAGAGAAGCTGCTGGGGATCACGCACCGGCACTGCCCGAACTGCGGCGGCGCGCAGGATCCGGCCCGGCGCTACTTC
>JBEIQZ010000907.1:0-1304 GCA_040376255.1 Alphaproteobacteria bacterium
CGTCGCGACAAATACTATCGTCCTCTGCGTTCACCAAGGGCATGGGCCAGCCGAACGCGCCATCTTTGGCGCGGGGGGAGGCATAAGCGGCTCACGCCGCGCCATGCCGATGCGGGGGGTAACCCCCGCAAAGGGGAGTAGCAGGGTGGTTTCACCCTGATTGCAACGTTCAGGTTATCAGGTTCGACAAGCAGTAGAACTCCGGAGTCTGCATGTATGGTCAGAAGCGCCAGAACGCCCCTCAGCAGGAACAGAGCGTCGAGCAGACGCAGCCGGGTCCGGAGACTCAGACCCGGAGGGGCGGCCCCGGCAGGGGCGCTGACGGGGGCAACGCGCTGGCGCAGGAGCGGCTGCTGAACCGGAACGGCCCCGGCATCGCCCCGGTGACCGGCGGGCCGGTGCAGCGCGGCCCCTCCACTGCAGCGCCGCGCGCGGGCCAGGCGCCCCTCCCGACGCTCAGCGCGCCGTCGGCCGGCGTGTCCGGGCCGGACACCGGGATCAGCGGGCCGGGCTCCGGGGAGGAGGAGGACGGCGCGTATACGCGGGAGGACGCGGGGAAGGGCGACAAGGGCGGAGCGGGCGACGGCGCGCCGGGCGGGGAGGGTGCGCCGGGCGGGGCAGGTGACGGGGCGCCTCCGGGCAATGAGGCGACGATGGAGCCGGAGGTGGCCGCGCAGGAGCCGGAGGTGGAGGGCAACGCGGAGGAGACCGCGCAGGCCGAAGACAACAACCCGATGGCGCAGGAGATCGAGGAGGAGGCTGAGGAGAAGGGGCCGGAGGGAGAGGCCATCGTCGAGGAGGAGGCGCCGGAGCTGCCGGGGGAGGAGGGAGAGGAGCAGACGGAGCAGGGCGCCGCTGCGGATCAGGCAGGCGGGATCGGGGAGATGCAGGGGCAGATCGCGGCGGTGCTTGCATCGTCGCCGGTGTCAGCGGACAGCGGCAGTGGCGGTGGCGGCGGTGGGGGTGGTGGCGGCGGCGGTGGCGGCGGCGGGCTGATGGTTCAGTTCGGCGAGGTGTCGCTGGAGGCCAACGGGATCGACGGCGCGAAGCTGCCGCCGGAGGCCGTCGAGATGGTCATGGGCATCCTGACCGAGATGCGGGATCAGGACACAGAGATGGCCAACGCGTTCTTCGGCCAGCGCAGCGCGGACGCCGGATCGCTCGGCGCGATGTCCGGCGATGTGACGGCCCGGATCGGGGCGGCGTCGGCGGGCGCGGTCGGGCAGGTGCAGGCGAGCCTCGGCGCGCAGCAGGCCACGCTGGCCGCCGGGGTGTCGCAGGCGCAGGCGCAGGTGCATGCGGCC
>JBEIQZ010000696.1:0-2579 GCA_040376255.1 Alphaproteobacteria bacterium
CCTCGTCGTCGGGGATCAGCTCTACGACACCGGCACCCTCGCCACCGATCTCAACCGGGGCGGCCTCTGGCTCATCAGCAGCGCCGCCGGGATCGCCCCCGATCTCTCCTCCGCTCCCGCCAGCCTCACCGGCGCCGCCGCCGGGGATCGCCTCGGGCGCTCCGTCGCGCTCCTCCCCGACCGCGACGGCGACGGCGCCGCCGCCCTCCTCACCGGCGCGTGGCAGGCCGACCCCAGCGGCACCGGCTCCGGCGCCGCCTTCCTCTTCGACGGCCCCCTCTCCGGCCCCCTCACCCCCGCCGACGCCGATCTCACCGTCCAGGGCGCCTCCGCCGGAGAGTCCGCCGGGTGGATCACCGCCCCGGTCGGGGACATCGACGGCGACGGCACCCCCGACTTCGCCGTCTCCGCCTACTTCTACGGCGCCTCCGGCAGCCGGGGCGGGCGCGTCGCCCTCGTCTCCGGCGCGCTCTCCGGCACCGTCGGCCTCAATGACGCCGCAATCACCCGCGTCACCGGCTCCGGCAATGAGCGCCTCGGCGCCACCCTCGCCCCCGTCACCGACCTCGACGGCGACGGACAGGACGACCTCCTCACCGGCTCCCTCGGCGCCCAGTCCGCCTCCGCCTTCCTCGGCCCCCTCACCGCCGACATCACCTCAGCCGACGCAGACATCGCCCTCACCGGCCTCGCCTGGTCCGTCCTCGGCACCGGCGAGACCGCCTGCCCCTCCTGCCTCACCACCGCCGACCTCGACGGCGACGGCTACACCGACGTCCTCGTCGGCGCAGACAGCTACGACCTCCCCGGCGTCACCAACGCCGGACAGATCCGCGCCTTCCTCGGCCCCGTCCAGAGCGGCCAGGCCGCCGACCTCACCCTCACCGGAGAGATCGCCTCAGACGCCCTCGGGCGCTCCCTCGCCGCCGGGGACATCAACGGGGACGGCGATCCGGATCTGCTCATCGGGGCGCCGGGAGCCGACACCGGCGCGGCGAACGCCGGGGCCGTGCTGCTGCTCTATGGGCCCGTCCTGGCCGGGAGCTATACCGCCTCAGACGCGGATCTCCTCATCTATGGCACCGTCGCCGCGCAGGGGCTCGGGGATCAGGTCGGCGCGATCGGAGACGTCGACGGGGACGGGTTCGGGGACTGGGCCGCAGGGGCGGCGGGGTACGGCGGGGTCGGGCGGGTGTTGGTGGGGTGGGGGGCGGGGGAGTAGCAGAAGCTCAGCACCGCTTCAGCGCGCCTCCGACCCCGTCGACTCAGGGAGCCGGAGCACCGCCTCCATCCGCTGCCGGATCTGGCTGATCCCGTAGCCGCGCTCGACGACGACGTACTCGACGCCGACCGCCTTGCAGGCAGGCACCATCATCTCGTAGTCGCTGTGGTTCATGAATCTTGTCAGGAAGATCACGACGTCAAAATGACCCTTCCGTATCTGCTCACAGAGCGCCTGCACCTTCCTGGAACGCCACCCGCTGTCCCAGGCCACATCCGCAAACCCGAAGACATCCTTCAGCCGCTTCTGGGTCTCTTCCCGTCGATCCCCGCCGATCATCAACGCCTGCCTGCCGCGCGTCTTCTCCCACCAGGGCCAATCCGCAGGGATCTCAGTAGACTCTTTTACTGAATCAGTAATGATCAAGTCGTCTTCTTCGATCATATTGCGGATCATCTTGCGCAGCTTCTTCAGGCGGGGCTGGTGATCGAGGTGCGGCAGCGCCGGGATCAGCATCCGGATCAGCCGGGGATCCTCCTGCGTGACGCCTGCGTCCAGCACGCTGACGACAAGATCCTTCAGATCCTCGGTACCGGTGTCCATCACCTGCTGCAGATGCTCCAGCGCAGCGTCCGGGCTGGAGAACTGTACAGGTACCACCGCCGGGATCAATTCCTCCCAGCACCGCGCCGCGTCCTTGAGCCAGGAGCCGTGCCGGGGGGGATGCCGCAGCGCCAGCCCGTAGGCTGGCGTCCTGAGGTGCTGCTTCGCGTGGGCCGTCAGCCTCCGGAACGCCTGCTGCATCTCATCCATGTCAAGATGCGGATAGACGGATGGATAGATCTCCTGGAGGTGCCGCATCTTCGCAGCGAGGAGCTCCAGTATGTTCTTCTGAGTCTCCTGATCAAAAACTTTGATCTGCTCAATGTCATAGCAGAACCTGTAACAGCTATCCAGATCGTCCCGGAAGGCGTTCGCGCCGTCACACCCATCAGGCCGGCGGATCTTCAGCACCGTCTTGCGGAGATGTCCCTCAGGTGGACGGATCGGCAGGTTGGATGTCGGGTTGAAGTCCGCCCTGCTCCCGAAGTGCGCCTGCAGCATCGACAGGCTGCCTGTCTGCGCGCCGACGGTCGCTGCGGGTGTTGCAGGAGCTGCCGGAACATCCGGGGCCGCGTCCGCCGCCGGAACATCCGGGGCCGTGTCCGCCTCCGCCGGAACATCCGGGGCCGCACCCTGCGCCTCCACGCCCCCGCCATCCTCCGCCAGGGACTCCGCCGGGGACTCCACCCGGGACTCCGCCCGGGACTCCGCCCGGGACTCCGCCCGGGACTCCGCCCGGGACTCCGCCCGGGAC
>JBEIQZ010000291.1:0-7754 GCA_040376255.1 Alphaproteobacteria bacterium
CCCAGACCGCATTTCTCCCCCCTTCTTTCTCCCCCTCACCGATCCCGAATCTGCACCGACACCGCCGGCGCCTTCGTATCCCGCTCCACCGCCCCCTCCGCCCGCTCTCCCCCCCCCATCACCCCCAACACCTCCACCTCCAGCCGGTTCCCCCCCTCCAGCAGCGCCACCTCCACCACAAACTGCCCATCCACCCCTGCGGTGACCTCCTGCACTCCGCCCGGCGCATGGACGCGCACCCGCGCACCCGGCTCTGTGCGGCCGCGCACCGGCACAGTACCGGCGCGCGTCCGGGTGTCCGGCCAGCTCACGGCGAGCAGGAGGCTCTCTGAGAGCGGCCCCTCGGCGGGCTGACCGGCGATCCAGATCTGGCGCCCGTCCGCGCCGGTGATGCCGACGGGGCCATCGGGCTCGCGGGAGGCGACCTGACCGGACAGCACCTGCAGGCCGACGATGTCATCGAGGGGATCAGCGGGCTGCGCGCCGGGGCGGCGGCTAAGCAGAAAATTGCCGTCGCCAGAAAGAAATTCGCGACCGGCGGCGAGGATCCCCAATTCTGCGTCGTCGGGGCGCAGGGTGGCCTCGACGGTCCCCTCCTCCAATTCGAGCCGCACCAGCCGCTCCTCAGCCGCCAGCACCTCGACGCGGCCTTCGGGCTTCAGGACCACCCGCCCCCCCTCCCCGAAGCCGATCACCGCCCGCCCGTCCGCGCCGGTCTGGAGCAGATCGCCGACGGCGAGCGCCTCTCCGGCGGTGGCGGCGGCGCGATCCCGGCCGCGCACGCGCTCGACCTGCCCGTAGACCTCCTCCAGCCGCACATGCTCCCGGCCGCGCCGCCGGCCGAACAGCCGCCACCACGCGAGGCCGCCGCCGGTGAGGATCAGGGCCAGCGAGCCGAGCGCCAGCACCTCGCGCCGCTCCACGATCGGGCCGATCACGCGGCCTCCCAGCAGAGCTTCCAGGTGCGGGGCCCGGTCTCCTCCAGCGTCGCCCCCTGGTCAGCGAGGATCTGGCGGGCCGCCCAGAAGCCGAGCCCCGCCGCCTGCCAGTCATCGCGCCCATCCGTGACCGCGCTCAGGCTGAGCCACAGCTCCACCTCGCGCTGCCCTGCCCCCTGATGCCCTGTCCCCTGATGCCCTGTCCCCTGATGCCCTGCCCCCTGCCGCCCCTCCAGCCGCAATTGCGCCCCCGGCACGGCGAGCCCGCGCAGCGCGCCGATGGTCTGCGCGAGGGCGCGCCGGGTCAGCGCCGCGTCGCCCCGCAGCCGCAGCCCCGCGCCTGTCCCGGACACCTCAACCCGCACCTGGCGCTCCCGCAACGACGACTCGGTCAGCATGCACACATCCTGCACCAGCTCAGCGAGATCTATCACGCCTGTCCCGCCTGTCCCGCCCCGCCCGGCATCAGCGGAGCGCCCCTGAAACCGGGACATCGTCGCCAGGATGTCCCGGCAGCGCAGCGCCTGATCCTCCGCCGCCGTGAGCAGCCCGGCGTCCGCGCCTCCCTCCGCCCGCATCTTCAGGATCTGCAGGACGCCGAGGATCCCTGCGAGGGGGTTGTTCAGCTCATGGGCGACCCCGGCGGCCAGCTCAGAGACAGCGCTCAGCTGCTCGGTCTGGACGAGGCGGGCCTGCGCGGCCTTCAATTCGGCGGTGCGCTGATCGACGCGGGCCTGGAGCTCCGCGTTGAACTGCTCAATCTGGCGGTTCTTCTGCGCGATCTCCTCGCTGGAGGTGGCGAGGGAGCGGGCCATCTCGTTGAAGGCGCGGCCCAGCCCTGCCAATTCGTCGTTGCCGCTGACCGGGACGGTGGCCTGGAAGTCCTGGCGCCCGACGCGCCGCACGCCTTCCTGGAGCCGCTGCACCGGCTCGGTGAGCGAGCGGGTGAGGAAGGCGCCCATGACCACCGCCGAGACGAGCGACAGCACCAGCAGGAACCACGACTGCTGGGTGAGCCGCTCAGTGGCGATCAGCACGTTGGCCGCCGACTCCGCCACCACCACCCGCAGCCCCTCCCCCGCCGGGGCCATCGCCGCCAGCACCACGCCCCCGCTCCCGGCTGCGCCCGCAGCCCCGTACGCTCCATCTCCCGCGCCACGGGGGGCCGTCGCGCTGTAGCGCACCGACACCGTCCCGCTCTGGAGCAGCGCGCGGAAGCGCTCCGGCTCGGTGAGCATCGGCCCTGAGCGGCGCAGCACCGCCCCGTCCGCCCCGAGCAGCAGCACCTCCCGCCCGGCCCGCCCGAGCGAGGAGATCTGCTCCGCCAGCGGCTCCAGCCCCACCTGCACCGCCAGCAGGCAGCCATCGTCATAGGGCGACGACAGCGTGAGCGGCAGCCGCAGCCCGGAGGGCCGCCCCCACAGCACGCCCGGCTCGGCGCGCGCGCCCGCGCTCATGTCCGCGCCCGCCCCCTCCGGCGGGAAGGTCAGCCCGCGCAGGAAGGCCTCGACCTCCGGGAACGGGACATCCCCGGTGGTCTGCGCCGGGAGCAGCAGATCCCCGCTCCGATCCACCAGCGACAGGATGCGCAATTCAGGCGCCAGCCGCGAGGTCGCCACCAGGAACGCCGCCCGCGCCTCGTCAGAGGCGGCGTCCAGCCGGTAGCCCTGCATCTGCACCCGCAGCAGCCGCTCGACCTCCTCCAGCCGCTCTGCGATGGCCAACGCCAGCAATTCGGCAGTGTCGGCCTGATTCTCGATGACCGCCTCCTCCACCCCCTCGCGCGCCACCTGCTGCGAACCCACCGCCAGCAGCACCAGCGGCATCACGCAGCAGAGCAGGATGTAGAAGACGATCTTCTGGCCGAGCTTCATCGCCGCAGCATCTTCTCAGCGCTTCCGGCGGCGGCGCTTCCGCTGGGCGTTCCCGCCCGCGCCAGTGGCTCCGCTCGGCTCCGTCTGCGCGTCGTCCACGCCCTCGCCCACCCGCGCGCGGCTCAACTGGAGCAGCGGCCGGCTGGATCGCCGCTTCAGCCCTGGATCCTGCGCCAGCAGCTTGACCGCCTCAGCGCGGGTGCGGAGCAGCAGATCGCGGTCGCCGCCCGGATCGCTCCAGGTGAACTCGACGAGCTCCTCCAGCCGCTCCCCGACCATCGCCTCCAGCCCCAGCCGCCGGAGCTCCGCCGCCGAGATCCGCTGCCCGTCCGTCTCACGCGCCACCAATTCCACCGCCGGAGCCGCGCCGGGCGCCGCCTCGGTGATCAGGAGCGCGCGCCCGCGCCACCAGCCGTTGCTGACCTGACCCCGGAGCCGGTGCAGCCGGATGCCGTCGAAATGCTCAGCGTTCTCGATGATCAACACCGAGATGTTCGGGATCTTCGGCCCGTGCTCCAGCACCGTCGTCGCGAGCAGGATGTCCGCACGCCGGTGCAGCATGTCGTCATAGACGCGGTGCCGCTCCTCGCGCGACATCGCCCCGTGGAAGATCCGGATGCGCGCGCCGCCGAGGAATTCCTGGGTGAGGCTGTCCGCCAGCCGCCGCGCCTCCGAGAGCGTCATCAGATCCTGCCCCTTCAGCAGCGGCAGCACGATCATCACCTGCTGCCCCTGATCCACCGCCTCGCGGGCCTGCTGATAGGCCAGTTCCCGCTGGGAGGCCGGGACGATCACCGTGTCCGCCCCCTTCGACGGCATCGCAGGCATCGAGGTGAGCGCGAACGCCCCGTAGAGCGTCAGCAGCACCGAGGTCGGCATCGGCACCGCGTTGAACACCAGCACATCGGGCCGGTGCTGCAGCCCCTCAATCACCGCCATGTCAAAAAAGCCCGTCGGCCCAGGATCTTCCACCACCACCAGCCCGAGCTTCTTCAGCTCGCCCAGCACCCCCGCCGCCGCATGCGAGGCGAACACCACCACCGCCTCGCCCTTCCGCAGCGACTCGATCTGCGCGCGGGTCGGCGGGGTGGACAGCAGCACCGGCTCGATGTTCACCGAGCGGAAGAAGGCGTCCGCGAACAGGAAGCGGTGCTCTGCCGCCTGCTGATCCGGAGCGAAAAAGATGCTCTGGAACTGCGACTCGGCCATCGACACCATCGCCGCATGCACCACCGCCTGCTTCCCCGACCCCACGTCGCCCTGCAGCAGCCGCAGCATCGGCTGAGGCCGCCGCATGTCGCGCCGCACCTCGTCGAACGCCATCTCCTGCCCGTCCGGCAGCGACCAACCCGCGATCGACATCGCCTGCGCGAACATCCCGTGGACCGCCGGGTGCACCAGCCCCCGCCCCCGATGCGGGCTCTGCTGGAGCAGGATGCCCAACTGCACCTGCAGCAATTCGTCGAACGCCATCCGGAGCCGGCCCTTCCGCGCCGGGTTCGACGGGAAGTGCGCGTCCCGCAGCGCCGCCCCCAGCGGCAGCAGCTTGTACCGCTCCAGTAATTCCGGCGGCAGGTGATCGAGCAGCAGATCGGCATGCCGCCGGATCGCCTCGCGCACCGCCTCCCGCGCCCGCGCCTCCGGCAGCCCCGGCACCTCGTAGCGCGGCAGCCAGTCCCCGCCCCGCCCGTCCGCGCCGAGCAATTCCGCCTCGTACAGCACCGGCGCGTCGTCCACCAGATCCCACAACCCGGAGAACCCGACCTCGTCGCCCGCCTTCAACGCCCGGATCGCCGCAGAAGGCGCGTCCGCGAACCGCACACAGACCCGGTGCAGATCCTGCACGATCTCCCACTCATACCGCCGCCCCGCCGGGCCCAGCCGCGTGCAGCGCGTCCGCACCACCCCGCGCACCACCACCCGCTCCCCCGCCGGGATCGTCGCCGTCCAGCGCTCGCCCGCCCGATCCATCGCCGACGGGCCGCGCTGCAGCAATTCCGAGACCGTCTGGACCCCCACCGACGCCCACGCCGCCACCTCCGCCGCCGGGAGCGCCAGCGCGCTGAGCGGCTCCCCGCTCCCCTCCGGGTGCGCCAGCGGCAGGATGCGCGGCTCCTCAGGCTCCGGCTTCGGCGGCTCAGCCTTCGGCGGCTCAGCCTTCGGCGGCTCCGGCTTCAGCTCTGCCTTCAGCGGCTCTGCCTTCAGCGGCTCTGCCTTCAGTTCTGCCTTCAGCGGCTCTGACCTCGCCGCATCCAGCCTCGCGTCGGCCCGCTGGGCCTCTGCCCCCGGCTCCGGCTGCGCCGCAGGCTCAGACCTCCGGTCGCGCCCCCGGCGCTCCCCCCGACCGCCCCGCTCCGCGCGGCTGCCCCGCTCAGCCTCCACCCCGGTCGGCGCGACCGGCGCTGCTGCCGGCGCAGAGATCGGCGCGGGCGCTGCGATCGGCGCTGCGATCGGCGCTGCGATCGGCGCCGCGATCAGCGCAGGCGCCAGCCCCTCCGGCGCGACCGGCACCTGGGGCGCACCCACCGGCATCCGGGCCATCGTCTCCGCCAGCCCCTCCGGCAGCAGGCGCACGCGCGGCTCCATCGGCAGCACATCGGCGGGCAGCGGCGCCAGCAGCGCGGCGATCTGATCGAGGGCGGCCTGACGATCCGTCGCGCTCCGCTGATCAAAACCGGCGAACGCCGCCTGCACCTCCGGCCCGAGCGCCTCTGCCCACGGCCCGAGCGTCGCCTCCATATAGCGCGGCGTCTGTGCGCTCCGATCCAGCCAGCCGATCACCCGGCGCAGCACCCCTGCTGCACGGCTGCGCGCCTGTCCCTGAAGCTCCTCTGTCGCGGTTGACTGCTCCACCTGCGCCCTCCTGACCCCGCCGGGGCCCTGTGTACCACGGTGGCCACCCGTCAAGCACTGCGCGACAGATGACCGCCACCTGCTCCCGCGACCCTGTATCGCTACTCGCCGTAGATGACGTCGTTGATGACTACCGTGCGGGTGCCGCGCGGCGTCTCAAAGCTCACCTCGCTCCCGACCTTCTTCCCGATCAGCGCCCGCCCGATGGGAGAGGAGTAGGAGATCCGCCCCGCCTTCACGTCGATCTCCTCCGTGCCGACCAGCCGGTACCGGCTGGTCTCGCCGGTGTCCGTGTCCTCCAGCGCCACCGTCGTCCCGAAGATCACAACATCCGACGCAGGGATGGTCCGGATGTCGATGACGTCGGCGCGGGCGAGCCGGTTCTCCAGCTCTGCGATCCGGCCTTCGGTGTGGCTCTGGCGCTCCTTGGCGTCCTCATACTCGGAGTTTTCGCTGATATCGCCGTGCGCGCGCGCCTCCTCGATATCCCGCACAATCTGGGGACGCAGGACCTCCTTGTTATGCTTCAACTCGGCCTGCAGCTTCTGGAACCCCGTCGGGGTCATCGGGTAGCGTTCGCTCATCCATGCCACCTAACCGGCCACATCACCTCCGGCTACCCTCCGGCTACCCTCTCCCGATCACCCCCCGGATCGCCCCGCGCAGCACACGGCCTGCGAGCGCCTCATTCCGCGCCAGCGACCGCATCCGCTCCGGGGCCACCCGCCCCGCCGCCGCCGCGTCGAACAGCACCCAGCCGGAGGCCCGCCGCCGCCCCAGCAGCCCCAGCGGCCCCGCCGAGAGCGCCCGCGCGACGCTCCGCAGCGCCGCCTCATCGCCCATCGCCCCGCCCGCCGGATCCGTCAGCGCCGTAAACGCCGCCGGGAGCGCCGCCTCCAGCCCCGTGCTGCCCGGCGCCGCCTGCTCGAAGCACTGCTCCTTCTCCTCCGGCGCGCGGGGCCGGTGATCGGCGGAGATCCACAATATCCCGTCCACCACCCCCGCCACCAGCGCCCGCCGATCCGCCTCCTCCCGCAGCGGCGGGTGCAGGCGCAGCGCGCTGTCATAGCCCCCGGCCCGGTGGACCTCCTCGTCCAGCAGCAGGCTCCGCGCCGGGACCGAGGCCGTCACCGGCAGCCCCTCCGCCTGCGCCCCCCGGATCAGCGCCACGCCCGCCCGGCTGCTGATGTGCGTCAGGTGGATCGCCGGGGGCCGCCGGATCGCCCGGAGCAGCGCGAGCACCCGCCCGATCCCGATCTCCTCCGCCGCCGCCGGGTTGCCCCGCAGCCCGATCTGCGCCGAGAGCCCCGACTCATGCACCACCCCCATCCCGTCCAGATCCGGATCAGCCGCCCGCAGCACCACCGGGATCCCGTGCGGGCCCGCGTACTCCAGCAGGGTCCGCAGCGCCCGCGTCGACCCGATCGGCACCCCCCCGTCCGAGATCGCCTCTGCCCCCCTCCGGCGCAGCAGCCCGATCTCCGAGAGCTGCTCCCCGCGCAGCCCCTCCGTCGCCGCCGCCGCCTCCCGCAGCCACACCCCGCTGCTCCAGCGCGGCTGGATCTGCTCCGGCAGATCGCGCACCGGCTCGCCCAGCGGGCTCAGCAGCAGATCCAGGAAGCCCCCCGCCAGCGCCGCCGCCACCAGCGTCTCCGGGCGCTCCCGCTCCGGGAACCCCGGATAGCCCGCCTCACAGCACAGATCCACCATCGCCGGGAGCAGCCAGCAGCCATCATAATCTTCCAGCCCCGGCTCCTCCCGCCACAGCCAGTCCCCCGGCAATTCCCCGTCCGCGCCAAGCTCCCCCGTCAGATCCCGGACGCCCGCCAGCTGCGCGCTCATCCTTCCTCCTCCCGGTTCCCCAATAACAGAAACATCAGCGCCATCCGCACCGCGATCCCGTTCGACACCTGATCCAGGATCACGCTCTGCGCCCCGTCCGCCACCTCCGCCGCGATCTCCACCCCCCGGTTGATCGGGCCGGGGTGCATCACGATGGCCTCCGGCGCCGCCCGCCGCAGCCGCTCCAGATCCAGCCCGTAGAAGGCAGCGTACTCGCGCAGGCTCGGCAGCACCGCCGGACCCAGCC
>JBEIQZ010000449.1:0-5291 GCA_040376255.1 Alphaproteobacteria bacterium
GGGAGCGGGCTGGCAGGGAGGGACGGCGGCTCAGCGGGGGGGCGGCGGGGCTGGGGGCGGGGCTGCTGCTGGCGGCGGGGCTGACCGGGACGGCGCGGGAGCCGTGGGCGTCGGCGGCGCAGGCGGCGCTGCTCGCCGGGTGTCTGGCGGCGGGGGCGGTGGGGCTGCTGTCAGGGGACGGGCAGGAGCGGCGGGAGCGGCAGGTCTGGGGCGGGGCGGTGGTCGTGGCGGCGGCGCTGTCCCTGATCCGGCAGCGGATCGCCGCGGAGGCGCTGCCGGGCGCGGCGGGGGCGGCGGGGGGGCTGGCGGTCGCAGCGGCGGGGCTGATCGGGGGGATCGGGCTGGCGGGGTGGCTGGCGGGAGGGCGGAGCGGAGGGGGAGGGGGCGGGGCGCGTCGCGTCGGGTCGGTCCAGGCGTTTTCGGCGGGGATCGCCGCGTGGGGGCTGGCAGGGGCGGGGCGGGCGCTCTGGCTGGCCGGGCAGGCAGGGGGCTGCGGGGGGACGGTGTCGGAGGGGCTGGCGGAGGCGCGGGCGGAGCTGCTGCCGGCCGAGATCCTGCGGGGGGTGCCGGGGGCGTATGAGGGGGCGATCCGGTGCGCGACGTCGACGGCAGGCGGGGCGGGCAGCGGGGCGGGCGGCGCGGGTGGTGTCGGTGGCGGAGCGGCTCCGGTGGACAGGTCGCGGGCGCATCGGCAGGCGCTGCTGCTGGCTGAGCTCGTGCGGCGGGTGCCGGAGCGGGACGAGGCGGCGATGGCGCTCGGGTGGGCGAGGGGGTTCGGGCTGGGCTGGCGTCCGCAACGGGCGGCAGGGGCGGCGGTGCCGGTGGCGCGGGCGCTGGAGGAGGCGGGGCGCGGCGGGGAGGCGATCCGGCTGCTCAGGCGGCACCCGAGGGAGGGGGAGGTGGATGCGTGGCTCACGCTGCTGGAGCGGCAGTCCGTGCAGGGCGGGCAGGGCGGCGGGCAGGGCGCCCCGGCGCGGGATCGCTGGCGCGGCGGGGTGTCTGCGGAGCTTGCGGAGCTGTCAGCGGCATGGACGCTGCAGATCGCGATGACCTCGGACGGGTACCGGACGATCGGGTTCTCTCTGCCGGAGCCGGATCAGACGGCGGCGCTCTGCCTGACCGGGCGCGGGACGGATTTTCAGGGGCCGCCGCTGGTGGATGTGACGGTGGACGGGGGGGGGATGATCCGGTGGGCGCTCGCAGGGGACGCGCAGATCACGCTGAAACCATCGGGTTCAGGCTATTTTTTGCCAGGACCCCACCGGATCGGGCTGCGCTTCATCAATGACCTCGACAGCGCCGGGCCGGACGGGGCCGGCGGGGATCGCAACGTCGAGCTGACCGGGCTGCGGACAGGTCCCTGCCCGCCGGATGCGCCGCCCCGGTAGTCCATCTCTGATTCTTCAGCGACTGTCTGCCAGGTGACGCAACATTGAATCACCGGTGAATAGCATATGCGCGCACCAGAGGAAGCCCCATGCGCATCACCCGCGTCTACACCCGCACCGGAGATCGGGGCGAGACCCGTCTCGTCGGCGGTCAGAAGGTCGCCAAGGATCACCCCCGCATCAACGCCTACGGCACCACCGATGAGCTCAACGCCATCATCGGCCTCATCCGCGTCTCCGTCATCCGGGCCGCCCGCGAGGAGGCCGCCCTGGCGGGAGATCCGTCCGCCGCGCCCGCCCACCTCTCCGGGCAGGCCGCGATCCAGGCTGCGGGCGACGCCGCCGCCGCGCCCGCCGTCCGCATCGACGCCATGCTCCACATCATCCAGAATGATCTGTTCAACGTCGGCTCCGACCTCGCCACCCGCCCCGAGGATCGGTGGCCCGGGATGTACCGCGTCGGTGAGGAGGACGTCACCCGGCTCGAAGGATGGATCGACGAGCTCAACGAGGCGGTCGGCCCGCTGCGGGAGTTCATCCTGCCCGGCGGCGGCCCTGTCGGCGCGTTCCTCCACCAGGCCCGGACGGTCTGCCGCCGCTCCGAGCGGGAGCTTGTCGCCCTCCTCCGCGATGAGCCCGAGGCCGGGGAGGGCTGCCTGCGCTATCTCAACCGCCTGTCTGACTACCTGTTTGTCCTCGGACGCTGGGCAGCAAAGCAGCTTGGAGAACCTGAGTTCCTCTGGGAGCGCCCGGGCGCGACAAAGTAACGCCCTCATCATCAGCAGATGAGGGTGCCGATCCGCACAGGACAGGATAAGGCCGCCCCCGTTGGAGGTCTGCTTGCCCAGCGTTTCTACGCGCAGTGTCACCCGTACCCATGTCGAAGGGCTCCGGAGCTCCGCCCCGGCGCTGATCCAGATCCAGATCCAGGATCTGCTCCGCCAGCACAGCGATCGCATCGCTGTCGCCTGCATGGCGGATCTTTTCGCCATCTCCGAGGTGGAATTGCCCGCGCTCCTCAGCGAGGAGGTCAAGACCTTCACCACCCGCGCCGCCCGCGAATTCATCGACCTCCCCAATGAGGAGGCCCGGCTCGAATTCCTCTCCGGCGTCGCCATGCTCCCCCCGGCCAAGGCCCCGGAGAGCTTCCGCGCCGCCATCCGCGCCATGCTCCGGGTCTCCCAGGAGCAGGCCTCTCACGCCATCGAGGACATCATCAACGCCTGGGAGCAGACCGCCCCCGAGGTCGTCCGTCTCCCCCGCCCCCCCGCAAAAGAGAAGCCCTTGAAGCCCGCGAAGGTCGTCCCCGCTGAATTCCGCGAGCCCGGCTATCACCCCCCGGAGCCCGCCCCCCTTCGCGCCGATGCCCCCGTCGAAGAGCCGGTGGCCAAGAAGCCGAAGACCCCCGGCGTGCGCCCCAAGCACAAGACCCCCGCCGAGGAGATCGATCCCCTCCGCTCCGACTGGATCCGCAAGGACGTCGTCGAGCGCCTCCAGACCCGCGAATACGCCGATCGCGGCCTCAAGGACGCTGTCCTCGTCGCCGGTTGCCGTCACCGCGCGACCCAGGGCGGACTCTACCGCGACGTCAGCGAGGATGAGGTCCGCGCAGAGCTGCGGCGGCTGGCGCGCGAAGGGAAGGTCCGGCAGATGTCGGATCGGTGGATCATCAAGTAGGGGAGAGGCAGGTTTATCCTTGCCTCTCCAGCGCCACCTCGAACACCCGCTCGTACATCGCCGCCGCCCTCTCCCACGAGTGATCCTCCCGCATCGCCCGCTGCTGGATGCTGCGGAACGCCTCCGGGTGCCGCACGAAGGTCTGGACTGCCCACCCGACGGCCTCATCGAACGCCCCGGCGGTGAAGTCCCGGAAGGCCCATCCGTTGCCCCGGTCGTGCCAGGGGTCGAAGTTGTGGACGGTGTCGGCGAGCCCGCCGGTGGCGTGGACGACGGGGAGGGTGCCGTACTTCAGCGAGTACATCTGGTTGAGGCCGCAGGGTTCGAAGCGGGAGGGCATCAGAAAAATGTCCGCCCCGGCCTCGACGCGGTGGGCGAGGGGTTCGGAGAAGCCGATGAAGGTGCCGACCCTGGACGGCCAGCGGGCGCGCGACTCACGGAAGAAGTTCTGGTACTGCGGGGAGCCGCTGCCCAGCAGGATCACCTGTACGTCCTGGCGCATCAGCCCCGGCAGGACGGCCTGGACGAGGTCGATGCCCTTCTGCGCGTCGAGGCGGGCGATGAGTGCGAGCAGCGGGACGTCAGCGCGGACGGGCAGGCCCATCTCCTGCTGGATGGCGGCCTTGCAGACGGCCTTGCCGGACAGGTCACCGGCTGAGAAGGGGGCGGCGATGTGGGGATCGGCGGCGGGATCCCAGCTAGTGTCGATGCCGTTGAGGATGCCGTGGAGATCGTTCCTGCGCCACTGGAGGATTGGTTCGAGGCCGAAGCCGTGGTCGTGCTGGATCTGGCGGGCGTAGGTGGGGGAGACGGCGATGAGCTTGTCAGCGGTCACGATGCCCGCCTTGAGCAGGTTCATGCGCCCGTGGTACTCCAGCGATCCCCACCAGCGCGTCGAGAGATCCAGCCCGGCGAACTCATGGGCGGGCTGGCTCCCCTGGTGGCCGAGGTTGTGGAGGCCGATGGTGCAGGCCGATCCCCGGAACCGCCCGGCGCTCTTCCAGGTGGCGTGGAGGTAGACCGGCAGCAGCCCGGTGTGCCAGTCGTTGGCGTGGAACAGCACCCGCTCGCCCATCCCGGCCCCGCCCATCCCCGGGCTCCCGTCCGCGCCCGCCAGCGGCAGCAGCGTCGCCGCCTCCGGCACCGCCCGCGAGAGCAGCGCGAAGCGGAACAGGTTGTCCGCGTAGGCCCCGCTGCTGTCGCCGTAGATGCCGCTGCGCTGGAAGCAGGGGTGATCGATGAAGACGTTGTGGACGCCCGCCTTCAGGCAGTGGAAGAAGCGCACCTCGTGGGCCGCCCCGTAGAGGTGGACGCGGGCCCGCACGCCGGTGTCCCAGGCGTCCGGGTACTCCTTGTAGCGCGGGCTCACCGTCATCACCCGGTGCCCCCGCGCCGCCAGCGCCTGCGGCAGCGCGCCGCACACGTCCCCCAGCCCCCCCGTCTTCGACCAGGGGGCCACCTCTGCCGCCGCCACCACGATGTTCATCTCTGCTCCTGTTGCTCTGCTCCGGCCATCAACAAAACGCCCTGTCCGAGCAGCCGCCCCCATTCTACCAGAAGCGGCCCTGGCACCAGCGGCACGCCGTTGAGCCACGCCTGGAACGCCGGCTCCTTCAGCAGCCCCAGCAGGCAGATCGCCCGCAGATCCACGTCCCCCTCGCGCACCAGCCCCATCTCCTGCCCCCGCCGCAGCGCCCGCGCCAGCCGCGCCTGCGCCTTCGCGTAGAACGCCGCCAGCGCCGCCAGCCCCTCCGCGTCCGCCCCCGGCGCCTCCGCGAACAGCAGCCGGCAGACGTCGTCGGTGAGGACGGTCGCGAGGTTCTCCAGGTTCTCCGCTATCTGCGGCGCGACGGGCTGCGCGGTGTCGATGGGGACGATCCCCTCGTTCACCTGCTCCATCACCCCGTCCAGCACCGCGTGGAACACCGCCTTCTTGCTGTCGAAGTAGTTGTAGAATGTCCCCCGCGCCACCCCCGCCTCAGCGATGATGTCCGCCACCGAGGCCCCGTAGCCCTTCTGCGCGAATACCCGCCGCGCCGCCGTCAGCAGGTGCCGCCGCCGATCCTCCGGCTCCAGTGCTGTCGCACGCGCCATCCAAACCCTCCCTGTCCCGCCCGGTTCCGTCTGATCTGCCCTGGCCCCCCCGCCCCCCCCCCCCGCCCCGCCCGGGGCACCAAACCCCCCCCCAACCCGAGAGAAACCGAAAAAACAACCCCGGGGCCCCCC
>JBEIQZ010000694.1:0-2627 GCA_040376255.1 Alphaproteobacteria bacterium
CGAGTGGGCGACCGCCATCGACGATCACCTGACGACCAGCGACGACATCCGCACGCTGGGTCAGGCCAAGGACTTCACCACCGAGTACCGCGTCCACTCCAATTCCTGGCGCCCGGTGGACGATCTGGAGCCCGGGCTCGACGGCTGGGTGGAGGTCGTCCTCGGCTATGTCACCATCGAGGGCTTCACCCCCGGTGACAAGATCGAGGCGGGCGACGCCAACCTGAAGGGGACGTTCCAGCTCTACATGACGGCCACCGACACCCCGTCGCGCCTGCTGATCAACGGCGAATTCAACATCACCCACATCACGCAGATCAACAGCTACAGCCCCTCGCTCGACGAAGAGAAGCGCGAGGAGTACGGCACCCCGGCCTGCAAGTAAGGCTGCCCGCCATGCTGAACCCTGAGCGCTGCCAGCTCCTGCTCATCGACGCTCAGGAGCGGCTGTTCCCGGCGATGCCGGAGGGGGTGCGCGATCAGGCGCGCCGGAATTGGGAGAGCCTGCTGTTCCTGGCGGACGCGCTCGGCGTGCCGGTGCTGATCTCGGAGCAGTACCCGCAGGGCCTCGGCCCGACGCTGCCGGGGCTGCTGCCTGAGGCGGGCGCGGCCGGTACCTCGCCGGTGATCCTGCCCAAGAGCACGTTCTCGGTGATGCGGGACGGGGCGCTCGCGCGGCAGATCGCCGACCGCATCAGCGACGGGCGCCGCCACGTCCTGATCGCCGGGATGGAGACGCACATCTGCGTCGCGCTGACCGCCCTCGATCTGCTGCCGGGCGCGGCGGGGGGCGCGGAGGGCGCGGGGAGCGGGGCGGGATGCGCGGTGAGCCTGATCGCGGACGGCTGCCTCTCGCGCCGGAAGGCGGACTGGCGGCGCGGGCTGGAATTGTGCCGGGGCGCGGGGGCGCAGATCCTCTCTGCGGAGACAGTGCTGTTCGGGATGCTCGGGCGGGCGGGCGGCCCGCTGTTCAAGGAGATCAGCCGCCGCATCCGTTGAGCCCGCCCCTGAGTCCGCCCCTGAGTCCGCCCCTGAGTCCGCCCCTGCCGGTACAGACCCGATGGATCGGGCCGCTGGATCGGGCCGGGATCGCCGGGCTCAGCGCGGGGCTCCGGCGCGGCGATCGGCTCGGCCTGCGCCGCTGCCCGCTGCCCCTGCCGCCCGCGCTGCTGCTCCCGCTGTTCCATGAGGCGGAGGAGCCCTCCCTGCGCCAGTGGCTCGCGCCGGACGCCGCCCCGCTGCCCGCCTGCGCCGACCGCGCGGTGAGCGTCGTCATCCCGATGCTCCAGCGCCCGTGGGGCCTCGCGGGCTGGCTGGCCCAGGACGTCCCGGTGGAGCTGATCCTGATCAGCAACGGCGGCTATGACGGGGCGGATCTGAGCGCGCTGGGCGATCCGCGTGTCCGCGTGCTGCAGCTGCCCTGGCAGGGCCACGGCGCCACCCGGCAGCAGGGCGTCCGCGCCGCCCGCAACCCGTTCGTGCTGCTGACCGTCGATGACGCCATCCCCTGCGGCGCGGGGGTGCTGCGCCGGATGGTCGACGCCCTCGCCGCCGACCCCGCCGCCGCCGTGATCACCGCCCGCCAGATCCCCTGGCCCGGCGCCGACCCGGTCACCCGCCGCCGCCTCCTCGAATGGTGCCCGCCCGGAGACGGCCCGCAGCCCGCCGCGCGGATCGACCACGTCGCCGCCCTCTACCGCCGCGCCGCCCTCGACAGCGCCCCGATCCCCGACGCCCCCATCGCCGAGGACTGGCACCAGGCCCGCCGCCTCCCCCCCGGCAGCCTCCGCTACCACCCCGGCGCCCCTGTCCTCCACTCCCACCCCCGCCACCTCCGCCCGCTCCTGAGCCGCACCCGCGCCATCCACCGCGAATTCATCGCCGCCGGCGCGCCGCCTGCCGTCCCCGATCTGCCCCACCTGATCCGCGCCCTGCCCTCGATCCTGGGCCGCGATCTGCCGGGGGCGCTCGGGGAGCTGATCGGCCAGTGGCAGGCCGCCCGCGACTGCCTGCGCTGATCACGCCCCGCACTCCGGCAGGCACCGGCCCGCGTCGGCCTCCGCCTCGAACCGCTCCCGGCTGCCGGAGCGCCGCGCCCACAGGATCAGCCCGACCCGGCTCCCGGCGGTGATCGGCAGCACCCGGTGGCGGCGCTTGCCGAGGTGCAGCAGTCCGGCGCCGGGCCGGTGCTCCACGATGGAGATCTCCTCCGGCCGCGCCGGGTGATCGAGGTGGAGGCCGCAGCGCACCCCCTCGAACTGAAGGCCGCTCCCGCTGAAGCGCCCGCCGAGGCAGAGCGAGAGGGTGACGTCGCTGTCATCCACGTGCAGATCCAGCCCGTCATCGCCCCCGGCCCCGTAGCGCACGATGAACGCGTGGCTCTCCGTCAGCGGCCCCGTCCCCGGGAACGACAGCTCCATGCGCGCCGCCAGCCCCCGCGCCAGCAGCCGATCCCCGAGCGCCGCCAGCCCCATCTGCTCCAGCGGCGCGCCGTACCGGTGCATCGAATTCGGCGGCGCGCCCTGCACCTCCCCCCGCAGCATCGCCGCCTCCCACCGCTCCACCTCCTCCAGCAGCTGCCCCGTCCACCCCTCCGGCAGCAGCCGTCCCTGGAAGACCCCGGGGGC
>JBEIQZ010000341.1:0-6887 GCA_040376255.1 Alphaproteobacteria bacterium
CGGAAGGGGAGGGGGGGATCACCGCAGACCGGGTCGCCACCGGCCCCGATCCCGGCGGGATCGCGGTCGGGGAGGACATCTACGTCGCCCGCTTCCGCAGCGACCCCGGCGGCGGCGCGATCTACCGCTCCGGTGCCGGCCCGATCACTCTGCCCGTCCACCCCGGCCCCGACAGCGACACCGTCGCCGGGGGCGTCCCGACCCTGATCGCCAACCTCGCGCTCTCGCCCGACGCGCAGACGCTCTATATCCCCGCGCTCCAGGCCAACATCCGGCGCGGCCTGCTCGGTACCGGCCAGCCGCTCACCTTCGAGAGCAGCGTGCGCGCCGCCCTCGGGGTGGTCGACGTTCACGCTGACAGCGAGGACTGGAGCGTCCGCAAGCAGCTCGACAACCAGGATCGCGTCATCGCCGCCGCCCCGAACCCCACGGGCAACTTCCTCGCCGTCGCCCACCCCGGCACCGCCACGATCCAGATCCTCGACGCCTTCCGCCTCGACGCCGTCGGCAGCATCCACGACGCAGGGGAGGGCGTCCGGGGGCTGATCTGGGCGGCAGGCCCGGTCGGGGACACTGTCGGGGCCGGGACGGGCATCCTCTATGTCCACGCATGGCTCGACCGCGAGGTGCGCGCCTACGCGATGGGCGAACCGGGCAGGATGCCGGAATTGCTGTGGACGCAGCCGCTCGTCGCCGCCGAGCCGCTGGCGCCGGAGGTGCTGCTTGGCAAGATCCTGTTCCACACCAGCCGCGACCCCCGCATCTCCAGCGACGGCTACATCTCGTGCGCCGGGTGCCACCCCGACGGCGATCAGGATGGACTCACCTGGGACTTCACCTCGCGCGGGGAGGGGATGCGGAACACTGTATCCCTGCTCGGGCGCGGCGACGGGACGACCGCCACCGCGATGGGCTGGATCCACTGGTCGGCCAACTTCGACGAGGCCCAGGACTTCGAGAACGACATCCGCAACGCCTTCGGCGGTACCGGCCTGCTCTCAGACGCCGACTGGGCCGAGACCTCCGACACTCTCGGCCCCCCGAAGGCCGGGCGATCCGCCGATCTCGACGCGCTCGCCGCCTTCATGGCCAGCCTCACCGCCGCCCCCACCTCCCCGACCGCCGCCGACGCCACCCCTGAGCGCGCCGCCCTGTTCGCCGCCTCCGGCTGCGATAGCTGCCACCCCGCCCCGCGCTACACCGACTCCGCCCTCGACGCGCTGCGCCTCCACGATGTCGGCACCCTCACCCCGGAGAGCGGCGGGCGGCTCGGCGGGGCGCTAACCGGCCTCGACACCCCGACCCTGCTCGGCGCGCAGGCCTCCGGCCCTTGGCTCCACGACGGCTCAGCGGCCACGCTCGATGAGGCGATCCGCCGCCACTCAGGAGCGGAGATCCCGGCGCTGACAGAGGAGGAGATCGCTGAGCTGGCGCGGTTCGCCGGCGCGTTGTAGAACAGGCGGCCAGTACGGCGACGAGCAGGACGCCTTCTGGTCGCAGGAGCGCGGCTGTGACGCGGCGGCGCAGGATCTGGGGCTGGAGGTCGGGGCATGCGTCGAGCATACCGGCTGCAGCGCCGACACCCGCTACTGCCTCTACGGCCCCGACACCGGCCACCAGATCCCCGACGGCTTCGCGGGGCTGATCATGGAGTGGTTCAGCGGGCGCTGAGCGGAGCGGTGGCGAGGGGGGATTAGATCCGTTAGAAATCTGATATGATTACAGATGTGCAGTATCGGGATTTTAAGAATCTTCAGCATGTCGATCTCCCGCTCGGCGCCTTCACGATCCTTGTCGGCCCCAACGGCTGCGGCAAGAGCAGCATGCTGCAGGGGCTCCACCTCCTCTCTCAGCTCGGACTGCGGAAGAGCGGCGAGAATCAGCACAAGACACACCGGTTGGGGTTGTTGTTCTCGAAGCGTTGGCACCCCGCGCGGCTGACGCGATCAGGCAGCGGAGGCTTCCGTCTGAGCGTTCTGCAGGAGAGAGGCGAACATATCTCCCTCTCCTGTACGTTACCTGGAGAGGAGGAGGAAGCCCCGACGTTCGTCGTAGAGGCGCCCGGCTGCCAGCCGGAGCGCGTCCAGCTCCCTGGAGATGACAACCCTGCCATCCTGCTCAATCAGCCCAGATTTAAGAATATATCGTCAGCGGTCTTTTTACACCTCGACGCGGCGCTCATGGCCCGCCCCTCCTTCATGGAGAAGGAGCGCCCGCGCATGGAGAACAACGGGGAGGGGCTGGCCTCGGTGTTCGACTACCTGGCCGGCGCCTGGCCGGATCGGAAGCTCGCCATCGAGGCGGCGGCGCGGGTGATCATCCCGCGCTTCAGGCGGGTGCTGGTGGAGCCCGCGCGCATCACCCGGACGGTGCAGCGGGCGTTTGCGGTGGGGAACCAGTCGGTCAACGTGCCGACCGAGGAGGAGGTGTGGGGACACCGGATGGCGCTGGAGATGGACGGCGGGGCGAAGGTGCCTGCGGACATGGCCAGCGAGGGGACGATCCTCGCGCTCGGCCTGCTGACGCTGCTGCACCACCCGGACTGCCCCCGGCTGGTGCTGCTGGACGATCTGGATCGGGCGCTGCACCTCGGCGCGCAGGTCCGGCTGATCCGGCTGATCCGCCAGATCCAGAAGGACATCCAGGCTCAGAAGGACATCCAGGTGCAGATCGTGGCGACGACCCACTCCCCCTGGCTGCTGCAGGAGGTCGACGGGGAGGACATCCGGGTGCTGTCCACCGGGCCGGACGGCGCCGCCCGCTGCCGGACGCTGAGCGATCACCCCGACTACGCGCGGTGGCGGCGGATGATGACCGCCGGTGAGGTGTGGGCGAACGTCGGGGAGGACTGGTAGCGCCATGGGCGATGACTCCCGCTGCTTCATCGCGGTCGCCGGAGAGGATCACGCGCACCGCGTCCTCGCCTGTCGGCTGATGGATCTGGTGCTGGTAGCGCGCGGCGCGGGGGTGGCCGGAGCAGGAGCAATTGGATCATGCCCGCATCTACGGCGGGCTGGATCGGCAGCGATCATCAGAACCCGGACAGTTCTATTGCACAACCGGACTTCCTGAAGACATCAAGCGGCTGGAGAGGCCATCCCCGCTCTTCAGGCTTCGCCGGATCGGCGACGAACCTGCCGGAGAGGCCGCGTGGTTCATCTCCCTCTATGCGCTGTTCCTCGCTCAACCTGCGCCGCCCGACGCCCTGATCGCCGTGAGCGACTCGCAGAACCGCGCCGGAGCGCAGGACGCGGCGGATCGCGCCGCACGCTACATCCGTGACGCGCTCGCAGCGCCGATCCCGGTGGCGTTCGGCGTCCCCCACTGCGACGCGGAGGGCTGGTTCGTCGCCGCGCTCACCGGGGGCGATCCCGGCCATTCAGCGGCCCGCCAGGAACTCAACCTTGATCCGCTGCGGGAACCACATCGCCTCACCGCTCAGCCGAACACCGCAGTCCGGGACGCGAAGCGGGTGCTGCGGTTCCTGATCGGGGCAGGCCGCGCGACGCTGGCATCTACTCCGACCGGTGCGCTGTCCTGTCCAGAGTATGAAGACCTCGCGGAGGCGTGGACCGCTGCAGATCTCGCCCGGCTGCAGGCGCATGATGCCTGCGGGCTGGCTGCGTTCATCCAGGCGCTGCGGGAGGTCATCGCCCCGGCGGTGTTGCCGGGGCCGACAGGATAGGGAGACGCTGAGAGCGTCCCAGATCAGCAGCCGCTGTTGTTGTGGATGGTTATTGCGCCCGCATAGCCGAAGCCCGCGAGCCGCAGCAGCAGCGCGTCGATGCTGCTCTCGCACAGCGCAGCGTTGCGGTAGATGGAGAGGTCTCCACCGACGGAGGTAAGGCTGGACAGGCCATCGACGTTCGTCAGCGCAGCGTTGTCGTTGAAGAGGAGGGTTTCCCCGATGGATGCGAGGCTGGACAGGCCATCCACGTTCATCAGCGCATCGTTGTCGCAGAAGTAGAGGTATCCATCGATGGATGTGAGCCTGGAGAGGCCATCCACGTTTGTCAGCATATCGTTGTAGTAGATGGCGAGGCCTCCACCGACAGATGTGAGGTTGGACAGGCCATCCACGTTTGTCAGCATATCGTTGTAGTAGAAGGCGAGGCCTCCACCGACAGATGTGAGGTTGGACAGACCATCCACATCCGTCAGCGCATGGTAGTAGTAGAAGTAGAGGCCTCCACCGACGTTTGCGAGGCTGGACAGGCCATCGACGTTCGTCAGCGCAGCGTTGTCGTAGAAGTAGAGGTCTCCCCCGATGGATGCGAGGCTGGACAGGCCATTCACGTTCGTCAGCACAAGGTTGAAGTAGATGTAGAGGTCTCCGCTGACTTCTGTGAGGCAGGCGAGGCTGTCGACATCGGCCTGGGAGGCGGTGGAGAGGTCGAGGTTGCCCTCCAGCCGCCGCGCGCTGTAGCCGGTGCAAAAATCCGTGAATCCGCTGCTGATGTCGCCCACATAGCTGTCCGGCGTGAGCCACGCCGAGGCGTCCCCGTCGTCCCAGTCGCTGCTGTCCGCCACCTGTCCCGCGCCCGCCTCGCAGGCGACCGCTGCTGTCGCCCCGTCGCCGTAGCCGTCGCCGTCCGCGTCGGTGTAGAAGGTGGAGGTTCCGGTCACGCTGTCATCTGCGTCGTCGGTCAGGCCGTCGCAGTCCTCATCGCCGCCCCCGCACACCTCCTGCGCGGCAGGATTCACCGAGGCGTCCCCGTCGTCGCAGTCGGTCGCGTCCGCCACCCACCCCGCGCCCGCCTCGCATGCGACTGCCGCCGCCCCATCGCCGTAGCCGTCGCTGTCCGCGTCGGCGTAGAAGGTGGCGGTTCCGGTCACGCTGTCATCCGCATCGTCGGTGAGGCCGTCGCAGTCCTCATCGCCGCCACCGCACACCTCCGTCGCCCCAGGATTCACCGCCGGGTCGTTGTCATCACAGTCCTCAGCGGCAGGAGAGCCGTCGCCGTCCGCGTCCACCATCGTCCCGGTGTCGCCGGTGTCATCCGTTGTGTTGGAGTCCTTTGTCGTGCTGCAGCCCTTCGTCGTGTCGCAGTCCTCAGACGGAGGCGGACAGCCGAGCAGGAGCAGGGCAGGGCAGACCAGCAGGGAACGGAGCAGCATCGGGCAGCCTGGGAAGGTGCGCAATATAAAGAAGGAGAGTTTGCAGCGCCACCCATCTCCGGCTGCACACAGTCATATTCGTATAATTCGTGTGCGTATTTCTACCAGCGCACCCGCCCCGTCAGCGTCACCAGGCTCATCACCCCGCCGCCGAGGTTCTCCCCCGCGATCAGGTGGCCGCCCTGTAACAGGATCGCGGGCTGGGTCTTGATGCCCGGCGCGGGCTTCCAGTCGTTGTCGCCGAAGGTCATCGACCAGTCCAGCTCTGTGCCGAGCCAGTAGCCGTCGGTGGGCTGGCCGAGGTGGTTGACCGGGACGCCGCCGTTCCGGTAGGTGGCGAAGCCCTGCGCGACGGGCGCGGTGGCCCAGGCGAAGTTGATGCCGCCGGAGAGCCGGAACCACGGGCGGAGGCGGCCAGTGAGGACGGGCTGCAGGAAGGCGGCGCGGCGGATCGCGCCCTCGCCCACCAGCGTCTCGGCCCCGTCGGGGGCGCCGCCGGAGTTGGCGGGGTCGGAGAGCTGGGCGAAGGCGGCGGCGTCGATGGCGCCCTGCAGCTCGTCGAACAGCACCATGCCCGCGTCGAAGTCGCGGTCGAAGGTGAAGTCCCGCGAGAACCCGTCGTCCGGATCGCCGTCCCCGGACGCCCAGCCCGCCCGGAGCATCGCCGTCCACCCCGCCGCCTGCGGGCGCAGCGCGACCAGCCCGGTCATCCCGAGCGACCGGACGGTGAGGCCGTCGCGGGCGTTGTAGCTCTGGGCGCGGTCGGTGGTGCCGAAGATGCCCGCGATCTCACCGGCCAGCCGCAGGTTCCACGCGCCCATGTCGATCTTGCGGTCGGCGTAGCCGTCCAGCACCCCGACCTCGGTGACGCGCACCCGGTCGGTCTCGGTCTGGTGGCGGTAGACGCCGTAGATCCCGTATGTCTGCTGCGGATCGGCCCACAGCAGCGCGCCCACGCCCTGCCACGCCGCCTGCCCGCCATTGAACGGGCTCCACACCGCCAATTCATCCTCCACCACCCGATCCCCGGCCAGCACCAGCACCACCGGCGCCTGCTTCGACAGCGCCGCCTGGAAGCGCAGCCGCAGCACCCGATCCCCGAAGTCGCTCCGCCCGAACCATGGGTCCGACGCGCCGTCGTTGGCCAGCATCCCCAGCCCCCAGCGGCTCGTCACCAGCCCGCCCTCTATGGTGATCGGCCCCAGCGTCCCGCCCACCGACAGCCGCCGCGCGGTCATCGAGTCGCTGTCGAACAGCTCAAGTTGCTCCCGGTGCCGCGCGTCCTCGTCACCGGAGATGTCCCAGGTGTCCCCGGCCATCTGCCCGTCGAACAGATCGAACTCCGCCCGCATGTTCCAGCCCGCCGGGTACAGCCCGATCCCCGCCCGCAGGCGGCTGTCCAGCACGAAGCCCTGCCCGATCGTCGTGCCGTCCGTGTCCACGACGACGTCCGGCGGGAGGCTCCCGATCAGGCGGGCCTCGCCGGTGGTGCGGAAGAGGGCGCCGTCTGTCTTGTCTGTCGGCGTGTCGTCGTTCTTCTTTTTGTTGCCGGTCGCCTGTCCATTTACGTCGCTCTTGTCGTTGCCGTTGGCGCTCTTGTCCCCGGCAGCGCCGTCCTCAGCGCCTGTCCCGGCAGTCGCCGGAGCGACCCACATCCCTGTCAGCAGGAACCCGATCATCATTATCTCCATCATAAATATTTATCTCAACATCCCTTCTCTCCTTGTCCCTTCTCCCTCTGGGAGAAGGTGGCCCGGAGGGCCGGATGA
>JBEIQZ010000353.1:0-6649 GCA_040376255.1 Alphaproteobacteria bacterium
CTGCTGCCGGGGTTCGGGGCGCAGGGCGGGACGGCGGAGACGGTGCGGGCGGCGTTCGACGCGCGGGGGCTGGGCGCGCTGGTGGTGGGGGCGCGGGGGCTCACGTTCCCGGATCAGCGGGCGGGGGCCGATCCGGCAGAGCAGGCGGCGTGGGCGGCCGATCCGGCGCCGTTCATCCGGGCGCGGATCGCGGCGGCGGACGCTGAGATCCGGGCGGTGATCGGGGCGGCGGGCGGGGGTGCGGCATGAGCGGGCTGATCTGGGGGCTGATCTGGCTGGGCGGCTGCGCTGCGCCGGGGAGCGTGTCGGGGACGGTGACGGACGCGCGGACGGGGGCGGCGGTGACGGGGCTGGAGGTGCGCTGGGCGGCGCCGGAGGCGCGGGCAGAGTGCCGGGTGCGGGCGGCGACGACGGACGCCTCGGGCGGCTACGTCGCGCCCGACCTGTGCGGCGGGGTGCGCTACCGGCTGGAATTGGCGGACGGGGACTGGTGGGCGGGCGGTGATCCGGTGGAGGTCAGCGTCGACAAGGAGGGCGCGCGCAAGGATCTCTCCCTGTGGCGCATCCCGGCGGTGGGCGGGCTTTACCTGCTCGACGGCACGCAATTGCAGGCGCTCCGCACCCAGAGCGCCATCGACCGGCTGCCGATCCCGGCGGGCGGGGAGGCGCGGTTCCCGCTGGAGATCCCGAACGCGCTGCCGATCCTGTCCGGGGAGCGGGTGGTGCTGCTGGTCGGGGCGGAGGCGCAGGCGCTGGCGCTGGAGCCGCTGATCGCGGCGGAGGCCAGGACGCTCGGGACGGCGCTCCAGCCGCAGCCGGTCGGGCCGTGGGCCTACCTCGGCCTCCGGTTCGACGGGGAGGCGGCGGAGCCGGTGGCCGCGCCGGTCGCGCCCGCCTCGCTGCCGGAGATCGGGGGCGGCGGGCGGACGGCGCGGGTGCTGAAGGCGGGCGATCTCCCGGCGGGCAGATACGGCTTCGTCACGGCGGGGGAGCGGCGGGTGGCGATGGTGGAGGTGGGGGAGTAAAGGACAGCGCCGCTCAGATGCGTTAGACGCGGGGCGCCGCCAGCCCTGGAGCCGCCATGCCTGCCACCGATCCCCGCCTCGACCGCCTTACCGCCAACACCCTCCGGGGCCTCGCCATGGACGCGGTGCAGGCCGCGAACTCCGGCCACCCCGGGATGCCGATGGGGATGGCCGACGTGGCGGCGGTGCTGTGGACGCGCTTCTTGCGCTACGATCCCTCTGCGCCGGGCTGGTTCGACCGCGATCGCTTCATCCTGTCGGCGGGCCACGGATCGGCGCTGCTCTACAGCGCGCTGCACCTGACCGGGCAGGCGTTCACGCTCGACGATCTCCGTAATTTCCGCCAGTGGGGCAGCCCCGCCGCCGGACACCCTGAGCACGGCGAGGCCCCCGGCATCGAGATGACCACCGGGCCGCTCGGCCAGGGCTTCGCGACCGGCGTGGGTTTTGCGATGGCGGAGTCCGCCCTGCGCGCCCGCTTCGGCGAGGCGCTCTGCAGCCACTGGATCTACGCCATCGTCTCGGACGGCGATCTGATGGAGGGGATCTCCAGCGAGGCCGCCAGCCTCGCCGGGCACCTCGGCCTCGGCCGCCTGATCTACCTGTGGGACGACAACCGCATCACCATCGACGGGCGCACCGACATCGCGTTCACCGAGGACGTGCAGGCCCGCTTCCGCGCCTTCGGCTGGCATGTTCAATCCGTCGACGGCCACGACTGCGAGGCGGTCGCCGCCGCCATCACCGCCGCCCGCGACGTCCACGATCGCCCCTCGATCATCGCCTGCCGCACCATCATCGGCTTCGGCTCTCCCAACAAGGCCGACAAGTCCGCCGCGCACGGCGCCCCGCTCGGCCCCGCCGAGGTCCGCCTGAGCAAGCAGAACCTCGGCCTCGATCCCGATGTCTCCTTCGCCGTCCCCGCCGAGGTCCTCGCCTACGTCCGCGCCGCCGACGCCGACCGCCGCGTCCTCCGCGACGCCTGGGAGGCCCGCCTCGCCGCCCACGATCAGCGGGACGCCTTCGCCGCCCTGCTCCAGCCCGCCCCCGACCTCAGCGCCGTAAAGTGGCCGCTCTGGCCCGCCGGGACTCAGCTCGCCACCCGCAAGGCCAGCGAGGCCGCCATCGCCGCCATCGCCGCCGGCTACTCAGGGCTCATCGGCGGCAGCGCCGATCTTGCCGAGTCCAACGGCTCCCACATCAAGGGCGGCGGCGACTTCCAGCGGGACAGCCGCACGGGCCGCAACATCGCCTTCGGCATCCGCGAGCATGCGATGGCCGCCGCCTGCAACGGCATCGTTCTCCACGGCGGTCTGCGCCCGTTCTGCGCCACCTTCCTCGTCTTCCATGACTATCACCGCCCCGCTGTCCGCCTCTCCGCGCTCATGCACCAGCCGGTGATCTACGTCTACACGCACGACTCCATCTGGGTCGGCGAGGACGGCCCCACCCACCAGCCCATCGAGCACCTCCAGTCGATGCGCCTCATCCCCAACCTCGACGTCCTCCGCCCCGCCGACGCCGCCGAGACCGTCGAGGCCTGGCGCCTCGCCCTCGAACGCACCGACGGCCCCACCGCCCTCGTCCTCACCCGCCAGAACCTCCCGGTCATCGACCGCGCCGCCCACCCGCCCGCCGCCTCCATCGCTCAGGGCGCCTACGTCCTCAGCGCCCCCCCTGACGCAAAAGTCACGCTCCTCGCCTCCGGCTCCGAGGTCGCCCTCGCCGTCGAGGCCGCCGCCGCCCTCGCCGCGCAGAATGTCCCCGCCCGCGTCGTCAACGTCGCCTGCATGGAGCGCTTCGAGCGCCAGCCCGCCGGCTACCGCGCTGAGGTGCTCGGCGACCTGCCCCGCGTCAGCGTCGAGGCCGGGCGCACCCTCGGCTGGCAGCGCTACAATGTCGCGGCCAGCGTCGGGATCGATCGCTTCGGGGCGAGCGCGCCAGGGAAGATCGTGGCGGAGAAGCTGGGGATGAGCGTGGGGAATATCGTGGAGGTGGTGAGGGGGGTTCTCTGATGGTTTGGTCACTGGCCCCGCTCTTGCATGGTATGATTCACCCCAGGAGTCCCCATGCTCATCCTCTCTCTGCTCAGCCTGCTCCCGACCGCTGATGCCTTCTGCGGCGCCTACGTGGCGAACGCGGGCAGCGACATCTACAACCACGCCAGCCAGATCGCGATCACGCGCCAGTTCGGCCGGACGACGCTGACGCTGGCGAATGATTTTGAGGGGGACGCGACGGAGTTCGCCATCGTGATCCCGGTGCCGGAGGTGCTGGGGGAGGCGGACGTGCAGGTGGTGGAGCCGTCGTTGATGGAGCGGCTGGATCTGTACTCCGCGCCCCGGCTGGTGGAGTACACCTGCGACGACGTGATGGCCTACGAGGAGGAGCCGACGGACGTCTACGAGACGCGCGGCTGTGGCGGTGTGGCGTTCAAGCAGGATTATGCGATCGCGTCTGACGCCGGGGGGCTGTACGGCTACTACGGCTACGGGGAGGAGGCGGACGACGCGGTGGTGGTGGAGGCGAGCTTCGTGGAGGGGGCGTACCAGATCGAGATCCTGTCGGCGGAGGACTCGGCGGGGCTGATGAGCTGGCTGGATCGGAACGGCTACAGCCTCCCGGCGGGGGCGGGGGACATCCTGCAGGACTACATCGACGGCGGGTCGTACTTCTTCGCGGCGAAGGTGAGCCTGCCGGAGGTGGCCTCGGCGCGATCCTGGCTGGCGCCGCTGCAGTTCGGCTACGAGAGCGACGTGATCTCGCTGCCGATCCGGCTGGGGACGGTGAACTCGGCGGGGCAGCAGGATCTTATCGTGTACGGGATCACGACAGCGGAGGACGGGGAGCTGGGGATCTCGAATTACCCGGAGGTGGAGGTCGAGCAGGAGTGCATGTACGACCCGCTCTCGGAGGACTTCGGGGCGTTCTATGACCGGAAGCTGACGGAGGCGATGGAGGAGAGCGGGGCGGCGTGGGTGAAGGAGTATTCCTGGATGCCCTACCACTGCGATCCCTGCCCGTCGCCGCCGCTGACCGACGACGATCTGCTGTCGTTCGCGTTCACCGACGGGGCCTACGGGGCGCACTTCACGCGGCTGCACCTGCGCTACCGCCCGGAGGAGGTCACGCAGGACGTGACGTTCTATGGCTCGGGCGACACCTACGCGCAGAGCCAGATCCGCTACATCGGCTACCGGCGCGAGCTGGAGGCGTTCTACCCGATCTGCGACGTGGGCTGGGCGGATGAGCCGGGGATCTGCGAGGCGGGCAGCAGCGGAGATACAGGGGCGGGGGCGGGAGGGGCCGCGAGCGGCTGCGCGGTGTCGGGGCGGCGGGGGCTGCCGTGGGCGCCGATCATGGGGCTGCTGCTGGCGGGCGGGGCGTTGTTGCGGCGGAGCAGGTGACGGCGGGGCCGGGTCAGGGTAGGATGGGGACTGGCTTATCAGGAGCCGTCTAAGGAGCAGGTCATGCTGTTGTGGCTCATCGGTTGTTTCAGCCCGGACGTCCCGCAATTGGAGATCACCACGATCCCCTTTGACAACGGCCACCAGCGCGCCACGGACGCGGTGCTCCAGACGCTCACCTATGACGGGCTGCTCTGCCCGGACGGCGAGCCTGCCTCGTTCTTCGCCGTCTATCGGGAGGGGCTGACCGATCCGGCCCCCATCGCGCTGGTGTTCCATGACGGCGCGTTCGACTATGTGGTGAGCCCTGATCTGCAGGATCCGCTGGTCGGCACGCACTACCGGCTCCAGAACCGGCTGACGGCGGAGTGGGCGCGGACGCGGGTGTTCGAGACGCTCGGTCTCGTCGATTCGGAGAGCGGCGGGCCGGGGGAGGAGAACACCGGGGCGCTCGCGGCGGCGCTGGTGGACGAGGGGGTGTTCGCGATCTACCCGGCGAACTGCTGGGGCGATCTCTGGCATAACGAGTACGGCTACCACCGGAACATCGGCACTGAGGGCTTTGAGCGCAACGGGCGCTTCATGGCCTGGGCGGCGGCGGCCATCGCCAGCAAGGACGCGGTCGAGGCGGCGACCTACCGCACGCGGCTGGGCTTGGACGAGCTGCCGATCCCGCTCGATCCGGCGACGGTCTACGCGGTCGGCCTCGGCGACGGCGGGCGCGCCCCGATGGAGCTGGCGTTCCGGGCGGGGAACACCCCCGACTTCGCCGGGACGCTCCTCGACGCGACCCCCGACCGGCTGGACTACTACATCGCCAACGCCGCCACCTTCCCCGACGAGGTGACCGGCATGGAGCGCATCTTCGACGAGGAGACTGAGCTGGCAGGCGCCTACAGCACCGACCGCTACCTCGCCGCGCGCGGCTTCGGCGGCACCTTCCGCAACCGCCTCGTCCTCTACTACTCCAGCGCCGACCCCAGCGTCCCTGACGGCACGCTCGCCCCGCTGATCGCGCAGGCTGCCGCCCGCCCTGAATTGATCGTCCAGGACACCGGCCTGACCGCCCACATCTCCCTCAACGCCGATCAGTCCCTCGCCGACAGCGCCGTCAACCAGCTCCTCGGCGAATGACCCCGCCTGCTCCCTCTCCCGCCCCCTCCAGCGATCGGTTAAGCCGCCGACCTCTGGAGGACCGATGCCCGCTCAGGCCGACTTAAGCTCCCTCTCCCCGACCGACTCCTTCCTGCGCCGCCACATCGGCCCCGACGCCGATCAGCAG
Source organism: Alphaproteobacteria bacterium (assembly GCA_040376255.1). Taxonomy (GTDB): domain Bacteria; phylum Myxococcota_A; class UBA796; order UBA796; family SXON01; genus JBEIQZ01. Next base: position 5,715 of record JBEIQZ010000353.1, read on the forward strand.
GCGCAGATGCTCGCGCTGGTGGGGCAGCCCTCGCTCGACGCGCTGATCGACGCGGTGGTCCCTGCGCTCATCCGCGCTGATCGTCCGCTCGATCTCCCGTCCGCCGCCGACGAACACGCGACGCTGGCTGAGCTGGAGCGCATGATGGCGAAGAACCGCATCCTGCGGTCGCACATCGGCATGGGCTACCACGACTGCATCATCCCCGGCGTCATCCGGAGGAACATCCTGGAGAACCCGGGCTGGTACACCCAGTACACGCCCTACCAGGCTGAGATCGCGCAGGGCCGCCTGGAGGCGCTGCTGAACTTCCAGACGATGATCTCCGATCTGACCGGGCTGCCCTGCGCCAACGCCTCGCTGCTCGACGAGGCGACCGCCGCCGCCGAGGCGATGCACATGGCCTGGGGGCTGGACGAGAGCGACGGGGAGGCGCGGCGCGCGTTTTTCGTCGATGCGCGCTGCCACCCGCAGGTGATCGCGGTGGTGCAGACCCGCGCCGAGCCGCTGGGCATCCCGGTCGTCGTCGGCGCGTTCGAGGCGTGGACGGCGGAGACGCCGATCTTCGGCGCGCTGGTGCAGTACCCGGACACCTGCGGGACGATCCACGACTACCGGGCGTTCTGCGAGGCGGTCCACGCGGTGAAGGGGGTCGTTGTGTTCGCCGCCGATCCGCTGGCGCTGACGCTGCTCGCGTCGCCCGGCGAGATCGGCGCGGACATCGCCATCGGCAGCACGCAGCGCTTCGGCGTCCCGATGGGCTTCGGCGGGCCGCATGCGGCATACCTCGCGGCGAAGGACATGTACAAGCGCTCGATGCCGGGCCGGATCATCGGCGTCTCCATCGACGCTGAGGGCCGCCCCGCGATGCGCCTCGCGCTCCAGACCCGCGAGCAGCACATCCGCCGCGAGAAGGCCACCTCGAACATCTGCAC
>JBEIQZ010000203.1:0-9514 GCA_040376255.1 Alphaproteobacteria bacterium
ACAGCTTGGTTCGGAAGCACGAGATAGCGCAGCGCATGAACACGCCGACCCCCGGTTCCCTCGCCGCCTAGCCCAGGCCAACGGGGAGGAACGGGACAGGAAAAAATACGGCCAAGACGGTTGCTCATCCGTCGGCTCCGCCGACACCTTCTCCCCGTGCCGGGGAGAAGGGACAGCATTCTCTTTCCCGATCTGGTATGGCACCCGCACAGGCGACTTCTGCCCCTGTCGCCGCCCCTGTCGCTGCGCCGATCCTGCGCCTCGGCTGCGCCGCCGACGCCCCCGGCTCAGGCGCCCCGGTCATCAGCGCCATGTCCCGCACCCCCGCCTGGGTGCGCGCCCGCACCGCCGGACAGCAGGATCGGATGTGCGCCCTGCTCACCGACCCCGACGAGGCCGCCGCCCTCGACCTCGCCCTCGCCCGCCACCGGATGCCGCTCCTCATCCCGGAGCGCGCCAGCACCGACTACCGCGCCATGCTGGAGCGCCGCTGGGCCGCCGAGCGCGCCGCCTGGGCGCCGGGGCGCCTCCGCTACGACACCTGGGCGGGCCTCAGCCTCCCCGTGCCGCCCGGCGCGTGGCTCGTCTGCACCTGCCCGCGCGGCCAGCCCTGCCACCGCCGCTGGCTCGCGCCGCACCTGGAGGCGGCGGGGTGGCGGGTGGAGATGGACGGGGAGCGGGTGGAGATGGACGGGGAGCGGTGAAGCGCCGGGATCAGAACCGGATCGGCCCCAGCCGCACCAGCTCCTCCACCACCGCAGGCTCGGCGAGCGTGCTGGTGTCGCCGATGCTGTCCGCCTCATCGCAGGCGATCTTGCGGAGGATGCGGCGCATGATCTTGCCGGAGCGGGTCTTGGGGAGGCCGGACACCACAAAGATGGCGTCGGGGGTGGCGAGCGCCCCGATGACCGTCCGCACCTGCGCGCGGAGGAGGGCGGGCAGATCGGCGGGCGGGACGTCGGAGTTCGCGCGCTGCTGGACGTAGGCGACGACGCCGGTCCCTTTCAGCGGGTGCGGGGCGCCGAGGACGGCGGCCTCGGCCACGGCGGGGTGGGCGACGAGGGCGCTCTCGATCTCTGCGGTGCCGAGGCGGTGGCCGGAGACGTTGAGGACATCGTCGACGCGCCCGGTGATCCAGTAGTTCCCGTCCGCGTCGCGCCAGCAGCCGTCGCCGGTGAAGTAGAGGCCGGGGAAGGTGGAGAAGTAGGTCTGCTGGAACCGCGCGTGGTCGTTGTAGACGGTGCGGGCCTGCCCCGGCCAGCTCCCCCGGAGGCAGAGGTTCCCCCGGACGTCGTCGCCGGTCAGCTCCGCGCCCTGATCGTCGACCAGCACCGGCGTGATCCCCGGCAGCGGCAGCGTGGCCGATCCGGGCTTCGGCGGGGTGACGCCGGGCAGCGGGGCGATCAGCACGCCGCCGGTCTCGGTCTGCCACCAGGTGTCGATCACCGGGCAGCGCCCGCCGCCGACGACGTCGTGGTACCAGCGCCAGACCTCGGGGTTGATCGGCTCGCCGACCGTGCCGAGGACGCGGAGGCTGCGGCGGCTGCATGCCTCGACCGGCCCGTCCCCCGCCCGCATCAGGGCGCGCAGCGCGGTGGGCGCGGTGTAGAGGATGGTCGCCTGCAGATCGTCGCAGATCTGCCAGCAGCGGCGCGCGTCGGGCCAGTTCGGCGGCGACTCGCCAAGCACTGAGGTGATCCCGCAGGCCAGCGGGCCGTAGAGAATATAGCTGTGGCCGGTGATCCAGCCGATGTCGGCGGTGCAGAAGTGGATGTCGTCGTCGCGCACATCGAAGACGGCGACGAAGGTGCTGCAGGCGTAGGTCAGGTAGCCGCCCGTCGTGTGGAGCACCCCCTTGGGCCGCCCGGTCGATCCGGAGGTGTAGAGCAGGAACAGCGGATCCTCCGCGTCCATCCACTCCACCGGGCAGGCGGGCCGCTGCTCCGCGAGCGCCGCGTCCAGCCACCGATCCCGCCCCTCCTGCATCGGCACGTCGCCGCCGGTGCGCCGCGACACCAGCACCTGAATGCCCGCGCCTGCGCCCGCGCCTGCGCCCTCCGGCATCCCCGCGAGCGCCGCGTCCGCGATCCGCTTCAGCGGGATCACCTTGTCGCCGCGCACGCCCTCGTCGGCAGTGATCAGCACCGAGCAGCCCGCGTCCACCATCCGGTCGCGCAGCGACTCCGCCGAGAACCCGGCGAACACCACCGAATGCACCGCCCCGATCCGCGCGCAGGCCAGCACCGCCACCGCCAGATCCGGCGCCATCGGCATGTACAGGCAGACCCGATCCCCGCGCCGCACCCCCATCGACCGCAGGAGGTTCCCCATGCGCCCGACCCGCGCCAGCAGGTCGCGGTAGCTGATCCGCGTGTAGCGGCCCGGCTCATTCGAGGCCCAGATCAGCGCGATCCGGTCGGGCGTGCGCGCCGCGTGCCGATCCACACAATTCCAGCAGGCGTTGAGCCGCCCGCCCTCGAACCAGGAGATGTCCGCCTGATCGAAGTCCGCCCGGTGGGCGGCGCCGACCGGCGGCGGGACGAACCAGTGGAGCCGGGACGCCTCAGCCAGCCAGAAGGCGTCCGGGTCGCGGGCGGCCTCCGCGCAGCGGGCGCGGTATTCTTCCATGCCGGTGAGGCGGGGGCGGGCGTCGAGCGCAGGATTCATCGCATGATCCTCCGCCACACCCGTAACAGCACCGCGCCCGCCCCGATCCCCAGCCCCAGGAACAGCAGCCGCCAGCACCAGAGCGGCAGGCTCAGGATCACCGGCTGCGGGAGGTGGCCGTCGGTCTGGTCAGCGAACCAGGCGAGGCGGAAGCGGCTGGAGCCGGGGCCGGTGACGAGCATGTCGGGGTCGCTGAGCAGCCCCTCAGCGGCGGCGATCAGCAGCATGCCGACCGCGCAGAGCGCGCCGAACCAGGAGAGGCCGAGGAGCGGCAGGCGGGCCTTCTCCCAGGCGGGGCTGAGTTTTCCGGCGCGCTGATCGAGGGTGAGCCGCAGCACCGCCCCGTAGAAGGCGATGCACCCGGCGGCGGGCAGCGGCAGGGCGCTGCAGAGCATGGCGAGGACGGCCCACTCCGCCGCGACCAGCACCCCGATCCAGCGGGCGGCGGCGGCGGCCCCGGCGAGCAGGATCAGCGCCCGCGCCCACCAGAGCAGCACCGGCCCCTGCGGCCCGGCGGAGGCCCAGAGCAGCCAGCGGCCCTGCGGGGGTTCGAGCGCCACGCGCACGTTTACCAGCGGCGCCTCCACCGGGACATCGGGCAGCGTCTGGAGCAGCGAGGGCTGGACGGGCTGGCGCCAGGAGATCTCCCAGGTCTGCGGGCCGGGGCGCAGCGGCAGCGCGAGCAGCCCCGCGCGATCCTCCATCGGGCGGCTCTGGCCGTCGACAGTGACGCTCCGCAATTCGGCGCCGGGGGGGAGGTGGACGGGGAGCTTGCCGCCCTGGCTGCTCCTGAGCCTGAGCTTCAGCGTGCCGACCAGCAGGCGCGGGCCGGGATCCCAGGTCTGCTCAGCGAGATCGATGGTGAGCGTCTGACCGGCGGCGGCGTCGGGGCGGCGCACCGAGACGGTCAGCGACTCCCCCGGCCACGGGCGCCAGCGCGGCAGCCAGCCGCCGTCCTGGACGTGGGCGATGGGCGGGAAGCCCTCGGTCGTACAGGCGAACACCGGGGAGCAGCTCAGCTCCCACACCTCCGTCCACGACACGCCGGTCGGCGCCTGCAGCGTGAATTGATCGGCGGCGTCGAGGGTGGACAGCCACTCCACCGCCTGCGCCTCCCGCCCCAGCGACACCTGCACCAGCCCGTCCTTCACGACGAGCCCGTCGTCGGTCACCGACTCCCCCGCCAGCAGCGGCACCCGCACCGTCAGCGCCCGATCCGACGCCCCGATCCGCCGCACCTCCGTCCGCACCTTCCAGGGGAAGCCGAGATCGAGGAACCGGCGCACCTCCAGCCAGGGCTGCAGGTCTGCGCTGCTCACCGCCCCGCCCGCGTCGCGGATCAGCTGCAGCGATCCCGCCACGCTGCCGTCAGGCCGGATTCCCTCGAAGCTCCAGCCGATGCCCTGTGCCTCCATCCAGCGCGGCGGCTGGCTGAACTGGAGCGTGATCGCCGACTCCGGCGGCAGCGGGCCGACCAGCTCGACCCGGTGGACGCCCGGCTCCAGCCGCAGGTGCAGGAACCCGTCCTCCTGCCGCGCCAGCGCCCAGCTCTCCGCGCCGTCCACCCGCACCGACGCGGGAACCCACGCCGACGCCGGGCCGGGCAGCGGCCAGCTCCCCCGCGCCGCCACATGCACCGAGGCGGTCAGCCGCAATTCCCGGTCGCTCACGCTCACCGAGGCGGTCGGCACATCGACGCAGCCGGCCGCGCAGAGGCCGCGCCTGAGCTGAGCCTCCCACTCCGCGAGCTCGGCGGGGGCGGCCCGCTCGGCGCCCGCGTCACCGGCGTTGTCCTGCGCCCGCGCTGCCCCCGGCAGCCCCGCCAGAAACAGCAGCGCCAGCAGCGGCGGCGCGATGGTTGTCGCGCTGCGGCCCTCCGGGGTCGCCGGGGCCAGGGTGGGCGCGGCAGGGCGGGGGCCGGTCGGGGCCGCAACGCCAGAGACAGCCTCAGGAGCGCCGGAGGCTGGCGACTCCGGCTCCGGCGGGGCCGCAGGCGCCGGGTGCGGGGCCGCAGGCGGAGCCGTCCACCGCTCCTCCCGCCGCGCCCCGGACAGCCGGAGCGCCACCGCGCCGAGCAGCAGGCACTCCAGCAGCCGCCACAGCCCCATCATGCCGGGGCTCACCAGGAACAGCCGCACCGCCTGATCCGCCCGCACCTGCCCCTCCCAGCCGAGCCGGTAGGTCTCGCCGCGCCACTGGGGGAGGCCGGGGCCGGTCTGGGCGACGGCGTTGGGGTCGCGCTGCAGGGAGATGTTGCGAAGCTTCTGATCCTGCTTCTTTCCGGAAGCATCTTGAGAGTTGGCGTAGTAGCCGCGTGTGCTCTCCTGCTGGTACCCTGACTTGGCGGTCACCAGCTCGACGGTGTGGGCCTGCAGCTCCTCCGCGTCCGTGGTGAGGATGTCGCCGCTTTGGCGGCTGAGGGTGAACAGATCCGCCACTGAGGAGCCGGACGCCTCTGATCCGCCGATGTGCGGGAACAGCCCGCGCTCCAGATCGAGGTAGATCCCCGGCAGCAGAAAGACCCCCAGCAGCCCCAGCGACAGCCGCCGCGCCGCCTGGAACCACGCCCCGCCCGGCGCCAGCAGCGCGCCGAGGATCGGCAGCCACGCGATCACCGGCGCCACCCCCGACACCTCGGACAGCAGCAGCCCCGCCGCCATCGCCGCGCCCCAGACCAGCCCCGCCGCCCGCGCCGTCCCGGCGGTCAGCACCATCGCCCACAGCACCCCCCAAAGCGACCACCGCTCGATGAGCGATCCCGGCGCCTGATCCGCGCCGGTCGCGCCCAGCAGCCGCCAGCCCGGCGGCAGGTGCAGCACCACGTCGAGGTTGTCCACCGCCGTCGACCAGCCCACGGCGGGCAGATCGCTCCGGCCTGACAGCCGCGAGGTCGCCTGCAGGTTCAGCGCCTCGGCGCGCAATTCCACGCCCGTCCCGCCGGTCCCGGTCGTGATCACCTGATCCTCCAGCGTGCCGTCCGCGTACAGCGTCGCCTGCCCGAGCAGCCCCGGCGCCTGCAGATCGAGCCGCCAGCCCTGCTGCATCTTCCCGCTCAGGCTGTCGCGCACGGTGAAGCCCTCGCCGTCGTGATCGAGCCACATCTCCCGGCTCAGCCGCAATTCGTTCCCCGGCGGCTTCGGCTGCCCCCGGCGCAGCCCCTCGAACAGCAGCGACTCCCCCGGCCCCACCCGGAACGCGGGCAGCGCGCGCCACTCCTCCGGCAGCGGCGTGCGCCCCGGATCGACCCCCGGCGGCCCGGAGAGCGTGATGGCCCGCACCTGCTCGTCGGCCTGCACCGCCCAGTACTCCACCTCCGGCCAGGGCGCGGGCAGCGAAGGCGCCTGCAGCGCCTCCATCGGCCCCTCATAGAGCGCCTCCAGCGTCAGCGTCCACGTCCCGGGCCGCACCTGCACGACGAGATCGCCCTCAGGCCCCAGCCGCGCCGGCAGCTCCGCGCTAAGCCCCACCGGGCGCGTCCCCTCCGGCAGCACCCGCCCCAGCGACACCTCCCGCGACCCGCCCGACGCCCGCACCGCCAGCCGCGTCTCGATCACCGCCGGGACGCCGTCCCGGATGCGCCGCATCACGTCCAATTCCAGGCGGCTCTCGCCCGGCGCGTCCCCCGCCCCCAGCCGCAGCACCCCCGCGTCGATCCGGGGCTGCGCGATCACCTGCCCGCCGATGGAGAGGCGCAGCACGCCGATCTGCGCCGGCAGCGCCATGCCCTGCGGCATCGCCGACCACCGGTACTCCCCCCGCAGCAGCCATGTCCCCGCCCCGAGCGCCGCAACCGGCGCCCCGTCCTGCTCGATGAGCGGCACTGCGCCCGCACCTGCGCCCGCGCCTGCGCTCGCGCCTGCGCCCGTCGCCACCACCCCCTGCGGCCACGCCCCGCGCCCCCCCCGGCAGCGCCAGCAGCCCCGCCCGATCCATCCGCACCCCGACGGTGAACCGCCCGCCCGTCGGCCCCGCCTCCAGCGTGAAGAGCCCCGGCCACTGGCAGGCGGCCTCCGCGCCCGCCTCTGCAGGGACGCAGCGCAGATCGGGGTGCCGGGTCAGCATCCAGCCGTACCATGCAGCAAGCTCCGGCGGCAGCGCCCCCGCGTCTGAGAGATCCGCCGATGTGGGCGCGGAGGGCGTCGCGCCCGCCTGACCTGCCAACCACCAACCGAGGAAGTACAACATCCGGATATTGTAGCCCGTTGTACCGGTGCGCGGTCGGCGTAAAACCCGGCTTCCTGTGCAGAATCCGTGCAATCTGTCTGCTCTGCCTGTCTCTCCGGGGCCGCGCGCCGCGCTGCGCTACTCCGCCTCAGCCGCCGCAGGCCGCTGCCGCTCCTGCTCCGCAGCCGCCGCGATCATCTCCCCGATCAGCGCCCCGAGCCGCTCCGGCGCCAGGAGTTCCAGCGGCGGCCGCTCCACCCGGCAGCACAGCACCTGCTCCTGGATCTGCCGCTCCCCCGGCAGCCCGCCCGCTGCCGGCACCGCCGATCCCGCCGATCCCTCCGCCGCCCTGTCCTCCGCCGCGCAGTCCACCCCCACCAGCAGCATCGGCGGCTCCTCCTGCCAGACGACCGAGATCCAGCGCCCGTCGCGCCGCCCCGTCAGCCGGATCGGCTCAGGCCCGCCCCCGCTGATCTGCATCCCGCTGAGCCGCGCGAAGGAGGCCAGCCGCCCCGCCGCGCTCTCAGACGCCACCGCCGCCCGCCACGCCAGCCAGACCAGCCCCGGCGCCAGCACCCCCGCGATGAGCAGCAACCACAGCCATGCTTCAGGATACATGGTAGCCTATGTACCTCCTCCTGCTGCTGGCCTGCGAACCCACCGCCCCCGCCTCCGACCCCTTCGCCCCCGTCTCTCCGGCGAAGCCCGCCGCGCAGCCCGCCGACCCGTCCGCACCGCCCCCGGACAACTCAGAGTGGAAATTCTCCACCGCGCTGCCCACCGTCTCCAGCGAGGAGCTGCAGCGCGGCAGCGCCGGGGCCCTCCAGACCGACCTCTTCGGCGGCCCCGTCTCCCCCGGAGCCGTCCCGCGCGCCCCGGACAGCGCCGCAGCCGCGCCCCCGGCGCTGCCCCCCCCGCCGACGCCCCTGAACAACCTCCCCTCTGATCCCTGGCCCGTCCGCCTCGTCGCCACCCTCCCCGCCGCCCAGCCCCCCCGCGCCATCCTCGGCCTCCCCTCCGGAGAGGAGCGCGTCGTCGCCCCGGGCAGCATCCTCCCCGAGCAGGGAATCGTCGTCCTCGCCGTCTCCCGCGACCGCGTGCAGATCGCGAAGATCACCCCCGCCGGGGATCACGCCACCATCGACGCCATCGAGCTCACCGCCCAGTACCCCGGCGGCCAGAATTTCTGACACTGCCCCCAAAATCCCCTTGACGTGGATTGGGTCATAAGGTATCTTGGTTCCATGATGAACGTCCCCGCCACCTCCCGCGCCGCTACCGCCCCCCTCCAGGCCGGTCTGTCCGTCGCGCTGCGACTGCCCCTTCCGGGCTGGCGCCTATGGTGGCGCTTGTCCGGGGAGCGGGTTGGATCTGCTGCATGAACCGATAAAACCGGTTCATCGCATCTGAATCAACCCCCTCCGGCAACCCCGCGAGGGGGTTTCTGCTTCCAGCGATCCGCCACCGGCCCCGCCGCTGCCCCCGGATCGCATCCGGTGATTCTGTAACCGCCCGGCGCCGCCGGGGATGGAGAGGTGTGTCAGATTGAGAGGAGGATCTGTAAAAGATTTTAGGAGTAAGCGCAGGCTGAGTCCAGTGCAGTCCAAATGCACCCGGTGAGGGTTCGAATCCCTCTGCTCCTGTCTCTCTGTGTCTGTCTCTGCGCCTGGATGGTGGAATTGGTAGACACTTCCGTCTCAAAAACGGAGGCCCACGCGGCATGCGGGTTCGATCCCCGCTCCAGGTATCTGCACGCATATTTTGAGGAGATTCAGGTTCTATCAGGTTTTGCCCGGATGGTGGAATGGTATACACCTCCGTCTCAGAAACGGAGCCCCGATCGGGGGTGCGGGTTCAAGTCCCGCTCCGGGCATGGTGCGCAGTGTTCAGCCTGAATGGTGGAATGGCATACACCTCCGTCTCAGAAACGGAGCCCCGGTCGGGGGTGCGGGTTCAAGTCCCGCTTCAGGCATCTGGTTCGTTGTACCTGGGTGATGGAATTGGTATACATCTCTGTCTGAGAAGCAGAGCCCCGTGCGGGGGTGCGGGTTCAAGTCCCGTCCCAGGTATCTTTATCGGTGTCTCCCGATCAGCGCGGCTGCAGGCCCACGCGCTTCCGGGCCTCGTGGCAGTTGCGGCTCCCCGCAGTGAAGTCGCGGCAGGTGCGCGGACGGTCGGCGTAGAGCGCGCAGCGGAAGCTCCCCGCCTCCCCCTCCAGACAGACGCAGCGCCCGCCCGGGCGCGGGAGGATCGTGCGGCCCTCCTCGACGATCAGCACCTCCGGGTGGCGCCGCAGGAACGGATCGCGCGGGCCGAACTCGACGGCGTGGTAGGCCTCCCGGCAGCAGGCCCCGCAGTCCGCGCAGTCCAGCGCATCTACCTGCTGCCCGCAGGCAGGCCAGTCCAGCCGGATCGGCGCCCCGTACCGCGCCGAACAGGTCGCCCCGCCCCGCCCCCGCGCCGCCCACACACAGCCCCGGCACCGGCCCCGCTCCGCGTCGGTCTCCCACTCCGGCAGCGGCGGCAACCCGTTGCCCGTCATGTGGCCCTTTGGTTCGGATGAGGGGCGTTTGAGAAGGACTTTCCCCTCATCCGTCGGCTCCGCCGACACCTTCTCCCCGTTCCGGGGCGAAGGGACGAACGCTGCGAATCTCGATGATTCCGTATCACTCTCCCGTCTCCA
>JBEIQZ010000569.1:0-3919 GCA_040376255.1 Alphaproteobacteria bacterium
CGCCGCCGCCGCCGCCGCGCTCGCGCTGCTGTTCCTCGCCCCCACCCTCGTCGCGGTCGCCACCACCGGCCTCATCGGCGAGCGCTACCTCTACCTCCCCCTCGCCTTCCTGGTGCTGCCGCTCGCCAGCCTGCCCCTCCGGTACTTCCGCGCCGCGATCCCCGCCGCCTGCCTCGCCGCCGCCCTCGGCCTCTCGCTGCGGCTGCCGCTCTGGCAGAGCGAGGATCTCCTGCTCGCGGACGCCGTCCGCCACGCCTCCGATCCCTACACCCGCTTCCGCCGCGCCACCATCGACGCGGAGCAGGGCGACGTCAAGGCCGCCTTCGAAGGCTACTACGCCGCCGCCTCCGGCGCAGGCTCCGGCCGCCCCGCGGTCCCCTTCCTGCCCGCCTGCGCCCGCGCCCTCGATCTGCTGATCCAGGCAGACCCCGATCTCGCCCGGCGGCTCGCGCAGGAGCTCGCGCCCGCCTGCGCTGCCCGCGCCGACTTCCGGCGGCTCGCGGAGGAGCTGGAGACGCTGCGAAGCTCACCGGGGATGTGATCTCCGGTTGCGATCAGCGGAGTTACACAGTACCCTCCCGCCCCGATCCGGAGCCGATATGCTGTCCTTCCTCGCCCTCGCCGCCGCCCAGCCCGCCCTGCCGGCCCTCACGACTCAGGAGCAGGGGGCCGCCGTCTTCACCTCCTGGGCCGATCACGCCCGCCTCCAGCCCCCCGCGCTCCGCTCCCCCGCCCCGCCGCGCGGCGGCGCCGACCTGCTGACCGGCTGGAAGCGCGGCGATCTCCTGCTGCTGGAGGACGAGGACGGCGAGTGGCTGGCTGAGGCGTTCGTCCAGGTCGGCAGCGGGAACTTTGACTACATCACCAACTCCATGACCGACGGGTTCTACCGCTACAACGAAGACACCTACGACTACGTCTGCATCCTGCTGCTCCGCGACTTCGGCTTCTTCGTCGCCTTCTACCAGCCCATCGCCAACGACATCTACGGCATCGGCTACGATGACATCACCCCCAACGAGGTCTTCGATCAGGACCCCACCAACAGCCTCGACGGCCTGATCTTCATGAACTACGAGGGCCTCTGGAGCGGCAACTACGAGTCCGGCCGCTACGTCTTCGGGCAGGAGTTCGGCCACCGCTGGGGCGCCTTTACCGATGTCCAGCTCTCAGACAGCGACGGGGCCGCGCTCGACAGCAAGGCGTTGCTGGGCCGCGATGTCGCGCACTGGTCCTACTGGCTCTCCACCACCAATTCCCCGATGGAGGGCAACGCCTGGGAGGACAACGGCGACGGCACCTGGAGCACCGTCCACGACGCCCCCTCCACCTACTCCGACATCGACATGTACCTGATGGGCTTCCTCCCCGCCGATCAGGTCGGCCAGCAGACCTTCCTCATGGTCTCCAGCGACGAGCAGGCCGCCTCAGGCAAGGAGCCCGCCTCCTCTCCCGTCTACTTCGACTGCGTCTCCGGCTTCGGCTCCTGCGCCGAGACCACCGTCGCCGCCACCCCCGTCCCCTTCGGCGTGGAGGCGATCACCGCCGCCGAGGGGGAGCGCGTCCCCGACTCCACCGGCAGCCCCCGCGAGTTCAAGATGGGCTTCATCGTCCTCGTCCTCCAGGGCGATGACACCTCCGACGCCGCCCTCGACCGCGTCGACACCCTGCGCCAGACCTGGGAGCGCGACTGGGAGGAGGACGCCCGCCAGAGCGCCGACCTGATCACCTCCCTCGACAACAGCACCGCGCCCGACTGGGGCTCGGTCGTCGAGGACACCGGCCCCGGCGACTCCGAAGCGGACAGCGATCCCGCCGACTCCGACGGCATCGCCGAGACGGACGGCCCCAAGGAGGAGGCCGACCCGAAGGGCTGCGGCTGCAGCGCCGCGCAGGATCTCTCCGGGGCGGGCCTCTACGCCGCCGGGCTGCTCGGCCTCGCCGCCGTGGCGCGCCGCCGGAACAGCGGGCGCTGAGGTGGCCGCGCGCGATCTGCACGGAAAAGTCGCCCTGATCTCCGGCGCCACCAGCGGCATCGGCGCCGCCACCGCGCGCGCCCTCGCCCGCGCCGGGGCGCGGGTGATCGCCTGCGGACGCGATCAGGCCCGGCTCGCGCAGATCGCCCCCGGGGTCGATCTGGCCCTCACCCTCGACGTCACCGACCCGGAGAGCGTCCGCATCGCCGCCGCCGCCGTCCTCGACCGCTACGGTGGCCTCGATGTCCTGGTCAACAACGCCGGGATCGGCTGCTTCGCCCCGGTCGCTGAGACCACCGAAGCGCGGCTGCAGGAGGTCATGGAGGTGAACTTCTACGGCGCCGTCCGGCTGTTCCAGGCGTTCCGCCAGAGCCTGCTCGACCGTAGGGGCGCCCTCGTCCAGATCGCCAGCGTCGCCGGGCTGCGCGGCTACCCGAACCACACCGCCTACTGCGCCTCCAAGCACGCGCTCATCGGCTGGTCTGAGGCGCTCCGCATGGAGTGGCGCGGCGCCGGCGTCGGCGTCCACGTCGTCTGCCCGCCCGCCATCGACACGCCCTTCTTCGTCAACGCCGGGTACCACACCTTCGCCGCCGACCACCCCGGCCTCGCGCTCATGTCGCCGGAGCAGGTCGCGGAGGAGGTCGTCGCGGCGATCCAGAGCGGGGATCGCCGCCGCGTCCTGAGCGCGCGGGCGAAGGCGCTCTATGCGCTCTCGCTGGTCGCGCCGGGGGTGCTGGAGCGGCTCAGGAAGTGATCAGCGGGGCGGAGCCTGCCCGTTGGGCTGCCCGCCCTGCTGCCCGCCCGGCTGTCCGCCCGGCTGCCCCTTCTGCCCGCCCGGCTGCCCGCCCGGCGGCCCCTTCTGCCCGCCCTGACCGTCCGGCTGCCCCTGCTTTACAAGGTTCCCGTTCTTGTCGCGCAATTCGAACAGCCCCGGCCCCGGCGCCCCGCCGCTCTGCTGCGCCTTCTCCAGCCGCGCCACGCGCGCCTCCAATTCGGTAAGCGCCTCCTGCACGCTCCTGCCGGAGAGGGTGGTCTGCCGGGGGTCGTAGCCGACGCGGTCGGCGGTGGTGGTGGTCTGCTCCAATTCAGAGATCCGCAACTGGAGCGTCTGGACGGTCAGGCCCACCCCGCCCGCCTCATCGCCCGAACCTCCGCCCAGCGGCTCCTTCGGCGGCACCTCCAGCAGCTTCTGGCGGCGGTAGAGGTCGTCGATGGCCTGCTGGACGGTGCGGGCCTCGCCGCCGCTGGCCGCAGGATCGAAGCGCAGATCGGCGGCGGCAGGGGGCGGCGGATCGCTGCAGGCAGCCAGGCAGAGCAGCAGGGCGGGGGTTCGGAGCAGAGACATGCTTCATGCTATCTCAGGCGCATGAACTTTGACGACATCGACTGGGACACCTGGCAGGCGAAGGACACCGCGACCCTGCTGTTCCTCCGGCGGAAGCACCCGGAGCGCGGCACACCGGAGGTGCTGCTGATCCGCAAGAAGCGCGGGCTGGGCGCGGGGAAGATCAACGCGCCCGGCGGGCGGCTGGAGCCGGGCGAGACGGCCATTCAGGCGGCGGTGCGGGAGGTGGAGGAGGAGGTGGGGCTGCTGCCGCTCGATCCGGTGTGGCGCGGGGAGCTGCGGTTCCAGTTCACCGACGGCTACGCGCTCCATTGCCATGTGTTCACCGCGACGGCGTGGCGCGGTACGCTCCGCGAGACGGAGGAGGCGCTGCCGATGTGGGTGGCGGAGGCGGAGATCCCGTACGCAGAGATGTGGGCCGATGACGCGCTCTGGCTGCCGGGGATGCTGGCGGGCGGGGCGGTCGGCGGGCGCTTCCTGTTCGGGGGAGATCGGCTGATCAGGTATATACTGGAGGCATGAAGACGTCCCTGCTGCTCGCTGCGCTCTCCGGCTGCCGGAACGACCCGGACAGCGGCAAGCTCCTCGACGATGA
>JBEIQZ010000791.1:0-1921 GCA_040376255.1 Alphaproteobacteria bacterium
GGCTACCAGATCGACCTCCCCCAGCTCCAGCCCGACATACAGGACCGGAACCTTGTTGCGCGCCGCATGCAGCGCAAGCTGCATCGCCATCTGTGACTTGCCTGAGCCGGTCCCGCCGGTCAGCGTGTAGAGCCCCGGCCAAAGCCCCCCGCCCAGCGCCGCCGCCAGCTTGGGCCACGGCAGCGGGATCGGGCGCTCGTGGCCGGCGCGCCGCAGATCCATCCGATCCATCGCTGCTTCGGCAAAGTCTCCGACCGACCGGAGCTTCGGCGCCCGCTCAGCCATCCGGCCCGGATCGCCGGGCGGCTCCTCAAACGGCAACGGCGAGGCGGCAGCCATCAACGCGTCGACCGTGAGTCCTCCTGCCGTGCGTCGATGCGCGTCGTTGATATCTTTGGGAAGATTTTCAGGAAGATCTTTGGGATCTGTCATTGTAAGCTCCTGATATCAATTGAGAAAACCCGGTCGACGTGGGACAGCGCCTCTTGCCGGGTCCGGTGCATCGCCCGTCTGCCCGGCTCGTCCTGATCCGGGCAGAGGTAGACCGCTGCGTCCGCCGGGATGCGGCGCCCCACAGCGGCCAGGAGCGCGGTAGCGCTGACCGTGCCGAACACCGCGCTGGTCGCGCCACCGGACACCCGATCCGGCAACGTCGCCAGCGTCAAGAAATCCGGCTCGCCCTCGACAATGAAGACCTTCCCGTCCCACCTGACACCGGCATCGCCAGCTTTTGCCTCTACGCCCGACAGCCCCCGCAGCAGCCCGAGCGCCAGCGGATCGGCGAATACCAGCCCTGCCCTGGCATATCCCCGCAGCGCCAGGCTCTTCCTCGGCAGCCACTCCGGCGGCGCCTGCACTGCCCGGAACACGAGGGAGCGCAGGCTCCCCGCACAGTCCCACAGCGGCAGCGCCGCCACCCACGGCCACCCCGGCGCCTGGACGCGCCGCTCCCCGGCTCCGAGCGGCACGGGGCTGTTCTGCGGCGACTCCCGTACGAGGTCCAGCGCGGCGGCCCGGGCAACATCGATCCGGCGTTCAGAGAGCCAGCCCGCGACAGGAGAGTCAAGATCGGGGCGACGGAAGCCACCCCACAGCCGGATCACCTCAGCCTGCGGCGGGTAGTCAGGCTGCGGCGGCAGCCCCGGTACCGCCTGCGGGGCGGGGCGGGGATCGCCAAACCACTCGCGCAGCGCCCGCCACTGCTCCGGATCCAGGCCGCGCGTCGCGCGCCCGAGCGTGCTCCACGAGACGAGGGCGACGCCGTCCCCCCCGGTGCCGCAGCGGTTGCAGACCCACTGCCGATCGCCGCGCACCAGCCCGACGCAGAGCCGACGCACGGATCGCTCCTGGCGCTCCCCGCAGGCAGGGCAGGGGCCGATCCGATCCCGACGAACCTCCAGCCCCAGAGCCTGCGCGATCTCAGAGAGCGGCTGCTGGTTCGCCTGCTCAATCCAGCTCTCCGCGATCATACGCGAGATTTTTTGACCGGTTCTTCCGCCAGCCCCAGCCGCAAGAACGCGCTGCGGCTGAGCCGACCGCGCCGCTCGTCGAGCCGCCGGGCCTCGCTCTCAGTCAGCGCGAGCTGGAGCCGGACTGTGCGGGGCTCCACGGTCTTGCGGCCCGGCTCCGATGGTTCAGGCAGAGGTTCATGAAACTTCTTCAACCAACCATTTCTTATATATGTGTCCTGAATTGCCTGGAGGTCAGCGTCTAAAAACCTCAACGGCGGAATACCTACCGCAGGATCGACGCAAACCGCACAAGACCACACCCAGCCGGCAAACACCAACAACCGACCTCCCCGACGCACCTGCACCGAGCGCCGGATGAGTTCAGTCTGTTCTCCGCAGCCCCTGCAGGCGGGCGGAGTCAGTGAGGGACGATCCATCTGAGCCTCCGAAATTGGAATCAGCATATTTGA
>JBEIQZ010000469.1:0-4971 GCA_040376255.1 Alphaproteobacteria bacterium
AACAGCGGGAGCTGCACGGTGACGCGGCGCGGGCCGCCGGGGTCGGGCGCCGGGCGCGGCGGGGGGCCGGAGGCGCGCCCCCGCCAGCTTACGGAGGCGAGCAGGAGGCGGTGCGCCCCGTGCAGAGAGAGCAGCGCCACCAGCAGCAGGTACAGGGGGAGGAAGGTGCCCATGAGGGGCGCTCCGCTAACCCGACGGTGCCGCTGTGTCCCTCCCGATCATGGCACCAGGACGGGCATCCGCATCATCTCGGAGACATGGTAGATCGCGCACTCCAGCGTCCCCTCGGTGATCGGATCGACGTCCTCCCCCTCGTCCACGCCGTCCTGACCGAGCAGCGAATAGCCGAGGCTCTCGTCAGCCAGCAGCAGCTGCGCCTCCGCTGAGCCGGTGGCGGCGGTGACGGCGGCGGTGGAGGCGAAGCGGGAGGCGATCTCGGCCTTGCCCTCGATGAGCTGCGTGCAGTCATAGGCGTAGTTGGCGAACTCGGCTATCGGGTCGGTGGGCTCGATGGTGGAGACTGCAGTGCCGAGATCGCTGAGGATCAGGTCGATGTAGCCGCCCTGGTTGAGGACGCCGAAGTGGTACTCGTAGGTCTCGCCGCTGCCGGAGTCGTCGTAGTCCTCCTCGGTTCCGTCGATGGCGTTGGCGATCTTCTCCCCGTGGGCGCGCAGCACGGACAGCTCGCGGCCGGTGCCGACGTTGGTGGCGATCTCCTCGCGCAGCCGCTCGATGTAGTTCTCCAGGGAGCGCAGCGACCCCTCCTGGCCGGGGGTGGCGTCGGAGCTGACGAGCAGGTTCTGGATGGAGGTGTAGATCTCCGGGCTCACCTGTCCGCGCCAGAGCGGGGCGCCCTCAGCGCTGGAGTCGGTCCCGGCGTAGGCTTCGAAGGTGTCATAGCCATCGATGACCGCGTTGATGCCGAGATCGTATTCAAAGATCAGCTCGTCCGTGGTGATGGGGATCTCAGCGATGATGATCGGGTTGGCACCTGCCTGAGAGACGCGACCATAATAGATCTCCCCTTCTTTCGGGGGGCGCACCTGACCCATCTCCAGATGCAGGACGGAGTTATCCTCCTCTCCATCGACGAACCAGGCGAAGCCCTGTCCGGCTGCCACCCAGTTGTCTCCTCCCCCGCCGCCGCCCCCGGTGTCATCCCCTCCATTTGTCGTCTCTGAGTCATCCTTGCCCGACGTCTCCCCATTGCATGCCGCCATCGCCAGCAGCAGCCAGATCCCTGTGCGCATCCCGGATACCTCCTCCGGACAGTGTACAGCGGAACCCCTGCTGAGCGCCAATCCGGGCATGAATCCCTTCTCGGCAGAGCGGGTCTGTGCGGGCCGGGAGGCTGTTCTTAGGATGATCCTCTACTACGATATCTTCCGCCACCCGATGCGCGCGGGCGAACTGGAGCGGCTGTGCGGCGGCGATCCGGGGCAGGCGCTGGCGTCGCTGATAGCGGAGGGGCAGATCGTCGAGGCGGAGGGCTTCTTCCTGCGACCGGGCCAGGGGGGGCGGGTGCTGGAGCGCCAGAAGCGCAGCCGGGAGGCGGAGCGGTGCTGGCCGCAGGCGATCCGGGCGGCGCGGCTGCTGGCGCGGCTCCCGGCGGTGGAGGGCGTCCTGATCACCGGGGCGCTCTCCAAGCAGAGCGCGGCGCCGGACGGGGACATCGACTTCATGCTGCTGATCCGCCCCGGGCAGGTCTGGACGAGCAAGAGCCTGCTGCAGGTGGTGCGCCGGGTGCTGCCCTCTCAGATGCGCGAGCAGTTCTGCACCAACTACCTGCTCGACACCGACCACCTCCAGATCCCGGAGCAGAACCTGTTCACCGCGATGGAGCTGGTCACGGCGATCCCGATGGTCGGCCCGGCGGCCTGTGTGCGGCTCCTGGAGCAGAACGCGTGGGCCGGGCGCCTCCTGCCCGGCTGGCGCTGGAGCCTGGAGCGCGCGCGCCACGCCGAACCGCTGCCCGCCCGGCTGGAGCCCGGAACCCTCTCCGGGGCGGCGCTGTCGCGGCTGGAGCCGCTGATGCTGGAGGCGTGGGATCGGTACTGGAACCGGAAGTACCGCTGGCTCCCGGCGGAGATCCGCGCCGAGCGCTTCAAGCGCCGCCCGGAGGTCGCGACGAACCACCTCCACGACTTCCAGCGCTACGTCCTCTCCGAGTACCGGACGCGCTGCCGCATGGCCGGGGTGGAGCCGTGAGCGGGCCGGCGCCCATCTCAGTGGCGATGATCGGCCTGCGCGCGCCGTGGGGCGTCGAGGGGGGCGTCGAGCAGGCGATCGCTGAATTGGGGCCGAGGCTGGCGCGGCGCGGCTGCGCCGTCACCGTCTACTGTCGACGCCGCTACAACCTGCGCGGGCCGGGGATGCACGAGGGCGTCCGGCTGGTGGACATCCCGACCCTCTACGGGCGCAGCTCGGAGGCGCTGATCCACACCGCGCTCGCGATCCCGCTGGCGGCGCGCCACGACCTGATCCACCTCCACGCCGCCGGTCCGGCGCTGCTCGCCCCGCTGCCGCGCCTGCTCGGCCGCCCCTGCGTGGTGACGCTCCACGGGAAGGACTGGGAGCGCGAGAAGTGGGGGCCGTTCGCCCGCGCGATGCTGCGGCTGGGGGCGGAGTCGGCGGGGCGGAGCGCCTCCGGGATCATCTCGGTCTCCCGCGATCTGCACGGCTGGGTGCAGGACTCCTGGGATCGCCCCTGCTGGCACGTCCCCAACGGCGTCGCCACCCACACGCCGATCCCCTGGCGGCCCGGGGTGCTGCCCGGCGTCCAGCCGCAGGGCTACCACCTGTCCCTCGGCCGGCTCGTGCCGGAGAAGGAATTGGAGATGCTGCTGGCGGCGGTGGCCGCCCACCCGCCCCGGCTCCCGGTGCTGATCGCGGGCGGCAGCAGCCACACCGACGCCTATGTGGCGCGGCTGCGCCGGCTCGCGCCTGCGGGCGTCCAGTTCATCGGCTCCCGCACCGGCGATGAGAAGGCGATGCTGCTCACCCACGCGCGCTCCTTCCTCTTCCCGAGCCGCATCGAGGGCTTCTCCATCGCGCTGCTGGAGGCGATGGCCGCCGGGCTCCCGATCCTCGCCAGCGACATCCCGCCCAACCGCGAGGCGCTCGGCCCCGATGTGCCGCTGCTCCCGGTGGGGGACGTGCCGCGCTGGGCGGAGGCCATCCGCGCGATCGAGCAGCCGGGGGCCGCGCCTGCGGCTGTCGGGGAGGCGCACCGGCAGCGGGTCCGCGCGCTGTTCTCCTGGGAGCAGGTCGCGGATCAGACGCTCGCGATCTACCGCACGATCCTGCAGCGCTGATCCGGTGCCGCCCGCGCCCCCGCCCGCGCTGCTGCTGCTCCCCGCGCTCCTCTGCCTGCCCTGGAGCACCTCCCTCCACGAGATCGGGACGGCGCTCGCGCTGGCGGCGGCGGTGTGGCGGCTCCGGAGCGGCGCGGCCCCGCGCTCGCCCGCGACCGCCCCGGCGCTGCTGCTGGCGGTGCTGTGGGCGTCGGCGGGGCTGCTGCCGCCGGACATCGACGGGATCGGGCATGCGTGGCTGCTGGCGCCGCTGATCGCGGGGCCGGTGCTGCTGGCGGGGGCGGCGCCGGAGCAGGTGCGGAGGCTCCGGCAGGCGGGGCTGTGGTCGGCAGCGCTCGCCGGGATCTACGCGGCGATCCGCCAGATCAGCGCGGGCGCCCCGAGCGGGGCGACCTCCCACCACCTGACGCTGGCGTGGATGACGCTCCCGCCGCTGGCGGTGGCGATCCGGCACCGGCAGGTTCTTCCCGCGATCGGGCTGCTCGCGGGCCTCGCGGCCTCCGGGGGCCGGGCCGCGATCCCGGCGGCGCTGCTGATGATCCCGGCGGCGTGGTCGGCGCGGGTGCCGCCGTGGTCGGTCGCCGTCGCGGGGAGCCTGCTGACGCTGCTGCTGCTGCCGCTCGCCCCGGCGGAGGATCAGGCGACGCGCGCGCTGCTGTGGACGGGGGCGCTCCAGGTCGACGCGCCCGCCGGGAGCGCGCTGGCGCTCGCGCGCATGGAGGAGCGGTGGGAGGCGCTCTCGCCGGGGTTCTGGTTCCCCTGGCATGCCCACGACGCGCTGCTCCAGCACCGGGCGGTCATGGGCGTGGCCGGGTGGGGCGCGGCGATCCTGCTGCTGGTCTCGCTGCTGCGGGCGCCGGGAGGCTACGCGGTGGCGGGCGCGGCGGTCGGGCTGTGGACCCAGGACATCCTCGGCGATCTGGAGGTCGCCCGGTGCATCTACCTGTGGTGGGTGCTGGAGCAGCACGGATTATATTCCCCCGATGCTGCTGCTCCTGCTGCTCCGGCTGGCCCGGGCGACCGATCCGGCCCCTGAGCCTGCCCCCGACCCGCTCCCCCGCGCCGCCGCCGACTACTCCCCCGCCGCCCTGCTCGATCAGGCCGTCGCGCTGCGCCAGCGGGGCGATGCGGCGGCGGCGATGCGGCTGCTGATCGAGTTGGAGCCGATGATGGGGCCGGAATTGCGCGGCGAGTGGCTGTATCAGCGCGGGGTGGGCGAAGAGCTGGCGCAGAACCACGCCACCGCCGCCGACCTCTACCGGCAGTCCGCTGCCGCCCCCGGCCCGCGCCAGGCCGACGCCCGGATGCGGCTGGCCTACATGCTGGAGGAGCTGGGCCGCTACGAGGAGGCGCTCGACCAGATCGCCATCCTTTCGGGCATGGGCGGCTGGGCCGAGGCCGACGCCCGCGCCCTCGCGCTCCAGCAGGGGATCACCGAATTGTATCTGGGCCGCGAGAAGAAGGGGCTGCGCCGGATCAGGGAGGCGCTCGCCGCGCTGGAGGGGACGGGGGCGCTCGGCTGGCTGCAGGCGAAGGCGCGCTACATGCTCGCCCGCCACCATTATCTGCTCGCCGCCGACATCCCGCTGGCCGTCCGCGACCGGAAGGCGGCCACCAACCTGCGACTGCGCGCGATAGAGCTGAAGGCCGCCGAGGA
>JBEIQZ010000951.1:0-1115 GCA_040376255.1 Alphaproteobacteria bacterium
CCGTGATCGCCGCGGTGGTCGTGCTCGGCGGCGCATGAGGGGAGGGACGGAGCCCGCCGCCGCGCCGGGGCCCGGCGCCGCGCTGTAGGCTGCGGGCGGAGGACGCCCCCGTGCACGCACCCGCCCCGACCCGCCTGCTCCACCTGCGCCGCGACGTGCTCGCGGGGGCCCTGAACCACGCGTTCACCCAGAGCGCCCGGCTGGGGCGGCTCTTGCCTGTCGCGCGCCCGGGCCGCCACGGGGTGCGCCTCGAGCGGGACGTCGCCTGGCGGGCGCCGGTGGCCGGCGATCCGACCGCGCACTTGCTCGATCTGTGGTCGCCCATCGAGCGGAGCGGCCCGCTGCCCGTCATCCTCTACATCCATGGGGGGGGATTTCGGGGCTGCAGCAAAGACACCCACTGGTCGCTGAGCATCGCCTTCGCCCGCGCCGGCTATCTCGTGCTGACCGTCAATTACCGCTTGGGCCCGACCCACCGCTACCCCGCGGCGCTGCAGGACTGCCTCGACGCCTGGGTCTGGGCCGTCGACAACGTCGCCCGTCACGGCGGAGATCCCGCGCGGATCGTCATCGCCGGCGAGTCTGCCGGCGGAAACCTCACCGCAGCCGTGGGCGCGGCCCTGTGCTGGCGACGCCCAGAGCCGTGGGCGCAGGCGGCTTTTGATCGGGGGGTGGCGCCGGTCGCCCTCTCGCCGGCCTGCGGGATCTTGCAGGTCAGTGATCCGCTGCGGTTCACCCGCCGAAAGCCCCAGCTCCCCGCCCTGACCCAGGACGTGATCTCGAGCTGCTTCTACAGCTACATCGGGGACCACAGCAAGATTGGGCAAGACAACGCGCTCGCTGACCCGCTGCTGGTTTTTGAGCGCGCCGACCCGCCCGACCGCCCCATCCCGCCGGTCTTCTTGCTCTGCGGCACCAAAGATCCGCTGCTGGACGACACCCGCCGCATGGCCGCGGCCCTGGCCGCCCGCGGCGCCCCCCACGAGGTCCGCTACTACCCGGGGCAGGAGCACGCTTTTCACGCCTGGGTCCTGCGGGAGCAGGCCGTGATCAGCTGGCGCGACCAGCTGCGCTTCCTCGCGCCGCTCACCGGCGCTCCCGCCCCCGCCTGAACC
>JBEIQZ010000553.1:0-4116 GCA_040376255.1 Alphaproteobacteria bacterium
CCGGCGACACCGGCGACACCGGCGACACCGGCGACACCGGCGACACCCAGGAGCGCGTCCGCGAACCCTTCATCGACCGATCAGATCAACAAGGGCCCGCGCGTGCCGCCGGCGAGCGGGACCCGGATGGCGGTGAGCCACGTGCTGATCGCCTATGACGGCGCGGTGGCTTCGCTGCCGAACGTGAAGCGGACGAAGGAGGAGGCTTTGAAGCGGGCGGAGGAGGCGCGGACGAAGCTGCTGAACGGGGACGACTTCGGGCAGATCGCGCGGGCCTATTCGGACGACACCTCCGCGAGCCAGGGCGGATCGCTGGGCGCATTCGATCCCGGCACCTACGTCCCGGCCTTCGAGGCGATGGTGAAGTCGCTGCAGCCGGGGCAGATCGGGACGGTGATCGAGACGCCGTTCGGCTACCACATCATCCGGCGCGATCCGGTGCTGGAGGTGCACATCGCGCACCTGATGGTGAGCTGGAAGGGCGCGGAGCGGGCGCCGGGGACGGTGACGCGCAGCCGGGAGGAGGCATCGAAGCGGGCGGCAGAGGCGCTCGCGGCGATCCAGGGCGGCGGGGACTGGAACGGGATCTCACGGAAGTACTCGGACGGGCCGCTGGCTGAGCAGGGCGGCGACCTCGGATGGATGGCGAAGGGTCAGCTCTTTGATCCGCTGGACGGGGCGGCGATGGATCTGGACATCGGCGCGACGACGGTGATCCTGGAGAGCCCGCGCGGCTACCACATCCTGAAGCGGCTGGAGTAGGCGGAGCGGCTGCGGGCGCAGCAACAGGCGCAGCAACGGGCGCAGCAACGGGCGCAGCAGCGGGCTCCGGGGCTTACGGGTACAGGTAGCCCGGGCCGGTGGCGGCGCCTGTCGCGTCGATGTCGAGGACGACCGACTGGGTGATCGTGAGCGTCCCGCCGTCGATGCCGTCCTCGGTGGGGAGGGGCGGGAGCACCTGGTTGCTGATGTCCATGCCGGTGCTGTCGCTCAGGACGGCGACGACGGCGATGCTGGCGCCGGCGGCGGGGATGCCCTGGGGGTATGCGCTGCTCCAGGGGATGAAGATCTCGTAGCCGCCCTCAGTGAGCCCGGGGAGGCCGGCGTCGGCGGCGGGGCCGGAGTTGGCGGGGCCGTAGTCGGAGACGTTGCCGTCATCGAAGTTGGTGATGCTGTCGAGCCACCAGAGGTTCGCGGGGTCGCCCCACTGGCCGGAGAGGCCGCGCAGACCGGACCAGTCGAAGCCGGTGACGTCGAGGCCGACCTCGGCGGCGCCGATGGAGCCGGAGATCAGGTCGAAGCCGAGGGCGGGGTCGGTGGTGGCGACGGCGGCGCCGATGGTGCTGAGGGCGGCGTCGAGGGCGCCGGTGGTGTCGACGAGGGTGGCGTCCTGGCCGAGCCCGGTGCCTGCGCCGTAATCCATGTCGATGAGGACGGAGACGAGGTTCTCGCTGAACTCGAAGACGCCGTCCACGCCGATGAAGATCCCGTCTGCGGTGGCGGTGATGCGGAGGGCGTCGAGCTGGTTGTAGGTGATGCCGAAGTCGGTCTCCCAGAGCTGGGCGGTGACGGGGGCGCCGAGATCATCGGTGTAACCATCGGCGAGGAGGCCGGGCCCGCTGTTGACCGGGGCGGTGCCGTCGATGGAGGCATGGAGGACGGAGTGGACCCAGGTGTTGTCGAGCCGCTGGCCGTCGAAGACAGCGGCCTGCGGGCCTGCGGCGAAGACGGCGACATCGGCGTTGGAGTGCATCCCCCAGCGCCAGGAGGCGTCCGGGGCCACGCCCAGCGCGCCGCCGCTGAACCACATGCCGCCGCACTCATGATCGGCGGTGACGATGATGGTGGCGTCCGGATAATTGGCGGACCAGGCGATCGCGGTCTGGACGGCGTTATCGAAGTCGAGGATCTCGGGGAAGACGGCGCGCTCATCGTTGGCGTGGGAGGCGTGGTCGATGCGGGCGCCCTCGACCATCAGGAAAAAGCCGTCCGGGTCGGCGGTGAGCTTGTCGATAGCGGCGGCGGTGACCTCTGCGAGCGAGGGGGTGTCCGGGACGGCGTCGACGACGAAGGGGAACGTGCCGTCGGCGAACAGGCCGAACACCGGGCGCCCGTCATCGACCCAGGCGAGGAGGTCGGTGCGGGTGGAGAGCCGCTGGGCGTTGAGCGCGGCGAGGGCGGCGTCCATCGACATCCGGCCGCCGCCGAAGAGGACGTCCGGGGGGATGGCGGCGATCTGGGCGGCGATGTCAGCCGAGGAGGCGCGATCCTCGATGTGGGCGGCGAAGGCGGCGGGGGTGGCCCCGGTGAGGGCGTCTGAGGAGACCAGCCCGGTGGACATGCCGAGGCCCCGGGCGTACTCCCGGATGTTCTGAACCTGGACCCCGTCGCTGTCCAGCCCGAGCCGCCCGTTGTAGGTCTTGACCCCGCTGCTCATCGCGGTGGCGGCGGCGGCGGAGTCGGTGACGCCTGAGCGCGAGGCGGTGCGGAGGCGCCCGTGGTACGGCAGGGACTCCATGGCGGTGCCGCCGTTCACGCCGTAGCCATAGACCCCGGCAGAGGCGACGTGGTTGACGCCCATCCCGTCGCCGATGAACAGGATCACGCGCGGGGGGGCGGGCGGGGTGCCGGTGTCATCGGGCGCGGTGTCGTCGGCGGTGTCGTCGGGCGCGGTGTCGTCGGGTGCGGTGTCGTCGCCTCCGGACGTATCATCGGGCGCGCCGGTCTCCGAGTCAGCGGCGGTGTCGTCGGGCGGCGTCGAGTCGGCCCCGGTGTCCCCGCAGTCCGTGAGGCAGGGATCGCCGGTGCCGCCGACAGAGTCATCGGGGGTCGGCCCCGGCTTGGAGTCTTGCGTCTTGCACGAGAGCAGCAGGAACCAGATCACAGTCACCTCACCGGATCAGATCCGTCACAGGACCGACCGGACGCACAGTATAGCGCAGAAGAGCGCAGAAGACCGGCGCAGCGACAGACCGGCGCACCGGCGCAGCGCCCTTACAAAAGCTCCTCCAGCACGGTCGTCGCGTAGCTGCCGGGCGGGAGGCGCAGGTGGAGCCATACCCCGCCGGGGGCGGGTTCGAGCCCGGCGTCGAGGGTGAACCAGAGGGGGCGGCGCGCGCCACGGGTGAGATCCGGCCAGCGCGTGAGGGCATGGGCGGGGAGGTTCTGCTGGAGGAGGATGCTCTCCTCCAGCTCAAGCGCCTCCCCGGCGGGCCAGGGCATGGAGTGGCCGAAGATGGGTCCGGTGGGGATGGCGCCCGGGCCATCGCCGTCCAGCAGATCACCGCTCATCCGGCGCGGGCCGCGCAGGGCGAGGACATCGTTGAACAGCAGCGACTGCCAGGCGGAGAGGGCGAAGCGGAGCCGGGTGTGGGGCGGCTCGGGGACGCGATCCAGCAGCAGATCATAGCCGAGGGCCGGGGCATCGCCGCCGACGCGCTGAACCCCGTAGTAGTTGGGGACGCCGGTCTCTGCGAGGTCATCGAGGCGGGCATGGAGGGTCGGCAGGTGGACGCCCTCCAGCCGGATGCGGAAGCGGTTCCCGGCGAGCGCGCCGATCCGGAGCTTGTGGAGGCAGCGATCCGCCCGGAGGACGCGGATCCCGGGCGGGAGGGCGTCCGGCGCGAGATCCGCGATCGCGCGGCCCCCGTGCAGGGTGAAGACCTGCCGCGTGCAGGCGAACCGATCCTTCAGCCCGGCGTAGCCGACATCGGAGCGACGGATCGCGGCGTGGCGGGCGAGCAGCTCGGCGACCTCCTCAGTGGAGAAATTGATCTTCTCCACCCACAGCCACTGGTGCTCTCCCCTGCCCTCCGGCGGCTGCAGGGAGACCTCCTCCACGTAGAAATCTCCGGGGGACTGCTTCCACCGGCCCCCGGCGCCCGCGCCACGCGTCCAGCGCGGCATGCGGCGGTGCGGCTGATAGCCTGCCCGGGCGGGCGACGCAGGGAGCTCCAGGGCCACAGACGCAGAGGCAGGCGGACGCCTCTCCGGGGACGTAAAGACCGGAGCGCGCCGGTCGGCGGACGGAGCGGCGGGCACGGCGGCGGGGCGTCGATCGGCGGGCGCTGCGGCGGCAGGGCGTCGATCGGCGGGCGCTGCGGCGGCAGGGCGTCG
>JBEIQZ010000237.1:0-7500 GCA_040376255.1 Alphaproteobacteria bacterium
GACGGGACGCCCGACACAGCGCAGCGCCGTCGAGCGTCCCATCCAGAGACACCACCATCGTGATCGGCACGGGGTTTGGAGGGTTGGCGGCCGCCATCCGCCTGCGCGCCATGGGTCATCCCGTCCTTGTCCTGGAGGCCAACGAGCAGCCCGGCGGGCGGGCGTCGGTGTGGAAGCAGGACGGGTTCACCTTCGACGCCGGGCCGACGGTGATCACGGCGCCCTACCTGCTGGACGAGCTGTTCACGCTGGTCGGGCGCGATCCGCGCGACTATTACGAGCTGGCGCCGGTCGATCCGTTCTACCGGGTGTGTTTTCCGGATGGGTCGCGGTTCGACTATGTGGGGGAGGAGGATCGGATCCTGGAGCAGATCCGGCAGATGTCGCCGCAGGACGTGGACGGATACCGGCGGCTGGCGGCGGAGGCGAAGGCGATCTTCGATGTGGGGTACACGCGGCTGGTGGATCAGCCCTTTGATCGGCTGGCGGACATGCTGCGGATCGTGCCGGAGATGATCCGGCTGCAGAGCTACCGGTCGGTGTACGGGATGGTGTCGCGCCACATCAAGGACGAGCGGCTGCGGCAGGTGTTCACGTTCCAGCCGCTGCTGGTCGGCGGGAACCCGTATGACACCTCCTCGATCTACCTGCTGATCCACTGGCTGGAGCGCAAGTGGGGCGTGTGGTTCCCCAAGGGCGGGACGGGGGCGGTGGTGAGCGGGATGGTGCGGCTGCTCAACGATCTGGGGGTCGAGGTGCGCTGCAGCAGCCCGGTGGAGCACATCGAGGTGGAGGGCGGGCAGGCGCGCGCGGTGCGGCTGGCCTCCGGGGAGCGCATCCCCTGCGCCTCGGTGGTGTTCAACGGCGATCCGAGCTTCGCCTACTCGAAGATGATCGACGCGGCGCACCGGCCCACGCACACCGATCGTTCGGTGGCCCGGCGGCGCCCGTCGATGAGCCTGTTCGTGGCCTACTTCGGATCGAAGGTGAAGTACCCGGACGTCGCGCACCACACGATCCTGCTGGGCGACCGCTACAAGGGGCTGCTGGACGATATCTTCCACAAGAAGGTGCTGGCGGAGGACTTCTCGCTCTACCTGCATGCGCCGACGCGGACGGACCCGTCGCTCGCGCCGCCCGGACAGGAGGGGTTCTATGTGCTCTCGCCGGTGCCGAACGACCGCAGCGGCCTCGACTGGGAGAAGGAGAGCGGCCCCTACGGCGACCGGATCCTCGACTATCTCGACAAGACCGCGCTCCCTGGCACCCGGGAGAACCTCTGCAGCTGGAAGACCGTCGATCCGCGCTACTTCGCGGGGCGGCTGCGCTCGGTGGACGGCGCGGCGTTCGGGCTGGAGCCGACGCTGACGCAGTCGGCGTGGTTCCGCTACCACAACCGCTCTGAGGACATCGGCAACCTGTTTTTTGTCGGGGCGAGCACTCATCCCGGCGCGGGCGTACCAGGCGTGCTGAACTCGGCCCGCGTGCTGGAGCGCGTCATGCCCCGCCCGGCCAGCCCCATCGCCCTCCCGGCTGCCCTCTCCACCGGGCGCCGCAGTGGTTGAGCCGATCCCGGCGGTGGTGCCGGACAGCTCTCTCGGCGTGGCGCGCGCGGTGCTGGCGTCGAAGGCGCGATCTTTTTCGCTCGCCAGCCGCCTGCTCCCGGCGGAGGTGCGCGACGATGTGGCGCGGCTCTATGCGTATTGTCGGCACATCGACGATCTGGCGGACGATCTGCAGGACGCGCGGGCGCTCGATCAGGTGCGGCGCGAGATCACCGGGGCGGCGCCGCCGGGGCCGATCATCGCCGGGCTGCTCGACGTGGCCGCGCGCCGCGGCCTGCCGCTGGCCGCCGCGCTCGCCCTGCTCGACGGGGTGGAGGGCGATCTGGCCCCGGCGCGCCTGCGCGACGACCGGGCGCTGCTGCGCTACTGCTGGCACGTCGCCGGGACGGTCGGCCTGATGATGTCGCCGATGCTCGGCTGCGCCGACCCGGCTGCGCGGCCCTTCGCCGTCGATCTCGGCGTCGCGATGCAGCTCACCAATATCTGCCGCGACGTCCGCGAGGACGCCCTCAACGGGCGCGTCTACCTGCCCGCCACCCGCCTGCTCCCCCACGGCGTCACCCCCGACCGCCTGCTCTGCGCGGTGACCCCCGCCGATCCGTCCGCCCGCGCCGACGCGCTGCTGCACGCCGCCGTCGCCGCCGTCACCATCGATCTGCTCAGAGCCGCCGAGCGCTGGTACGACAGCGCAGCGGCGGGCCTCCGCTTCCTGCCGCTCCGGGGCCGCCTCGCCGCCGCCGCCGCCCTCTGCGTCTACCGGGGCATCGGGCGCAAGCTCCTCGTCTCTGGCGGCGATCCGCTCCAGGGGCGCACCGTCCTCACCGGCTTCGAGCGCCTCCGGCTCGCGCTGTCCGGCGTCCGGCTCGCGCTATCGCCGCCGCCGCCTGCCCCGCACGATCCGATGCTGCACCTGCCGCTCTCCGATCTGATGGTTAAGCTGGAGACGTGATACGACTCCTGTTCCTGTGCAGCCGCAACCGCCGCCGCAGCCCCACCGCCGAGCAGGTGTGCGGCGCGTGGCCGGGGGTGGAGGCGTGGTCGGCGGGGACGAGCCCGGACGCCGAGGAGGTGCTGTCGCTCGATCACCTCCTGTGGGCCGACGTGGTCTACGCGATGGAGGATCGCCACCGGAAGGCGGCGGAGAAGCTGATGGGCGCGCTGCCGAAGGATCAGCGGAAGCCGGTGCGCTGCCTGGGGATCAGGGACGAGTATGAGTTCATGGAGGAGGCGCTGGTGCGGCTGATCGGGGAGCGGGTGCGGATCTGAGCAGCCCCCGCCACTCCTCCGGGTGAAAACACGCCACATACAGGCACATCGTCGCCCACGAGAACGACCCGACCTCCATCAGCACCTCGATCCCGACGTGCATCCCCAGCCCGAACAGCAGAAACTTCCCCCGGAAGTCCTTGGAATTGAACACCCCGCGCAGCCAGCCGCCCCGCTCCCGCGTGTCCCGGTACCAGTAGGCGAGCAGCAGCAGCGGCGCGGCCTGCTCGAAGCACCAGACGGAGAGCGTCATGAGCTGCGTGATCGGGTAGGCCCAGGCGAGGTCAGCCAGCGGCAGGGTGAAGCGCTGCCAGGTCGGCTGCCAGAGGATGTACCAGAGCGCGTCCAATTCCCCGATCGGGATCCAGGAGCTGGAGAGCTTCTGGAGCGCGGTCGTCCAGTACATCAGCACCAATTGGAAGATCATCGCCCAGCGCGGCCACGCCGCCACCGGCCCGCCCTTGTCCAGCCCGAGCCGCCGGTCGAGCGAGAGCGCCGATCCGCAGCCGGAGAGCAGCAATAAAAAAAGGACGTTCTTCAGCAATTCGTCGTAGGAGCCGCCCGCGTGGCCGTTGAGATCGGCGAGGGTGCCGTAGCCGAACCAGACGGCGAAGACGGCGGCGCGGGTGAGGAGGCCGCCCATCATGGCGAGGGCGGCGATCAGGGTGGCGACGATGAGGGCCTGGACGTTGCCGGGGGTGAGCCCGCCGAAGTGCGCGAGCCACACCGGGTTGAGGGCGCGGAGGCCGCCGTCAGCGGCGTCGACCCACACCCAGCGCCAGGTGCCGGTGCGGAGCGAGTTGGCGAGGTGGGCGGCGATGATCCCGGCGCAGAGGACGCGGACGAGGGCGAGGCTGGCGCCGTCCTCCCGGCGGTCGAGCAGGGCGACCCAGCGGCGCCAGCGGTCGGAGAGTGCGGCGATCATGGGATGGTCTTCGGGGCGGCGGGTGGGGCGGGGGGCGCGTCGAGGCTGTCGGTCTTGACGACCTGGACAAAGACCCACTTCCCGGCAGGGATCTTGTCGTCGCGGATGGCCTCCGGGGAGGGGGACTCCTGCTTGAACATCCGGCAGCGGACGGCGACCGGCGCGGGCGATCCGGCGTCGCGGGCCTCCCGGACGAGGTCGCGGGCGAAGACGCGGCAGGCGTTCTTCCAGGCGGACTGGTAGTTGGGCCAGCCCCAGCGGAAGATGGAGGCGCGCAGGCGCTCGGTGTCGAAGCGCGCGGCCTGCCAGGTGTCGTCGGGGCTGCGCTCCTCGTAGACGGTCTGCCAGTCGGCGTCCCGGATCCTCAGATCAGCGGCGGGGTCGGCAGGGTTGGCTGCGGGGAGGATCTGGAGCTGCATCCGGGTCGGGAAGCGGTGGGGGGCGACGAACATCTGCCAGGACTGGGAGGTGCCGGTGTGCTCCAGCCAGGGGTTGAACGGGGTCATGACCGCGCCGCGCGCCTTGACGAATTGCTGGGCGAAGGCCCAGAGCGCGTCCTCCAGGGTCTTGCGGTCGGTGCCGAGGAACCTGGCCCAGCGGGTGAACTCGCCCTGCACGGTCGGGTCGCTCCACGCGCTGCGGTTCATGCCCGCGCCGGGGGAGGGGGAGGCGTCGAGCGAGATGGCGAGCAGGTGGAAGGCGACGAAGGCGGCGCGCAGGTGCGGCCAGAGACGGGGCCAGAGGCGTGAGAGTACCGGCGTCTGCGGGGCGCTATGCACGCTGCTTGAGGTATTCGGAGTATCCGCCATTGAAGACCTGCACAGACCCCTCCTCTATCACGACCAGCTTGTTCGCCACCGTCTCGACAAGATCCCGGTCATGGGAGACGAAGATCACCGTCCCCTGGTAGCTCTCCACCCCGTCCCGCAGCGCCGAGATCGCCTCCAGATCCATGTGGTTTGTCGGCTCGTCCATCAGCAGCACGTTGAACTTCAGCAACATGAGCCGCGCCAGGATCGTGCGGACGCGCTCCCCGCCGGAGAGCGTCGCGGTGGGCTTGTCGCCGTCCTCGCCGGAGAACAGCATCCGGCCCAGCACCGAGCGCACGCCCTCTTTTCCTGCGTCGGGCCGCTGGTCGAACATGTAGGTGAAGACGCTCATGCCGGGCGGGATGCAGCGCTCGTGCTCCTCGGGGAAGTAGCCGGGGTTCGTCTCGTGGCCCCACTTGATCGCGCCGTCGACGGGCGGCAATTCGCCCATCAACGTGCGGATCAGCGTCGTCTTGCCGACGCCGTTCTTGCCGACGATGGCGACCTTGTCGCCGCGCGTGATCTGGAGGTGGAGGTTGGTGTAGAGGGGCTTGCCGTTGTAGCCGCAGGCGAGCTTCTTGATCTCCAGCACGTCGCGCCCGGAGGGTTTTTCGACCTCGAACCGGATGAACGGGCGCTGGATGTTGGAGCGCTTGATGTCCTCCGGCTTCAGCCGCTCGATCTCCTTGCGGCGGCTGGCCGCCTGGGAGGCGCGGCTGCCCGCGCCGAAGCGGCTGATGAAGTCCTGCAATTGCTTGATCTTGTCGCTCTTGCGGGAGTTGGACTTGTCAACCTCGGTGCGGACGCGGGCCTTGGCGCGCACCATGTCGTCGTAGCTGCCGGTGTACTGGATGATCGTCTGGTAGTCGATGTCGGCGATGTGGGTGACGACGCTGTTGAGGAAGTGGCGGTCGTGCGAGATCACCACCAGCGTCCCGTCATAGCTCTGGAGAAAATCCTCCAGCCAGCGGATCGAGTCGAGATCGAGGTGGTTTGTCGGCTCGTCCAGCAGCATCGCCTGCGGCTTGCCGAACATCGCCCGCGCCAGCAGCACCCGGAGCTTGAAGCCGCCCTGCAGCTCCTTCATCGGCCCCTCCTGCTCCGCCTGGCTCAGCCCCAGGCCGTCGAGGATGACCGCCGCGCTGGACTCGGCCTCATAGCCGTCCTCCTCGCCGACGACGCACTCCAGCTCTCCCAGCCGCTCGCCGTCCGCGTCGCTCAGATCCTCGCGGCTGCTGAGCGCGTCGCGCTCCTGCATCGCCTCCCACAGCCGCTCGTTGCCGGAGATGACGGCGTCCAGCACGCGCATGTCGTCGAAGGTCGTGTGATCCTGACGGATGTAGCCGACGCGGTCGGGGCGGTTGATGTGCCCGTTGTCGCAATCGATCTCTCCGATGAGGATCTTCATGAACGTGGTTTTTCCCGCGCCGTTGGGGCCGGTAAGGCCATACCGCTGGCCGGGGGGGAAGCTGGTGTTGACGTCCTCAAAGAGGAGACGCCCGCCGAACCCTTTGGAGACGTTGCTGACGACGATCATCGTTTCTCCGGCGGGGTGTGACCCGCTCTACAGGGGGCGGCCTCTATCCTGTGGCTGCGGTTCCTACCACCGTATATGCTGGCCCATGCTCGGACTGATCGCACAAGCGGCGGCGCTGGCCCTCGGCATGGGGGCGGGACTGCTCTGGCCCCGGCACCAACAGCCGCTCCTGCACCGCGCCACATGGATCAACCTGGGGAACGCCGCGCTGCTCTATCCGCTCCGGCTGGGGATGGGGTGGCTCGGCCTCTCGCTCGGGCAGCGCCTCCCCGGCTGGACGGGCGGCGGCCTCATCGATCTCTCCGCGATCAGCCACCCTGCGCTCCAATTCCTGTCCGCCTTCCTGGTGCTGGATCTCGCGCGCTACTGGCTCCACCGCCTCCACCACCGGGTCCCCTTCCTCTGGAGCTTCCACCGGGTCCACCACTCCATCGAGGTGATGGACGCCACCGCCGGGTTCCGGATGCATGCGGTGGACTTCATCCAGCTCGCGCTGCTGCCGCTGGCGCTGTCCGGCTTGCTGTTCGACACCTCCGGGTTCGCGCCGTGGGTGCTGCCGTGGGCGCTGGTGCCGGGGGTCTTTTTTGACGCCTTCGAGCACGGCAACATCCGGTTCACCCTCGATCACCCGGCGGCCCGGCTCTGGCACCGGCTGCTGAACAACCCGCTGTTCCACTCCTGGCACCACACCCGCGAGGGGCATGTCTGCGACGGCAATTACGGGAACGTGCTGGTGATCTGGGATCGGATGTTCGGCTCTGAGGTCACGCGGGCGGAGCCGCCGGAGTATATGGGCATCGACGGCGATCAACGCCTGGAGGAGAGCCTGATCGGACTCCAATTGCTGCGGCGCCGATGAGGCTCCGGCTGGCGGCGGTGCTGCTGCTGACGGGGGTGTGCCTGGCCGGGGTGTTCCGGGGGCTCGATCCGGCGGTCGCCTGGAGCAGCCTGCAGGCGGCGTCCTGGCGGGACGTGGGCGGGGTGATGCTGCTGTACTTCGGCGCGCATTACCTGCGGGTGCTGCGGCTGCAGCTGCTGCTGGAGCAGCCCGTCGGGGCGAAGCGGCTGCTGTCGATCCTGTCCATCGGCTATCTCGCCATCCAGGTGATCCCGTTCCGCATCGGGGAGTTTGTCCGGCCCTACCTGCTGTTCGAGCAGGAGAAGATCCCGTTCGGCACGGCGATGGCGGCGATCCTGCTGGAGCGGCTGGCGGACATGATCATGCTGCTGACGATGCTGCTGATGCTGGGCTGGGTCGTGGAATTGCCCTCCGGCACCTTCCTGATCGAAGGGATCGACGTCGTGCAGGCCGGGCAGCGGCTCACCGGCGGGCTGGTGGCGGCGGGGGCGGCGGGCGTGGCGGCGGTGCTGGGCCTCGGGGAGCGCGCGCTGCGCTGG
>JBEIQZ010000526.1:0-4429 GCA_040376255.1 Alphaproteobacteria bacterium
AGGCGGCGATCTACGCCGGCCTCAACCGCTGCGAGCAGACCCCGGCGGGCCTCCCCCCCGCGCCCGGTGCCGTCCACCCCGGCCCCCCAACCCTCCGGCTCAGCCCGCCGGACGAGGTGCGGGGGCAGCGCGCGGGGACGTCCTCCTTCGGCGCCTCGGCGGCGGACGCGGACGGCGCGCTCCTCCTCCAGCGCCTGATCCCCGGGAGCGCCGTCCGCGCCGGGCTGAAGGCCGGGGATCGGATCACCGAGATCAACGGGGCGCCCGCGCCCTCGGCGGCGCAATTCGCGCTCATGGAGGCGCTCGCGCCGCCGGGGGTGCCGTGGAAGCTGGAGATCGCGCGGGGCGCAGAGCGGTTCCTGATCCTCGTCGCGCCGGAGTAGCGCCGGGATCAGGCGCCGGGATCAGGGGCCGGGATCAGGCTCCGCCCGCAACAGCGGCGCCTCCCCCTCGAACAGCACCCCGACCCGGTTCGCGACCCGCGTGAACGGCGGCACCTCGACCGGCCCGACGTCGGATCGCACGACGATCAGATCGGGGTTCGTGCGCGCCGCATGCTTCGGCGGGAGCTTATCAAGCTCCTCCGCCGAGAACCGCCGCTCCGAGGTGCGCCGCAGGATGAACGTCCCGCGCTTGAAGAAGGCCGGGTAGTCGTTCCAGTTGACGCCCTTCAAAAAGAGCATCTCCTGCATCTCGGACACGTTCTTGTTGAGCGTCTCCGCATGCGAAAAATACGCCCGCGCCGCCATGCTCACCGAGTTCTTCGTGGCGTCCAATTCGCGCCACAGAAACACGTTGGCCGCCTCCTCCTGCGTCGGCACCGCCCACACCCGGCAGTCGAACAGCGCCGTGATACCGGCCTTCTCTGGAATGGCGGCGGCCAGCCCGGCGTTGAACCGCGCCGTCGCCATGGAGGCGAGGATGGAGCAGAGCTTCTGGGTGCGGTTGTCGAGGAAATTCTCAGAGGCCGGGTCGCTCTGGTACAGCAACAGGCTGATCTCGTCGGACTGCGTGTAGCCCGCGAGCGCGCCGCACTCCTCGACGAGGTGCTGAGTCACATCGACCATCAGCCGGGACAGCCGCT
The DNA here is from genome assembly GCA_040376255.1 of Alphaproteobacteria bacterium. Taxonomy (GTDB): domain Bacteria; phylum Myxococcota_A; class UBA796; order UBA796; family SXON01; genus JBEIQZ01. The sequence continues at coordinate 1,085 of JBEIQZ010000526.1, forward strand.
CGTCATAGGGCCTGCGGAGCCCCTGAGTGAACTTTGAGAACCGCTTGCCGTCGATGCGTATACAGATCGGGAGCCGCGACATCAGCCGCCGCCCGGCCTCCGCCAGCTCGTACTCCTTCATCCGATCCCCGATCGCGTCACGGTAGGCCATCGTCTCCTCCTGCCTGCGGCGCAGGCTGCTCGTCCAACGTGAATTCTCCGTCTCTCTCTCCGCCGGTCTCCAGCCGCACATGGAAGATCCGATCAAAACCCTCAGCGAAGGCGGGCGCCGTCATCTTCTGGAGCGTGGCGCGGATCGCCGCCTCCGGCACCTGCGCCCGCCCGCTGCGGGCGGCGTTCCGGTCGCGGGCGCCGTCCAGATCCGGCACGAAAAAATAACCTGTCACCGTGAAGCCCGCCCCGCGCGCCAGCCGGATCGCCGGGGCGCGGCTCTCCGGCGCGGGGTGGGTGTTGTCGGCGGCGAAGGACTGGAGCGCGCCGATGCAGGCGCAGTGCAGCGCGCGCTCGCGGGCGGCGGTGCGGACGGTGTCCCGGCTGATGCGGAGGTGGGTGGCGCCGAGGTGCCGGTGGGCGAAGGTGCTCTTGCCCGCGCCCTGGAGGCCGATGAGGATCGCTGCGTCCGGGGTGGACATGGCTACTTCCCGCTGAACTCCACGTCCGAGAACAGGAGCGACGGGGAGCGCAGCGACGACCACGCCCAGGTGTCCGAGGCGACCTCGCTCAGCTGGTGGAAGATCTGGAGCAGGTTGCCCGACACGTTCATCTCGGAGAGGTGGGCCTGCACCTCGCCGTGGGCCATGAGCAGCCCCTGAACGCCGAAGCTGAAGTCGCCGGTCAGGCCGTTGGAATTGCCGCCGAGGAAGCCGGTGACGAGGATGCAGGCGGGCAGATCCTTCAGGATCTGCTCGGGGCTGCGGGCGCCGGGGCGGACGACCCAGTTGGAGCGCCCGCCGGTGGTGGTGTCCATCCCCAGCTTCCGCCCATAGTAGGTATTTATGTAAAAGTTCTGCAGCACGCCGTCCTCGATCACCGGCATCGGGCGGGCCTGGAGGCCGTCCCCGTCGAAGGGCCGCGAGCCGAGGCCGCGCCGGATGAGCGGCTGATCGCTCAGGTGGAGCAGCGGGGAGGCGATGGCCTCGCCCCGCTTCCCGGCGAGGCAGGAGCGCCCCTGGTGCAATTCGGCGCCGGAGAGCGGGCCGCCGAGGCAGCCGAGGATGCGCCCGACCACCGTGGCGTCGAGCAGCATCGGGTAGCGCCCGGAGGCAGCGGGGCCGCTGTTGAGGCGGCGGGCCACGCGCTGCCACGCCTCGGCGGCGACCTGCGCGGGGGCGGGCAGCGCGTCGAGGTGGGTGGCCGAGTACCACGACATCGCCTCAGGGCGGCGACCCCCCGGCTCTGACAGCGTGATCTCGATCCCGTGGCCGAAGCCGCTGGATCGCCACGCCGCCTCGAAGCCGTTGGACATCACGCGCACCGAGTCCGAGCGCGAGTCGCTGAAGTAGCAGGTGGAGGAGAGGATCTGATCGCGGGCGGGCAGCGCGTCGGTGGCCGCTTCGAGCGCGAGGGCGCGCGAGCGCCGCTCCTCGACCGTCATCGCCTCCCAGCCCGGATCGCACAGATCCAGCTCGGCCTCCGTCGCGCCGAGGCCGCAGCGGGCGCGCTCAGGCTGGCGGCGCTCAGGCTCCGGTTCGAGGACGGAGGTGGCCTCGACCGCCTCGCGCAGGAACTGCTGGAGGGCGTCAGGGCGCAGATCGGAGGTGGAGTGGACGGAGAACCTGTCGTTGGCGAGCAGCGAGAGCGAGAGGGACTGGCTGGTGGCCTGCGTGGCCTGCTCCAGCTTCCCGGCGCGGCGGCTCAGGCTGATCTCGTCGTGGCGGGAGGTGGCGACGGTGGCCTCCTCGGCGCCGAGGGCGTGGACGGTGCGGAGGACGTCGCGGGCGAGCGTCCAGATCTGATCCGTGTTCATCGGGAAGCTCCTCCGACAGAGAGTCGGGACACCTTGACGCTGGGCATCCCCTGAGAGACCGGCATGGACTGGCCGTCCTTGCCGCAGGTCCAGCCGCCCTCATCGATCTCCAGGTCGTTGCCGACCATCTCGACCGTCTCCAGCACCTTCGGGCCGTTCCCGATCAGGTTCACGTCCTTGATCGGGGCGGTCAGCTTGCCGTCCTCAATCAAAAAGCCCTGGCGGACGTAGAACGAGAAGTCGCCCGCGCCGATCTGCACCTGCCCGTTGGCGAAGGTGGAGCAGTAGATCCCGCGCTTCGTCGAGGCGATGATCTCCTCCGGGCTGTAGGGGCCGGGGTCCATGTAGGTGATCCGCATCCGGGGCAGCACCACATGGCGGAAGCTCTCGCGGCGCCCGTTGCCGGTGGGGTTCACCTTGTAGTGGCGGGCGGAGATCTCGTCGTGCAGGTAGCTGCGGAGGACGCCGTCCTCGATCAGCACCGTGCGCTCGGTGGGGTTGCCCTCGTCGTCGGTGTTGACGCTGCCGCGCGCCTTCGGGATCGTCCCGTCGTCCACCACCGTCACCCCCGGCGGCGCGATGCGCTGGCCCACCCGGTCGGCGTAGATGGACACGCCCTTGTGGTTGAAGTCCGCCTCCAGCCCGTGGCCGATGGCCTCGTGGAGCAGGATGCCCGAGGAGCCCGCGCCCAGCACCACCGTCATCTCCCCGGCAGGCGGCTTTATCGCGTCGAACAGGATCGTCGTGTTGCTGACCGCGCGGCGGCAGAGGCGCTCGCTGCGCTCAGCGGTGTAGTAGGAGATGTCGTCGCGCTGCGCGAAGTTGGCGCTGCCCGTCTCGCGGCGACCGTTCTGCTCAGCAGTGCAGACCACAAACGCCCGCGTCATGTGCTGAGTGTCAGGGACAAGCCGCCCGTCCGGGCGCGCGATCAGGATGTGGCGCGTGCTGTCGGCGAAGGACACCTCCACCTTCTTCACGCGCGGATCGAGGGCGAACGTGCGCTGCTCCCACTGGCGCACCAGCCCGACCCGCTCCGCCATCGCCACATCGCTCCACGGGCGGCCGATGGGGTAGAAGTCCGCGTAGCGGCGCAGCGTGGGCGCGGCCACCGCCAGCGTCCGGCCCCCGGCGGCGATCTCGGCGGCGATCTCGGCGGCGCGGCGCAGCGCGGCGGGCGACAGATCCTCGGTGTAGGCGTAGCCCACCGAGTCCCCGGAGACGGCCCGCACGCCCATCCCCAGATCGACCGAGGTGCTCGCCCGGTTCACCTTCCCGTCCGAGAGGGCGACCGAGTGGGCGTGGAGGTGCTCAAAGTACAGATCCGCGTCGTCTGCGCCCCGGCGGAGGGCGGTTCCGAGCAGATCCCGGATCAGCGGGTC
>JBEIQZ010000495.1:0-4723 GCA_040376255.1 Alphaproteobacteria bacterium
CCCGCCGCGCCCGCCGCTGCTGCGCCCGCCGCGCCTGCCGCTCCCGCCGCTGCCCCGGCCGCTCCCGCCGCCCCGGCTTCCGGCAGCGGCACGTGAGCGCCCGCCTCCTCGACGGAAAAGCCATCGCCGCAGAGATCACCGACCGCATCGCGGCACAGGTCCCTGCCCTGCCCCGGCCGCCCGGCCTCGCCGTGATCCTCGTCGGTGCCGATCCGGCCAGCGAGGTCTATGTACGGAACAAAGGGCGGACCGCCGCGCGGCTCGGCTTCCACCACCGCCAGATCAACCTCCCCGCCGATACGCCCGAGGCAGCCCTGCTCGCTGAGATCGCGCAGCTCAACGCCGATCCGCAGATCCACGGCATCCTCGTGCAGCTCCCGCTGCCCGCCCACGTCCGCGCCGAAGCCGTCATCGAGGCCATCGACCCCGCCAAAGATGTCGACGGCTTCCACCCCGTCAACACCGGGCGCCTCTGGCAGCGCCGCCCCGCCCTCGTCCCCTGCACGCCCGCCGGGGTCATCGAGCTGCTGCTCCGCACCGTCGCAGCCCCCGCCGATCTCAGAGGCCGCGAGGCGGTGGTGATCGGGCGCTCCAACATCGTCGGCCGCCCGATGGTCGCCCTGCTCGAACACCGCGACTGCACCGTCACCCTCTGCCACTCCCGTACCCGCGACCTCGCCGCCCACGTCGCCCGCGCCGACATCGTCGTCGCAGCAGTCGGCGTCCCCGGCATGGTCAAGGGCGCCTGGATCAAGGAGGGCGCCACCGTCCTCGACGTCGGCATCAACCGGCTGCCGGACGGAAAACTCACCGGGGACGTGGAGTTCGCCCCCGCTGCGGAGCGCGCTGCCTGGATCACGCCGGTCCCGGGCGGGGTCGGGCCGATGACCATCGCGATGCTCATGCAGAATACATACGTTGTCGCGGGAGGAAGGTGACGGGACGAGCCGCCCCCCCTTCCGTCCCATGAGCGTGAATTTCTGCGTGGGATCGTTCACGTTGTCCCCTGTCCTGCCGATCTGATCGGTCTGTGGTGTGCAACGGAGGGTCGTATGCGGGCGGAGACACGGGCGGGGGTTTTTGCGGCGGGGTGGCTGGCGCTCAGCGGTTGTGCCACCGGGGAGATCAAGGTCGGGGAGGACAGCACCGCTGCGACCTCCGGCGACGGGCCGACCTGGTACCAGGACGTCGCGCCCGTCGTGATCCCGAATTGCACGGGTTGTCACTATCCGGGCGGCCCCAGCTTTGACCTGACCAGCCCGGCCACCGCGCAGTCGATGGCGGGACGGATGGCTTTTATGACCGCTGAGGGGCTGATGCCGCCGTGGGCGGCTGAACCCACGGAGACCTGCCAGCCGACGCTGCCCTGGAAGGACGACCCGCGCCTGAGCGCCGAGGAGATCGCGCTGCTGGCCGCCTGGTCTGAGGCGGGCGCGCCGCTCGGCGATCCGGCAGACGCTGCGCCTGCTGAGGCGCCGGTCGTCCCGACGCTGGAGGACGCGGACGTGACGCTCACCCCGGTCGGCAGCTACACCTCCGGCGCGGCGGCGGACGAGTTCTGGTGCTTCGTCGTCGATCCCGGCCTCTCTGCGCCGCGCTTCCTCGACGGGGTGGAGTTCGTCGCAGACAACGGCCCGATCTCCCACCACGCCCTGATCATGCTCGACGCCAACGCCGAGTCCGACGCCGTCGCCGGGGCGGACGGCTGGTACGAGTGCAGCGGCGGCATGGGCATCTCCTCCACTCAGCTCCTCGCGACCTGGGTCCCCGGCGCTCAGCCCTTCGAGGCCGCTGAAGGTGCCGGGACCTACATCCCCGCCAATTCGCGCATCGTCGTCCAGATGCACTACCACCCCTCGGGCCGCAGCGGCGAGGTCGATCAGCCCGGCGTCCGGCTCCGCTGGATGAGCGGCGTCCCTGCGCGCTACCAGCTCACCACGCTCATCGGCAACTTCCCGACCGAAGCCTACGGGCTGATGGACGGCCCCGACGATCCCGGCTTCCCGCTGTTCTTCATCCCTGCCGGCTCCCCCGACCACACCGAGACGATGCGCTACACCGTCCCCCCGGTCGACCGCGATCTCACCATCACCCACGTCGGTGCCCACATGCACCTCGTCGGCCAGGGCATGGATGTGCGGCTCAACGGGGACGACTGCCTGCTCTCCGCCAGCCGCTACGACTACAATTGGCAGCGCAGCTATGAGTACGATGTCCCTGTCGATGAGATGCCCACCGTCCGGACCGGCGACGAGCTGCAGATCGAGTGCCGCTACAACAACAGCCTGAGCAACCCCGCGCTGGAGGGCGCCCTCGACGACGCCGGGCTGACTGAGCCGGTGGACGTCTGGCTCGGCGAGGGGACGCTGGACGAGATGTGCCTGGCGATGGTCGGCTTCCTGTATTGAGGGGAACGTCGTCCCCGGAGGGAGACGGGTTACCCAGCGGGCATGAAGTCTCTACACCGCCCTGATCTGTACGCCTGGAGCACCTTCGACGAGGAGCGCAACATCGACTTCCACGGGCTCTGCTGGCGCAGCCCGGAGGGGAACGTCCTCATCGACCCCCTCCCCCTCTCCGATCACGACCGCCGCCACCTCCAGTCCCTCGGCGGGGCCGCCTGGATCGTGATCACCAACTCCGACCACTGCCGCGACGCCGCCCGGATCGCCGCGTGGACCGGCGCCCGCATCGCCGGCCCCGCCGCCGAGCAGGACAGCTTCCCGATCCGCTGCGACCGCTGGCTCGCGGAGGGCGACAGCCTCGCGCCCGATCTGCAGATCCTCACCCTCGACGGCTCCAAGACCCCCGGCGAGCTGGCGCTGATCCTCGGCGGGACCACGCTGATCACCGGCGACCTGATCCGCGCCCACCGGGCCGGATCGCTGATGCTGCTGCCTGACGCCAAGCTGAAGGATCGGGCCGCCGCAGTCGCCTCGCTCCGGCGGCTCGCCGCGATCCCGGAGATCGGCGCGGTGCTGGTCGGGGACGGGTTCCAGGTGTTCGGAGGCGGACACCTGCTGCTCCAGCGGCTCCTCGCCGCCTGCGGCTGATCTCCGCCCCCCCTGGGGAGGATCAGTCCTTCTTCCCGATCCCCAGCCATTCCCCTAGCCGCTTCATCGCGCCCTTCTCAGCCTTCTCTCCCTCCTCTCCCGCACTCTTGCCCTCGCCCTCGCCCGCGCTCTTGCCCGTGCTCTCGCCCGCGCTCTTGCCCGCGCCCTCGCCTGCGGTGCCGCGCCCCACGATCAGCGGCGCCGCGCCGCAGGCCGACTCCGGCGTGCGCCCCTCGACAAACCACTCTTCGCGGGTCTTCTCGCAGCCCGGACAGGGGGGCGCGCCGGTCGCCTCACAGACCTCGACGCGTTGCAGCCCGGCGGGGGCAGGGGCGCTCTCCCCGCCGCTCGTCCCGCTCCACGCCATGAGGCGGGCCCACACCGGGAGGGCGGCCTGCGAGCCGGTGAGGCCCGTGGGGCGCTGCTGATCGAAGCCGACCCACACGGCGATGGAGATCTCGGACGAGAAGCCGACGAACCAGGCGTCAGTGTAGCGGTCGGTGGTGCCGGACTTGCCCCCGGCGTCGCTGCCGACCCCGTATTTTGCCGCGCCCTTGCCCGTGCCTTCGGTCAGCACGCTCCGCAGGACATCGGCGGCGAGCCAGGCGGCGCGGCTGCTGTAATTGACATCGGCTGGTCGGGAGGGCTCCCACTTCAGGCCGGTGTCCCCGGCGATCCCGCGCACGAGGAAGGGGGCGTGCCAGGCGCCGCCCGTCGCGCCGACGTTGGCGAAGATCGCGTAGGCGGCGGCCATCTGGAGCGGGGTGGCGCCGAAGCTGCCGAGGGCGGAGGAGGGGTAGCGGGTGGCCTCCTGGAGGCCGATGGCCTTCCAGCGGCGCTCCAGCTCCGGCATCCCCACCTGCATCGCGAGCTTGACGGCGGGGATGTTGCGGGAGGTGGCGATGGCGCGGCGGATCGGGATCGCGCCGACGTAGCTGCCGTCGTAGTTCTTCGGGCTCCAGTCCTTGCCATCGGCGGTGAGGGTGAGCGGGGCGTCCTCCAGGATCGTGGCGGGGGACAGCGCGCGATCCCGCTCGAAGGCGGCGAGCAGGGTCAGCGGCTTGATGGTGGAGCCGACCTGCCGGGCGGAGAGCCAGGCGCGGTTATAGAAGCTGTCGCCGTAGTCCCGGCCCCCGACGAGGGCCAGCACCGCGCCGTCCCGCGCCCGGACGACGGCGATGGCGCCCTGGATGCCCGCGAGCTTCGGGTGGGCGGCCTCCAATTCGGCCAGCCCCTCAGCGAGCGCCCGCTCGGCGGCGCGCTGGAGCGGGAGGTGGATCGTGGTGTGGACGGCCAGCCCCTCGCGGGCGATCATGCCCTCGCCCAATTCTGCCTCGACCAGATCGACGACGACATCGGAGGCCCACTCAGCCTGCCGCCTGCCGGTGTTGGGGTGGAGGTCGAGCGGCTTCTTCTGCTCGGCGGCGGCGACTGCGGCGGTGATGACCCCGGTGGCGGCGAGGCGGCCCAGGGCGATGTCGCGGCGGGTCTTCGCGGCTTCGGGGTGCTTCAGCGGGGAGTAGGTGTTGGGGGCGGAGATGACCCCGGCGATCAGCGCGGCCTCGGGGAGCCCTGCGCGGTCGATGGAGCGCCCGAACCAGGCGCGGGCGGCGGCGTCCACCCCGGCGAGGCTGCCGCCGCCCGCCTGACCCAGATAGATCTCGTTGAGG
>JBEIQZ010000342.1:0-6846 GCA_040376255.1 Alphaproteobacteria bacterium
GGGCGCTGCCGGTGAGGAAGTCACGACGCTGCATGAGGGCTCCTGTGGGATGCCGGTGAGGGCAGAGCATGTAACCGTTACTTCCCGAGGTGGATGCCGACCCCGCCGCCGACCTGGAAGTTGAGCGGGCCGCCGTCGCTCTCCAGCCGGGCCTCCCACTGGACGAAGTAGGCGGGGCTGATGTACCAGCGGAGGCTGGCGCCTGTGCCGACGACGGGGGTGATGCGGGTCGAGGGGGGGACGGAGGCGTCGAGGACGGCCCCGGAGGAGGACTCCAGATCGAGGAGGCTCTGTGAGACGTCCTGATCCTCCGGGACGTAGGCGCGCAGGCCGACGGCGAGGAAGACGCCGGGGACGAGGCGGGGGGCATCGACGTAGAAGGCGGCGCGGGTGCCGACCCCGATGATCTGGGTGCCGCCCTGCCCGCCGCTCTCTGTGCCGGGGACGAAGGTCCAGCCGATCCGGTCGGCGCCGACCGACACGCCCCTGGTGGCCGGGACATCGAGGGAGATCCCGGCGATGGAGGGGCTGGACCAGGACTCACCGACGGTCCACGCGCCGTTCGTCGAGAGGGCGAAGCCCCGGTGCGGGCGGGTGTCGCGGTCGCGGCGGGCGTGCCAGGAGGCGTCAGCGATGGAGGCGCCGTAGACCATCAGGGCGGAGAGGCGCAGCATGTCCTGACCGGCCATCATGCCGTGGATCTCGGCGGAGGGGTTGGTGGCGAGGGCGGTGCCGGTGAGGAGGCTGAAGGTGCCGAGGTAGAGCAGGCCGGTCCCCCACTGGCCGTTGTAGAACTGCCCGGCGCCGGGGAGGACGGCGGAGGAGGTCCCGGCGAGCAGGGGGGAGTGGCGGAGGTCGAGCGGGTTGATGGCGTAGAGCAGCAGGGCGCTGCCCTCGCGTCCGGCCATGCGGCTCAGCTCGGCGGCGTCGAGCGCGACGGCTTTTGGCCCCTTCGCAGCCGATGCCTGCGCGTTGACCGCGCCCCACTGGTTCGCGGTGGCGCGCCCGCCCTCGTTGAGCCCGACGGTGGACTCCTGGATGCTGCTGTCCCGGGTGAGCCGGAGCCGGTAGGTGCCGGGGGGGAGGGCGAGGGTGACCGGCACCCCGGCCTGCTTCGCGACCTCGGCGACCGGGGTGCGGTCGGGGAGGCGCAGCACGAGCAGGCTGCCGGAGAGCTCGGCGGGGATGAGCAGGCTGGCGCGGGCGGCGCTGACGCGGGTGAGCGCGAGATCGCCCTGCCCCTTGAGCCGGAAGTCGAAGTTGGGGTGCTGGACGCCGTTGGTGGTCTCGCCGGTGCGGTCGACGACGCGGTCGAAGGCGTAGCGGTAGGCCTCATCGAGGCTGATCTGGCCGTCGCCGCCCTCGTCTGCCGCGCCGCGCAGGCCGGAGATCAGGTAGTGGGTGAAGAAGCTGCCGCGCAGCAGATCCGACTCCTGGGCGCTCTCCTCGGCGGAGGTGGCGGTCATCCAGGCCTCGCCCTCGGCGGCCAGCCCGCCGCTGCCGTCATCGGAGGTGCCGGGCAGGAAGGAGGCGCTTACCGAGGCGCCCTTGAGCCGGGTGATGGTGCCGGATCGGCAGGCGTCGAGGATGCCGAGCTTGACCTCGGCGGGCATGGCGCGGACATCGGTCTTCAGCGCGTCGAACGGGTACAGCCCCGAACCGAGCCGCAGCCCCTTGGCGTCGGCGTGGCCGGAGTAGTAGAACAGGAACAGGTCGTCGTCGAAGTTCGCCGCGTACTGCGCGTGCTCGTGCAGCGCGGCCTTCAGATCCTCAGCGGTCGGCGCGTACAGCACCGTCACATAGGCCGGGTCGAACCCGCCGAGCTCCACCAGCACCTCGGACATGCGCTGCGCGTCGCTCTCGGCGTAGTGGAGCGGTTCGAGGTTCCCGCCGCCCTCGTTGGCCCCGACGATCAGCGCATGCCGCAGCACGGACGCCTCCGCCCCGGGGAGCGCCAGCAGCAGGCAGGTCGCGGCGCTCAGCAGCATAGAATCGGGCCGGTCACTCCCGGTCTCCGGGGGCCGCGACGGTTTTTCCGTCGGTCTTCTCGACAGTCTTCTCGACAGTGAGCGCGAGGATGTCCGCCTGATCCAGCGAGGGTTCCTCGCCGGAGAGCTGCGCCTGGATCGCCCCGCTGTCGGGCCGGGTGTCGGTGAGGACGGCGAAGAAGGTCTGGGGGCCGCGCGTGCCGTCGAGGGTGAGGGCGAAGGGGGCGGACTGGACGCCGGGGCCCTTCGCGGGGATGACGCCGTAGATCTCGACGGTGCCGTCGCTGTCGCGACCGGCGAGGGTGACGAAGCGGCGGGCGCCGGGGTCGAAGCGGAGCTGCACGCGGTCGCCCGCCCGCAGCGCCTCCCCCTCGTAGAGCGGGCGCGGGGACTGGCCGGTCTCGATCCAGGCTTCGAGCAGGGGCGCGATGCCCTTGGGGCGGGCGTGCGGGGCGGGCAGGTCCGGGGGCTGGTCTGCGGGGAGCAGGGGGCCGGAGAGGGCGGCGATGGCGAGTATCGGGAGCGCGCCGGAGAGGAGCGCGCCGGGCAAAAGCGTGAGGGGGGAGCGCTGGCGGAGCCACGCCGGCAGGCGCTCCAGCAGGCGCTCCAGCAGGCGCGCCGGGGCGGAGGGGGCGGGCGCGAGCCAGGGCGGGGAGGGCTCCCGCAGGAAGGCGGCGCGGGCGTCGTGCTGCTGGTCGAGGCGGGCGGCGCAGCCGGGGCAGTCCGCGAGGTGGCGGCGCAGCGCGCCCTCATCGGTCGGCGCCAATTCGCCGAGCCGGAGGCGGTGCAGCGTCAGGATGGAGGGGTGGGTCATGGTTCAACCTCCCGGAGCCAGGGGGGTGTCTGCGGCAGGGAATGGCGGAACGTGCTGATCCGCTTGCGGACAGCGGCGCCGGAGATCCCGAGCATCTCTCCCGCCTCCTCGTGGGTCATCCCGTCGACATAGTGGTAGATCAGGCAGGCCTGGGTGCGCTCGTCCTGCTCGCGGAGCAGCATGCGGAGGAGCTGCCGGGTGGCGATCTGGTCGAGCGCGGAGCTGTGCCAGCAGGTGAGCAGATCCGGATCGTCGAGCGCGTCTTCAGGGCGGCGGCGGCGGCTGCGGAGCTGGTTGAGGCAGGTGGTGGTGGCGATGCGGAACAGCCAGGTGGAAGGGGAGGCGTCCCCCCGGAACTCCGCCCGGTAGCGGTGCGCCTTGAGAAAAACGTCCTGGGCGGCGTCCTGGGCGTCGGCCTCGTCGCGGAGCAGGGTGCGGCACCGGGAGAGCACCATGTCTCCGTAGCGCCGGTAGAGCGACGAGATGTCGAGATCCTGTTCCACTGGCTGCGCCCCGCCTGCTGGACGCACCGGGGGACTATCCCGGCGGTCGCCGGGGCGGGTCGGCCCGGCCGGGTCGATCGGGCGCGCTGCGGGACGCGCAGCCGGGAGGGCGGCCATGACGACCAGCCCCCGGAGGTTGAACAGCAGCGCGGCTCCGATCATCGGGGTGTCCGCCTCATTCGCAGGGGGTGCCGGTGTCGTCCGTGGTCCCGCTGCTCTCCAGGATGGTGAGCGCGTCCTCCACCAGCTTCGCGCTGTTGTCGTTGAGCTCCAGCAGCATGTCCACCGTCGCGGGCGAGGCCCCGGCGGGGATCTCGACGGTCATCAGCACCTCGTCGCCCCGGTTCTCGGAGGCGATGAGGTTGACGGTGCCGTAGAACCGGATGTTGGCGACGGTGCTGAGGTCAAAGCCGGTGGCGGTCAGCGAGACGATGGCGGTGTGGCCCGCCTCGATCTCAGCGGGCGTGAGCAGGAACGTCGCAGTGATCGGGGCGGTGTCGGTGGCGCCGGTGTCGGTGCCGGCGGTGTCGCCGGTGTCGTCGATCGTGTGGTTGGGGCCGTCGGTGTCGGTGAAGCTGGAGTCCTCACAGCCTTTGCACTTGTTCTCGTGATCGTAGATGATGCACCCGCTCATCAGGCTGAGCAGGGGCAGGCTCATCAGGGTGCGGCTCAGGGTGCGGCTCGTCAGGTGCGGCAGGGTCAGCATCGTTCCTCCATCGTGTGTACGCCCCTGTGACACCGGCCCTGCGGAGAGGCGTTACCGCCAGATGCAGATTTTTTGTCGACCGTGCGACAGGGTGCCGGAGGTACGCGCCGGGAGCGGGATCGCTTCAGGGCAGATCGCGTCGCCGGGATCGCTTCAGGGCGGCCCGCGCGTCGCCGCAGGGTTCACTGGCAGACCGGGGTCGTCTTCAGCAGGTTCTCGATCTGCTGCATCTTCGCCTGCTGCTCTGCGGGGTTGGCGGTGCAATTGCGGTCGTCGATGCGCCAGGTGATCGCGGCGGCGGCGGCGCCGGGCGGGTACCAGCCGGGGCCGGGGTTCGTCGCGGCGCGGCAGAAGCCGGTGTGCCGGTCGAGGGCGTTCAGGGGGCTGCCCTGGGGGACGGCGACGGCCAGCAGGTACTCGTCGCCGCCGGGGGTCGGCCCGGCCACCATGCGGTCGAGGGTGCGGGTGCCGCTCACCAGGTTGTCCTGCCCCGGCATCGGCCACACATGCCAGGCGCGCCCGTCGGGCAGGACAGAGTAGACGTTCACGCGGGCGGGGCTGTCGGTGTGGGCGAGGAGGTTGAAGGACTCGCCCTCGCAGAAGCGGTCATCGGTGCCGTCGTGCTGGAGGCTGATCCCGAAGGCGGCGCCGGGGAGGCGACCGCTCTGGAGGCCCATCGGTCCGTCCCCGCGACAGACGGGCTTCATCGTGCTGATCTGCCACGCCGCTGCGGGCAGCCCGGCGCTCCCGAGCGCGATCCGTTCCCCCGGCTTCGTCGAGAGCCACGCGGTGAGCTGGATGCGATCCCCGCTCTGCGCCGCCTCCAGCAGCAGCCGCCGATCCGCCGCCTGCTGCGCCGACGGCTCGTGCTGCGGGACGCTGATCTGCCCGGAGAGCAGCAGCCGCACCGCCTCCAATTCCGGCAGCGCGCAGCCCGCGCTGTCCCGCACGCTCCCCACCACCAGCGGCGCCCCCTCCGCCGGGATCCTCTGCTGGAGCTGCGCCGAGAGCGCGCCGAGCGCCGCCTCCGCCTCCTTCATGCTCGGGCTGCGCTGCACATGCTCCGGGCGCACCCCGGCGACGACGCAGGCGAGGCGGGCCTTGTCGTCGTAGATGTAGCGATCATAGACGTATTTCTGTATTGCATTGCAGTCCGCTGCGCTGAACCCCGCGCAGGTCTTCTGCCTGAGGGCCGCGAGCGCCTCCGCCTTCGCCCGCGCCACCGCCTCCTCGCGGGCCTTGTCCCCGTTCCCGTTCCACCCCGCCTCCGCCTGCGCGTACACCCACTGCTCCGGCCCGAGCAGCCCGCGCGTACACTTCTCCTCTGCGAACCGCTGTGTCGGGGCGACCGGCTGCGCGGGCGGCTGCGGTGCGGCAGAGCCGGGGGTGGCGCCGGGGTTCTTGCCGGGGGCGGCGTCTGCCATCCCGGCGGGCGCGAGTCCGGCAGGGGCGCAGCTCAGAGCAGAGAGCAGGGCGGTCAGCAGCATGGGTGGCGCTTAACCGGATCGCGGCGGGGCGTGCTGGAGGCGATGCGAGCGGCGCGTATCGGGTGGCAGCGCTGCTGAAGGCGATGCGAGCGGCGCGTATCGGGTGGCAGCACTGCTTGAAGGCGATGATCACGGCGCGTATCGGGTGGCAGCACTGCTGAAGGCGATGATCACGGCGCGTATCGGGTGGCAGCAGCTGCTGAAGGCGATGATCACGGCGCGTATCGGGTGGCAGCAGCTGCTGAAGGAGATGCGAGCGGCGCGCACCCCTTGCAGCACATAGCGGAGGCGATCAGCGCGCCGTATCGGCTGCGATGGCCGCTTGAAAGCGCGCAGAGAAGAGAGTAAAATAAAATTGAGGATTGCGCACAATGCGACAGATTATCGCAGGGTTGGCGGTGTCAGGGCTCATGGTGTGCGGTGCCGGGCTGGTGCTGGCCGGGACAAACCCGCCGGGGATCGACGAGCCGCTGAAGACCGGGCTGACGGCGCCGGGGGATGTCGCCGTCGTGATCGGGAACGAGGATTATTACAAGATCGCGGACGTGCCGTATGCGAAGGCGGACGCTGCGGCGTTCGAGACGTTCCTGACGTACACGCGGGGCGTGCCGATGGATCGCATCCGCAGCCTGCGGGACGTGTCGAAGGGGGAGATGCTGGCCGCCGTGCAGGAGATGGCCGCCAGGAAGCCGACCGGCATCTTCTGGATCTACTACGCCGGTCACGGCATGGGCGACCCGAACAGCCCCGACGCGAAGGCGCCGGATCGGCTGCTGCTGGGCGGGGACGCCTCCGGGGGCGCGGCGCAGCTCGCGTCGGGGGGGGCGTCGGTGAAGGCGCTGCAGGCGGCGGCGGCGGCGGGCGGGGGGCAGGTGGTGATGGTGGTGGACGCCTGCTACAACGGCGGCACCCGCGCCGACACCGGCGAGGGGACAGGGCTGACGGGCGGGGCGCGGATCGCGGTGCCTGAGTCGCTGGTGACGCAGGCGGGGGTGATCGAGTGGGCGGCGTCGGCGCCGACGCAATTGGCGCTGCCGCTGGCCTCGGTGGGGCACGGGGCGTTCACCTATCTCGCCATCGGGGCGCTCCGGGGCTGGGCTGACGGAGAGCGCTCCGGCAGCCGCGACGGCACCGTGACGCTGGAGGAGGCGCAGACCTATGTGCAGCGCCAGTTCTCCGTCATGCAGCTCACCTCGCAGCAGCCGCAGGTCGGCGGAGCAGAGTGGGCGACGGCGCTCTCAGGGAAGGCCGGGGCGCGGCTGGAGGCCGGGCCAGCGCCGGAGGTGGTGCGCGGGCTGGCGGGGAATACTGGAGTGGGAGGGAGCAGCGGAGGCGCGACAGCCGGGAA
>JBEIQZ010000738.1:0-2313 GCA_040376255.1 Alphaproteobacteria bacterium
CCCACCCGGTCAGCACTCCTGCCCCGGAGGCTGCGTTCCTACCGTAGGAACCAAGTAGGAACAGAGCAGGAACAGAGCAGGAACGGATGGTAAGAGGCGTTGAAGGCTGTGAAAGCAGTATCTATAGAAGATAGACGTTCCTTCAGGGTAGGAACAGATATATATAAGGTTATTCTTATTATTATTCAAAATCAGTAGCTCTTGTTCCTACCTCTTGCACCCAGTGTCCTTGTAGCGTTCCTGCCTTCCCTCCCCCCCTTGTCTCTCTTCTATAGCCATCAAGATGCGCAGAAAGTAGGAACAAGTTCAAAAAAATTGAAATATTCCAGTTTTAAAAATGTTAATTTTGTTCCTACCATCGTTCCTACGGGCAGGAACGAGGGTAGGAACGCTCTGTGAACAGTAGATGGCATCTTTCAGCCATAGATAAGATAGAACGCCAAATAATGGCTTTAAAAATCCAAGCGCCCCGAAGGGCGCCTGCACGGTGAAGGGTAGGAACAGCGTTCCGTGCCAGCAGGAACAGCCTCAATGCTAGTCTGCCGATGCCTCCGATCCTGAATCATCTACCGCCCCCGACCAACCCTCCATGTGCAGGGCGTAGAGCCGCACCACCTTGCCGAGCCATCGCACCTTGCGCGCCCGCTGATCGCCGGTCAGCAGCAGCCCCCGCTTCTCCCAGGCTGGCAGCACATCGTCCGGGTCGTATCCCCAGCGGCGCAGCTCTGCGTCGACGACTGAGGGCAGTACGCAGACCGCCACAATCTCCCTGTCCTCCCGCGTGACCGGTGCTGTCCGTCCGAGCCACCCCCCGGCGGGATCGGGGCGGGACTCCGGCCCGGCGTGCGTGACGATGCGCCCGCCCTGGCTCGCCAGCCACGCGCAGAGGTGATCCCACGCGCACCCTGCCACGTCGGCGCTGTCGATGCCTGCGCGCAGCCAGCGCAGCAGCACCGCGCCCATCTCTGTCGTGTCGCGGATCGGCACCCCGATCTCGCGCAGCGCGAGCATTCCCAGCCAGATCGTCGCC
This sequence comes from Alphaproteobacteria bacterium, assembly GCA_040376255.1. Classification (GTDB taxonomy): domain Bacteria; phylum Myxococcota_A; class UBA796; order UBA796; family SXON01; genus JBEIQZ01. The sequence goes on from JBEIQZ010000738.1 coordinate 1,031, forward strand.
CCGTACCCGCCGACGCGCGCCGCCCAATTCCCGCCTCCGAGGTGCGTCTGGAGCCACGCGCGCACCTCCCGCCAGCTCTTCTTCATCTCCTCATCCCCGACCGTCACCGCCCACGCTGCGACGCGCGGCCCGGCGTGTCCCCAGTTGTCGATCCCCTCGATCTCGCTGACGATGGGGCTGTCCTCAGGGAAGGGGTCGTCCTCGATGCGTACCATGCGGAGCCGCAGCCCGATGTCCTGACCGAGGATCGACGGCAGGGGTACCTCCCCCGTCGAGAGGATCACGCTGCGCCACGTCCTGACCTCCCGCGCGCCCTCGATGCGTCCGCGCCCGACGCCCTGGCCGCTGGCCCACTGGTAGACGACACCGCCCAGCTCCTGCCGTCGTCGAAGGTTCAGCTTCCGGGTGTCATCGAGCATCAGCGGCGCGTTCTGGAGGAACGCCGCATACGCTTCGATGGCCGGCGGGTTCGATGACCACGGCTTGATCCACACGGCCTTGTCCGCCGGATCGGCCCATGCGCTTGCGGCCCACCGCAGCGCGACCGTCTTCCCCTTGCCGCTCCCGCCGCTCAGGTCGACGACAAACGGGGCTGCGACCGGCCCGATCCGCGCCAGCAGGATGCTCCCGACCGATGCCGCCAGCACCATCAGCGCCACCGGCGACACCGCATGAACGCGCCCCGCCAGCTCGCGCCACACCTCCCACTCCCCGCGCGGCCGCATCGCCGCTACCACCTGCCCTTCACCCTCCTCCGCCCGCAGGAACAGCGGCCCGTCCGGCCCCTGCCAGATCGGGGGAGCGCCGCCTGTCCCTTCGATCCAGCCGAGCCGTCCGACCGTCGGGGAGATCGGCTGGAGGTTCCGGTTGGCCTCGTCCGCCGCCAGCAGCCACCGCACCACCCCTGCCGCCGACTGCGACGACACCGGCGCGTCCTGCGAGGCGAGCCGAAGGATCTCCCGGTGACACAGCGCCTCCGCCCGCTCCATCGTCGCCGCCCCGCCCGGCCACGCGAGCCGGAGGAACATGCGCCCGCTGTCCACGTCCCGCAGCCGCCCCGCGATCCAGAGCGGGCGCGCCGCGATCAGCTCTGCCCGCTCCCGGCGTCCGCTGCCCCTGATCTCCCAGACGCCGTGGGGGCTGAGGAGCCAGCCGTCGGGAGTGACCCACCCCTCCGGCAGCCCGGCGATCTCCGGGGCGGGCGGCCTGGTCTCTGGCGGCGCGGTGCGGTGTTGGCTCCGGGCATGAAGGGGAACTTTGACCGTCCCTTCTTCGGGATCTTC
>JBEIQZ010000607.1:0-3435 GCA_040376255.1 Alphaproteobacteria bacterium
GCCCCCGCCCCGGCCGCCGCCCGCTCGAGGAGATCCCCGCCGCGCTGCTCGCCGGGGCCGCCGGGGCCGCCGCCGGGCTCTACGGGGGCGCTCCGTCGACCCTGATCGCCGCCTGCCTGCTCACCCTGCTCGCCGGCCTCTGCCGGGGGCTCTCCCAGACCCACGGCGCAGGCTGGCCCGCGCTGCCGCCGCTGCTGCTATGGGTCTGGTGCGCGCTGCTGTTGTGGCGGGCGCCTCTCTTCCCCCGCAGAGGATGATTTATTGAAGAAGGTGATTATCTGCCTCCGGCGCCCACCCGGACGCAACCAGGAGCCCCATGTCCCGTCCCCTGCTCGATCCCGATGCCGCCTCAGCCGCCGCCATCGCCGCCCGCACCGGCTTCCACGCCTCCACCGTCGAGGAGGTCCGCGCCGCCGTCGCCCGCGAGAAGCTCGTCATCGTCGGGATGGCCTGGAACCCCTCTGTCAAGAAGGCGCGCAACATCCTCACCGAGCAGAAGCTCGCGTTCACCTACCTCGAATACGGCAATTACATAAGCGGCTGGCGCCAGCGCCTCGCCATCAAGCTCTGGAGCGGCTGGCCCACCTTCCCCCAGGTCTACGTCCAGGGCCGCCTGATCGGCGGCTGCTCCGACCTCCAGGCAGCGATCAAGGATGGTACCTTCCAGAAGCTTCTGGAGAGCAGTCATGCCTGATACCAACACTGAGAGCGGCTTCATCCTCGCCATCGACCAGGGGACCACCGGCACCACCGCCGTCCTGCTTTCGCATGCGGGCGTTGTCGCCAGCCACAACGTCGAGTTCCCCAATTACTTCCCGCAGCCCGGCCTCGTCGAACACGACCCGGACGAGATCTGGGCCTCCGTCGCCGCCGCCGTCAGCGTCGTCTGCCGGGACATCGACGCCACACAGATCCGGGGCATCGGCATCACCAACCAGCGCGAGACCAGCCTGTTCTGGGACGCTCAGGGCCGCCCCGCCCACCGCGCCCTCGTCTGGCAGGATCGCCGCACCGCCGAGCGCTGCCTCGGATTGCGCCGCGACGGCTGGGAGGAGGTCGTGCGCGCCCGCACCGGGCTGGTGCTCGATCCGTACTTCTCCGGCACCAAGGCCGAGTGGGTGCTGAAGAACGTCCCCGGCGCCGCCGCCGCCGCCGCCACCGGCGCGCTCCGCTTCGGCACCATCGACAGCTTCCTCGCCTGGAAGCTCACCGGCGCCCACGTCACCGACCCCTCCAACGCCTCGCGCACCCTGCTCTACGACATCCACCGGCAGCAGTGGGACGAGGAGCTCTGCGCGCTGCTCGGCGTCCCCGCCGCCTGCCTGCCCGCCGTCGTCGACAACGCCGGGATCTTCGGGCGCACCCACGGCGTCGGCTTCTTGCCGGACGGCATCCCGGTCGCCGGACTCGCCGGGGATCAGCAGTCGGCGCTGTTCGGTCAGGCCTGCTTCCGGCCCGGCATGGCGAAGTGCACCTACGGCACCGGCGCCTTCGTGCTGCTCAACACCGGCGGCGCGGTGCGGTCGCGCCACGGGCTGCTCACCACGATCGGCTGGCGCCTCGACGGGCAGACCACCTACGCCCTCGAAGGCAGCGCCTTCATCGCCGGGGCCGCCGTCCAGTGGCTCCGCGACGGGCTGGGCTTCTTCCAGTCCTCCGCCGAGATCGAGGCGCTCGCCGCCTCAGTCCCCGACAGCGCGGGCGTCATCTTCGTCCCCGCCCTCGCCGGGCTGGGCGCCCCCCACTGGCGCGCCGACGCGCGCGGCAGCATCACCGGCCTCACGCGCGGCGTCACCCGCGCCCACATCGCCCGCGCCGTGCTGGAGGGCGTCGCGCTCCAGGTCGTTGACATGCTGCAGGCGATGGAGGCCGACGCGGGCCGCCCGCTCGCCGAATTGCGCGTGGACGGCGGCGCGGCGCGCAACCGGCTGCTGATGCAGTACCAGGCCGACGTCCTCGGCGTCCCCTGCACCCGCCCGCAGAACCTGGAGAGCACCGCGATGGGCGCCGCCTTCCTCGCCGGGCTGGGGGTCGGCTTCTGGGACTCCACCGATGCCGTCTCTGACGCCTGGGCCATGGACGAGCGCTTCCAGCCGCAGATGGCGGAGCCGCAGCGGCAGGAGATCCTCAGCCGCTGGGCCGTCGCCGTCAGCAAGGTGTGATCGGCGCGCCCTGAGCGCTACCGGGGCTGGAGCGAGCCGCAGTCCAGGCTGCCGGTCATCACGCTGCTCTGCCCCTTCCACTGCGATCCCACCGCCGTCCCGCTCCACTTCGCCATCGGCACCGCGCAGGTCTGATCGCGCTGCTTGTCGTCGCGGAAGTGCAGCGTGTAGGTCTCCTTGCGCGCGCCCTCCCGCTGGCAGCCGACGCAGGCGCCGGGGTTGCTGATCGCCGGGACAGGCCAGGAGGGGGCCGGGGCGGTGGCCTTGCCGCCCGCCTTCGCCGTGTCGGTCACCGTCCACTCAGTGACGCTGTAGCTGCACTTCTGCGCGTAGACCGGCTCCTCCTTGTACTTCGCGTGGCACTCCTCGACCTTCTCGAACGTGCCGTCGCCCTTGTCCTTCTTCACCGTCTCGCAGCTCTCGCCGTCCGCCACCTTCTTCGTGCTGCGCTGCTCCTTCCGGCAGCCGCTGACCGCCGCGCCCGCCGGGACCTCGTCCTGCCACGCCGTCTTCTGCACCGCCTTCAGCGTCTCGACAGCGATCGTCCGCTCCCAGGAGTGGCCGGTCACCGCCACCGCCGCGTCCTGCTTCCAGAACATCAGCAGCGCCCCGACCCCGAGGCAGCCCAGCAGCGCCACCCCCGCCACCCCCAGCATCACGAATTTCATCCAGCCGCCGCCCTTCGCCGGCGGCGGCGCCGCGCCCGACGCCTGATCCTGGCTGTCCTTCATCTTCTGCTTCGCCGCCTGCTTCGCCGCCTCGCTCTCCTTCACCGCCGCCGAGGCCGAGTCCTTCTCCCCCTCCTTCTTCACGTCCCGCTGGCGCACCTCCTTCGACCCGTCCATCGGGGAGCCGCAGTTCACGCAGAACGTCGCCTTCGCCGCGTTCGGCGTCTCGCAGGCCGGGCAGGCCCGATCCACGCCCTGCCAGGGGTGGTTCTCCACCGCCACCTCCTCGCCCTCAGGCGGGAAGTAGCGCCGGGCCGGATCCTGCGCGCCGCCGCAGTTCGGGCAGTGCCGGTGCGTGATCCCCAGCAGCTTCTCTGTCCCGCAGTTGGGACAGTCCCACAACATCTCGAAACGACCCTTGCTTGTCTCAGCCATCGGCTCCCGCTCCTGTCGGTGTTCACGGGCCTTATAGCCAGGAACAGCACCGCAGACCGCCCTTCACGAATCCTTCATGTCCCGCTGCGCAGCTCAAACCGCCCGTCCTCGATCCACAGCCATGTGTGGTGCCGCACCTGATCGCCGAGGTTCACATGGTGGCCGCGCCC
>JBEIQZ010000662.1:0-2928 GCA_040376255.1 Alphaproteobacteria bacterium
CGGCTCGCACACCTCGCCGCGTACTCAGTCAGGATCGCCTTCCCCTCCACAGGCCACCCGCTGCTCTTGTACGCAGCAACCTGCTCCTCCGCCACGCTCCTCGCGATCGACGGTGCGTGATTGCTACGGTCATACGCCAGCACATACTCGCGCTCTGTCCTCACCCCCAGCAGCTCCACCACCCGCAGCGACGTCTGGAAGATGAACCCCGTCTTCGCAAGCTCCCGCTGCACCTCCTGGAACGGCGTGTACCGCCCAGCTCCCGCAAACCGCGCCGTCCACGGCTCCGCCCACAGCACCACTCCCCCCACCGGCGCCAGCCGCTCCGCCTCCGTCGCCGCGTTCGTCACCTTCACCAGCGACCCCGCGCTCCCTCCGAAGATCCGGCTGAACGCCGCGCTGTCCCGCCGCTGCATCTTCGCCAGCAGGATGCCGAGGCTCCCAGGACGTTGCGCCCACTGCAGCAGCCCGTAGCTCAGGCCCTGCCCGTCCGTGTTCCGATTCTGGGCGCTGTACTTCCCGCCCGATTCGCCGCGTGCGACGTAGTCTACTACCCTTGATGCCATGTCCATTGTGCGTACCCGTCGGATGGAAGGTGAGAACCCGGGCGCCTGCGCGGGCGGGGAAGTGAGGCTGAGAGAGAGGAGCGCGAGCAGACCGGCGCCCCCGGCGAGCAGGTGAACCGGGAGGACGGCGCTCATCGGAACATCCCGTCCGGGTAGAGGCGCGCCGGATCGAGGGTGTTGCCTGCGCGGTCGTAGACCTGGATGTGGAGGTGGGGACCGGTGGACTTGCCGGTGTTGCCGGAGCGCGCGAGCTGCTGCCCGCGCGCCACGGTCTGCCCGACCTGGACCTGGACGGCAGAGAGGTGCAGGAAGCACCAGCGCCAGCCGCCGACCGCGAGGAAGACGGCGTTGCCGTTGGCCTCCCGCTCACCGTCGCCGACGCGGTCGACGCGGACGACGAGGCCGGGGAGCGGCGCAAAGACCGGCGTCCCGACGGGCACCGGGAGGTCGATCCCGGCGTGGAACTTCTGGCCGCCGTAGACCGGATCGGTGCGCCAGCCGTAGCGGGAGGAGAGGCGCAGCGGCAAGCTGCCAGGGATCGGCGCATGCGGCGGCAGGGTGCCGACCGGCGGGCTGCCGGAGCCTTGAACAGGCACGGAAGTGGGGGCGGACATCGCCGCCGCGATGAGCCCGACAAACACCCCGCCGCCGAGCAGCAGCACGGTCTCCGGCCTCATCCCTCACCTTCCTCTTCCCCGCCTTCCCCGCCGCCCTCCGCCTTCCCCGCTGCCAGCAGGTTCCTGGGGATCTGCCGCCCCCACCACGAGATCCCGACGCTGTGGAGATCGCTGAACTTCAGCCCCGACGCCGGCGCCAGTGCGAGGAAGCGCCGCCATCCCGCATCCGTCGGCCCGATGAGCTGCTCTGCCGTCAGCCGCCCGCTGTTCGCCACCTCCAGCTTCCCGTTCACCTCTCCAGGAAGCTGCTGCCGCACCGCGTACTGGTTCCACGCCCGCCGCAACGCTCCGAACACAGACACAGACACCCGCGCCCACATCCGCTCTGTCCACTCCCCAGGCGCAAGCTGCCACATCAGCCTCGCCGGATCGAACCCGCTGTACCTCGTCCGATCAATGAGCTCCCGCACCGCCGCCACGCTCCGCTCCTCGTCGTCCGCAGGCCAGCCGCCCGCGTCGTACCACTCAGGCTTCAGTTTTTGCAGTTGCGTCGCCTCGATGCTCAAACCCGACCAGTGCGCCTGCCCGGCCACGCGCCAGCCGATCGTGCTGACTCCGTGGCTGTCTGTTTTGACCCGCCCCAGCTCGGCATGGATCACCTGCTCTGCGTTGTACGGGTTCGGGATCGTCAGCCGCAGCCCCTCGAACACCGGGCCGGAGTCCTCCGCGATCAGCACCGGCGTCTGCCGGACCGCGCCGATCCAGCCCGCCCAGGGCCATGCCTCCGGGTTGGTCTCCAACAATTGCTCCAGCCGCGCCTCGGCCTCGGCGCGCAGGCGCTTCGCCTCCTCCGGGTCGCGGACGCGCTCGGCATGCCGGTAGCGGGCGTTGAGGGCTCGGAGGCTCCGGGTGGCCTCCTCGGCCAGCTTCTTCCTGGCCTCCTCCTCGCGCTTCGCCCGGACCGCCTCCAGGCGCTTGCGCGTCTCCTCCGGGTTTCTGGAGATCAACAGCAGCGTCTCCTCGGGGCCCATGTCCATCTGCGCGCCGGGGTTGTTGGTCGCACGATCCTGCGACTTCAGCACCTGCGTCATCCACCCGCGCTTGCCCTGGATCAGGTTGAAGCGCAGCCCGTCCTGTGAGCGTCGGGCGAAATAATAATAAATAGCAATGCTTCCGAGCGTGTTTCCCTGCCGCACGCCGCGCCCGTTGCGCTGCTGCAACGTCGCCGGTTCCCAGGGCAGATCGAGGTGATGGATCGCGCATGTGCGCGTCTGGAGGTCGATCCCCTCGTAGGCGATGGCGTTGGCGATCACGATGTCGTACTTCGGAAGCCGCTCCTCCTCCGGATCGCCGTTGAAGTCCCGCGCGATCTGCTGCCGGTCGGCCGCTGCCTTCGCCACCTCCGCGTTCAAGATGGCGATCCGCTCCAGCGGAATCCCCCGTTTGACCAGCACATCCCGCACCCACCGGTGCGCCGCCACGTTGTCCACGAAGACGATGTGCCCGCATCCACGGTTCAGCATCACCCGCTCGGCCAGCGCCGTGAACTTCGGGCTGGACGGATCGGAGACGTTGCCTGCGTTCTTCCAGTCAAAGCCCTCATCGAGCGCCGGGTGGATCGATACCAGCGACAGCCTCGCCAGCAGCCCCAGCACTGCCCCGGCCTTCTTGTAGTCCTTCACCGCCTCCGCGATCTCCGCGACGTACTGCGCGTACTTCGCCTCCTGCGCCGCGTTCATGTCCAC
>JBEIQZ010000832.1:0-1687 GCA_040376255.1 Alphaproteobacteria bacterium
ACCGCCACCACCACCGCCGCAGCGGTCGAGCCGTCGGGCAGGGTGAGCATGCCCGGGGTCACCAGACGGAGATCCCAGGTGTCCACCCCGGGGATCTGGAGGTCCGTGGGCAGGAGGGCGGCGTCGATGGGGGAGAAGGTGATCACCCAGTCGGCCAAGGAGGAGGACGCATAGATGCGCCGGGTGTCCGCCTCCAGGCGCCCGAGCGCCATGACCGTCCCGGCGTAGACGGCGGTCACCACCGCGATCAGCGCCACCAGCCCGAGCAGCCGCGCCGGAGCGCGCCAGAGCCCGCGCAGCACCCCACGGAGGAGGATCATCCTGCCTGCTCCTCGACCACCCGGCCATCGCAGAGGCGGATTGTGCGATCTGCCCGCGCCGCGACGGCCGGATCGTGGGTGACCACCAGCAGCGTCGCCCCGGCGTGGCGGATCTGCTCCAGCAGGTCGAGGACGCGGGCGCCGGTCTGCTGATCCAGGCTCCCGGTGGGCTCATCGGCGAGGATCAGCGGGGGGCGGTGCACCAGGGCGCGGGCCAGGGCGACCCGCTGGCGCTGGCCGCCGGAGAGGTGGTCGGGCCAGGCGTCGAGGCGATCCCCGAGGCCCACCGCCTCCAGCATCGCGGCGGCCCGGCGGGGATCGCCTGAGGCGATCTCGACGTTCTCCTGCGCGGTCAGGGTGGGGAGGAGGTGGGGAGACTGGAAGACGAACCCGATCCGGGTCGCCCGGAAGCGCCGGAGCGCCTCAGGCGCCAGCCCGACCACCTCCACGCCGGCCACGGTCAGCCTGCCCCGGTCGGCGGGCTCCAGGCCGCCGATCAGAGAGAGCAGCGTGGACTTGCCGGAGCCGGACGGCCCCAGCAGCGCGGTGAAGCTCCCCGCCGCGATCTCCAGGTCGACCCCGCGCAGCACTGGCAGCGCTGTTGCCCCGGTCTGGTAAGACTTATAGAGATCAGAGGCATGGATCATCCGGGTATGATACACGATAACCCGCTTCCGGGAGGGACATCGGTGGGAACAGTCGGGCGCCCCTCCCTCATAGCTCAGGTCAACGCCTTCTTCCGCGCGCGGGAGTCGCTCCTCCCGGCGGAGCGGCGCATCCTGCAGGATGCCTGGGCGGCGCACCTCCATCCGGGGACGCTGTTTTTTCAGGCGATCCGGTTCGCCCGGTTCATTTTTCCCCCGTTGTGGCGGCTCACCGAGGCGCTGCAGACCGCCCACTGTGTCCGCCATGCGGCGGTAGACGCCCTGATCCTGCGGGCGGTGGCGGAGGGGTACGCGCAGGTGGTGGTGCTGGGCGCGGGCTACGACATGCGGCGGGCGCGGTTCGCGGCGGCGCTGGGGCAGACCGCGTGGTTCGAGGTGGATCGGGCGGCGACGCTGGCGTTGAAGGCGCGGCTGCCTGCTCAGGTGCCGTCTGAGGGGCTGCGGCGCGTGGAGGGCGATCTGGCCGACGGCGATCTGGTGGCGCGGCTGCTGGATCAGGGGCTCCGGGCGGAGCGCCCGACCCTGCTGGTGCTGGAGGGGGTCGCGCACTATCTGTCGATCCCGGCGCTGCAGGCGCTGATCGCGCAGTTCCAGCCGGTGGCGCAGGCGCGGCTGGTGATCAGCTTCATCCGTCCGGAGATGGCGAGGCGGGGCGACACCGGCATCTTCCGCCGGATCTGGAGCTGGACGGGCGAGCCGCCG
>JBEIQZ010000225.1:0-8984 GCA_040376255.1 Alphaproteobacteria bacterium
CCGCCGACGTCCCCCACGACATCGCCGAGCGCGGCGGTACCGTCCCCCTCCAGTACAAGCGCCTGCGCCGCAGCGACGACGGCCACACCGTCATCTCCTGCGACGAGATCTATGACCTCCGCGTCCCCCCGCAGACCCCCTCCGGCGCCGAGCTCCGCGTCCGCAGCATGGGCGACGCCAGCCCCGACGGCGGCCCCCCCGGCGATCTCGCCTGCACCGTCCGCGTCATCCCCGCCCCCCCGCGCCCGGGACGCATGCGGATGCCGCGCGGCGCCGACCCCGAGATCCACACTGGCGCCCCGCCCGATCCCGACACCGTCCACGTCTCCGTCCGCGTCATCGAGGCCATCCTCGGCGGTCGCGTCGAGGTCGATACCCCCGCCGGTCGCCTCCGCCTCACCATCCCCCCGGGCACCGACTCCGGGACCCGCCTCCGCCTCCGGGGCCGTGGCGCCCTCCAGGCCGATGGGAGCCGGGCAGATCTCTACGCTGAGGTGCGGATCACGGTGCCTAAAATCCTGGATGCAGAGTCGCGGGAGCTGCTGGAGCGGTTCGCGGAGCTCAATCCAGAATGAAAGCTCTGGGATGACGGTGTGGTGAACGGACACCACAGGAGCGGCTCCCTGACATTCACCGCAGCGCCCCCCCCGAAAACACCCACACCTCCCCCTCCGCCCCTACCGCCAGATCCACCACCGTATCCCCGTCCACCTCCGTCCCTGCCAGCCCCCTCCCCAGCCTCATGACCGTCCCCTCCCCGGTGAGGTGCAGCCATGCATGATCCTGCCCGAGCCCGCCCCCGCTCCCGCCGTCGAGGAGCAGCACCCCGCCGACCCCGCCCCCGGCCCCCGGCGTCCCGACAGCGATCTCATCGTCCCCGTCGCCGTCCATATCGGGCAGCCAGCAGCCTGCGGCGCCGGTCTCCATCGCTGCGTCCCCGGCGAGGCTGAGCCAGGCGTCGGCGGGGGAGAGGGCGCCCTGGAGATCGATCCCCCGGAAGATCCACACGCTCCCGGCGTCCGTCCCGCCCGTGGCGTCGAGGGGTCCCCGATCAGCACGTCCCCGCGCCCGTCCCCGTCGAAGTCGCCTCCGGCCTCCAGCGTGGCGCCGAAGCCGGGGGAGCCGCTGACAGCGGCGTCGGCGAGGGCGAGGCTGAGCAGGCCGATCTGTCCGTCCGCGCGGTAGACGGCTCCCAGGGCCGGGGCGCCGATCAGCACCTCATCGACGCCGTCCCCGTCGGTGTCGGTGAGCGCTGCGGTCTGTCCGGCGCCGGAGCCGGGGAGGCCGGTGAGGATGAGGTCGGCGGCGTAGAGCGGCGTGTAGCCGCCGGGCTGGCGGAACACCCAGACCCCGCCCGCGCCGCCGGAGGAGCCGGGCGCGCCGACCGCCGGATCGGGGAGGCCGTCCCCGTCGATGTCGCCGCCGCTGACGGCGCTCCCGGCGAGATCTCCGGGCTGCTCAGCGCCGATGCGGAGATCGAGGCTGCTGAGCGTGCCGCCCCCGGCGCCGGAGACCAGCCAGACCACGCCCCCGGCCCGCACCCCGGCGTCCGCCAGCGGCGCCCCGAGCAGCACCAGCGGCGTCCCGGCGCCGTCCGAGTCGGCCAGGATGGCGATGTCTGCGCCGAGCTGATCGGCGCTGCCCTGCGGCAGGATGTCCCAGGGGACGGCGGTGAGGCCGAAGCCCTGCACGAGCCCCGCGCCGTCCGGCATCCCCGCGAGCAGATCCGTGTACCCGTCCCCGTCCAGATCGGCGCCGGACACCAGCACCGCGCCCAGCCCGGCCCCGCCGCTCAGCCGGATGTGGGCCGATCCGGTCGGGAGGGCGTCACAGGCAAGATCGGCGCCGTCACAGTCGTCGTCCACGCTGTCCCCGCACTGCTCCCGCGCCCCCGGCAGGATGAGATCGCTGCTGTCGTCGCAGTCGCCGCCGGTGCGGACGCCGCTCCCGGCGCAGGCGATGACGCCGGGGCTGCCGCCCCACCCGTCGCCGTCCAGATCGGGGTAGAGGACGTCCCCCGCCCCGTACTGCACTGAGGGATCGGCGTCCCCCCGGAGCCCGTCGCAGTCCTCGTCCAGATCGCGCGGATCGCAGATCTCGGTGCCGCCGGGACGCGCCGAGGCGTGCCGGTCGTCACAGTCTTCGCACACCGCAGACCAGCCCGACGGGAGATCGCAGCGCACAGTGGCGAGGGCGGCGTCGCCCCAGCCGTCCCCGTCCCGGTCGGGACAGACCTCCGTGGCGGCGCTGAGATCCGCGTCCGGGTCACCGTCGTCGGCCAGCCCGTCGCAGTCCTCGTCCGCGTCGAGCGCGTCGCACACCTCGGCCATGCCGCTGTGGATCACCGGATCGGTGTCGGCGCAGTCGCCCGCGACGGACACATACCCGGCGGGGGGCGCGCAGGCGTCGAGCGCGCCCGCCGGATCGCCCCAGCCGTCGCCGTCCAGATCGGGCCAGCGGCGGTCGGCGGCGGTGTAGAACACCCCCGGATCGGCGTCCCCGGCGAGGCCGTCGCAGTCCTCATCGGTGTCCGAGCCGCCGGGGCCGGCGCCGTCGCAGATCTCTGTCATTCCGGGGTTCACGGCTGCGTCCGCGTCGTCGCAGTCGGTCGCGTCTGCGGTGTAGCCGGAGGGAGGGTCGCACTGGACGGCAGAGACGGCCGGATCGCCGTATCCGTCCCCGTCGCTGTCCGCGTACCAGGCCGCCGCCCCCGCCGCGTCGGCGCCGTCGCCGCTGCCGTCGCAGTCGTTGTCCTGCCCGTCGCAGACCTCCGCCGCGCCGGGGTGGACCGTCCGGTCGGCGTCGTCGCAGTCCCCGCCGACCGCGAGGTAGCCCGCAGGCGCCTGACAGGCCGCCACCGGGCCGCCCTCCCAGCCGGAGCCGTCCCCGTCGTTGTCCGCGTACCACAGCGGCGCGTCGGCGGCGTCCGGCTCATCGACGCTCCGGTCGCAGTCGTCGTCCACCCCGTCGCAGACCTCAGGGGCCGCCGGGTTCACCGCCGCATCGCCGTCATCGCAGTCGCCCGACAAGGCCGAGAAGCCCGGCGGGGCGCTGCAGGCGAGCGCCGTCCGCAGCACGCTGCCCCAGCCGTCCCCGTCGCCGTCGGCGTAGAAGGTCTGCGCGTCGATGGCGCTGTCCTCGTCGGTCTCGCCGTCGCAGTCGTCGTCGATCCCGTTGCAGACCTCCGCCGCCGCCGGAGAGACGCCCGCCGCCCCGTCGTCGCAGTCCCCGCCCGACCCGGAGAGCCCCGCAGGCGGATCGCAGAGCTGGATCTGTGTGCTGTCGTCCCCGGAGCCGTCCCCGTCCGCGTCGGTGTACCAGTCCGGCTGCCCGGTGCTGTCGGGATCAGCGTCCTCGGCGAGCCCGTCGCAGTCCTCGTCGGTGTCGCGGTCATCGCAGACCTCGGCGGCGTTCGGCGCGCGGCCCGCGTCGGTGTCGTCGCAGTCGAGGTCGTTCGAGGCATAGCCCTCCGGTAACAGGCAGCCGTAGACCACCACCGCCGGATCGCCGTAGCGGTCGCCGTCCGCGTCGCGGTACCAGTCGAGCGCCCCGGTCAGATCCTCCGGCTCGTCGGCGGCGCCGTCGCAGTCGTCGTCCACGCTGTTGCAGGTCTCCGGCGCGCCGGGGTAGCGCCCGTCGTCGCCGTCGTCGCACTCCCGGCAGGCCACGAACCCGTCCTGATCGGTGTCCCGCCAGCCCACCGCCCCGTCACAGTTGTAGTCGACAGGGTCGGTGCAGTCCCCCTCCTCCGCCCCCGGATGCACCGCCGCGTCGTTGTCATCGCAGTCGGTCGGGAGCGCCGCGTAGCCCTCCGGCTGGACGCAGGCCTCGAACACGTCCGAGATCCGCCCGTAGCCGTCCCCGTCGATGTCCCAGTACCAGGCGAGCTCCCCCACGACGTCGTCGTCCGTGTCCGCGTCGTCGCTGAGGCCGTCGCAGTCGTCGTCGTAGCCGTTGCAGGTCTCAGCCCCGAGCGGTGACACCTCCGGATCGCCGTCGTCGCAGTCCCCCGGCTCCCGCACATAGCCGTAGGGCGCCGCGCACCGCTGCAGTGTTGGCGGCGCGCCGTAGCGGTCGCCGTCCGCGTCGATCCACCAGACCGTCTTCGGGTTGGTGTAAAAATCCTGATCGTCGCAGTCCTGATCGTCGGGGATCCACCCCTCCGGCGCCTCGCAGGGCGGCAGCCCCAGCCGCGTGTCCCCCCAGCCGTCCCCGTCCGCGTCCGGGTGCAGCCACACGCCGAGGCAGGGCGCGGAGTCGAGCGGGCGCTCCGCCGCCTCCCGGCAACTGATCCCCGATCCCAGCATGACCAGCAGCAGCATCGGGACAGCGTACACCGTTCACACCTCGAATTCTACCCGTAACGGCCGATGATCCGACAGCCACGCCGGGATCTCCAATACCTCCGCCCCCAGGAACCGCACCCCCCGCCCGAACGCATAGTCCAGCGCCCGATCCGGCGCCCCCGCCCCCGGCGGCAGGTACGTCCGGTGCCGCGCCTCCAGCAGCTCCGCCTCCGGCACCGCCGATACCAGCCCCGCCGCCCGCAGCAGCCGCAGCGGCGAGGGGCCGCCCGTGTACTCCCCCGCCTCCCCGCCCAGCCGCGCCGGATCATCGCCCTCCGGCAGCAGGTTGAAGTCTCCCGCGATCAGCACCGGCGCGCCGTCTCCGCCGGGACCGCCGCCAACGCCGTCCGCCCCGCCCGCCCACGCCGCCACCTCCCCCGCCTGCCGCTCCAGCGTCCCGTCCCCCCGCGAGAACGCCGACAGGTGCGTGTTCCCGATCCGCAACGCCCCTCCCCCCGCGATCGGCAAGTCCACCTCCAGGATCGCCCGCTTCAGGTTCAGCCGCCGCCGCAGCGCCGAGTCCGTAAGCGGCGACAGCGCGATCCGCCGCGCCCGCCGCACCTCCCGCCGCGCCATCGCCCCCAGCCAGAAGTCCACCCGCCCCAGCGGATCGCCCCACGGCACCGGCACGAACCGGCTCCGGTGGTAGCACGCCCCCGCCGCCCTCAGATAGCCGCCGCCCGCCCCGCCCCCGCCGCCCGCCCCGCCCGCTCCTCCCGCCAGCTCCTCCCGCAGCCGCGCCCACTGATCCACCCGCCCCGTCCGATCCGACCCCCGATCCAGCTCCTGCAGCAGCACGATGTCCGCGTCCGCCGCGCGGATCACCCGCCCGATCTCCGCCATCGCCTCGCGCACGTCCGCCTCCGGCACCCGCACTGCCGTCCCGCCGTCATAGAAGAACCGGTGCCGCCGCGTCCCCGCGTACTGCACGTTCCAGCACAGGAGCGACAGCCGCTCCCCCCGCCGCACCTCTGGCGCCGCGCCCGCCCCGATCCGCAGCACGGGCTCAAGCTCCACCGGGTCGGGGTGGTGGTTCCACAGGTGCAGGGTCGGCAGGTGCATGCGGGGAACGTAGCCTGCGGGGCGCCGGATCGCGCTCACCGGATATGTTACAAGGCGGAAGATCTGCTGGAGAAGTCCAATGCCTGAACACCAGAAGATGCCCTCCCGCGACCAGGTCGATCCGATGTTCGATGGCCACCTCGAACGCCCGTTGTCCGATCTCACAGTCGATGAGCGCCTCGACTGGATCTGGGAGGCGATGCAGCTCCTCTGGCTGGGAGAGCGCACCCGCGAGGCGGAGCGGGAGCGGCGCGAGGCAGAGGCATCACAGGAGAAGTTGCCTGATGGATGATGAAGTCGACGGTGTCTCTGACTGACACCGAACCGGGAAATAGACTACCGAGGTGCGCCCGCCGTCCCTTCGCCCCCCTGGGGGAAAAGGTGGCCCGCAGGGCCGGATGAGGGGCGTTCCAGGCAAAATACAGACCAACCCCCGCACTCAATCCCCCGAGACCCGCTCCCCGTAGCTGCCCGCGAGCGCCTCGAACATCTGGAGGCACTCGTACCGGTCGTCGCGCATCATGCGCTGGATGCCCGAGCGCGGGTGCTTGTTGTAGAAGCCGGTGATGGCGTAGGGCAGGTGGTAGCCCCAGCGGAGGTCGTCGCGGAGGGTGGCGTACTCGTCCACCAGCTCCAGGATGGCCCGCACGTCGTAGCGGGGGTTGTCCAGGTAGAACAGCAGGAGCTCCAACGGGCAGTTGCCTGCGCCGCGCCCGATGCCGTGGATGGTGGCATCGACAAAGTCCACGCCCTCGTCGATGGCGGTGATGGTGTTGGCGAACGCCTGCTGCTGGTTGTTGTGGGTGTGGATGCCCACCTTGATCTTCTCGCCGAGCCGGTTCTGGTAGACCTTGACGAGGTGGCTTACATGGTAGGGGTAGAGCGCGCCGAAGCTGTCGACGATGGCGACGTTGTGGACGCCGCTGTCGCGCAATTTGTCGAGGCAGGCGTCGAGCTCGTGGGGGTCGAGGGTGCTGACCGCCATGACGTTCATGAACGTCTCGTAGCCCTCTTCGAGCGCCTTATCGAGCAGGCGGCGGGCCTCCTTGATCTGGTGGGCGTAGGTGGCGATCCGGAGGACGCTGACGGCGGTCTCGGAGCGTTTTTTGATGTCGCCCGGATCGACGCGGCCCACGTCGAGCATCGCGGCGATCTTCATTTTTCCGGTGGCGGCCTGCGTGACCTCCATCAGCACCTCCTCCTCCAGGAAGCGCCACTCACCGACCTTGCTGCGGTCGAAGGCGCCCTCGCGGGTGCGGTAGCCGATCTCCATGTAGTCCACCCCGGCCTGCTGGAGCGCCTCGAAGCTGCGCCGCACCCAGTTCCGGTCGAACTGCCAGTTGTTGCAGATGCCTCCATCCCGGATCGTGCAGTCCAGCACCTTGATCCGGCGCCGCCGATCCGTCACCAGTCCATCCGGGCAGCAGCGCACGCGGTAGTCGAGTCCCATCCTTCCTCCAGTCGGGGCGCAACGCTAACCGGAACGGAGCCACCTCCGCTACCACTTTGCGCGGGAAGCGCGCCGCGACAGAGCGGTGACAGAGCAGAACAGCGGCGGGGTGTTGTCCAGGATACATACGCGCCCGCTCTGTGTGGCTGATGATCTTCTGGCTCCTCACCGCCTGCCAGGACCCCTTCCCAGAGGGGCGGCGGGATCTGTTCTCGTTCCGCATCGTCGGGATCTCGGCCTCGACGGTGACGACGGATGGCCAGGAATTCGTCGCCGCGCGGGCGCTGATCGCCGGGGACGGCGGGCTGTCCCACCCGTTCGCGCCGCTGCTGGAGTGGGAGATCTGCGGGGCGGCGGCGACCGGGTCAGCGCCGGTGGTGCCGGTCGCGGGCTGGCCCTGCGGGATCCGGCTGGTGGCCACCGAGCAGGACGGCGCAGGACTGGCGGGCGACGGGCAGGAGGAGGCGGTGCTGTGGCTGGAGGCGGCGCCGATCCTGCCGGAGATGACAAAAATCCAGCGGGAGGCGACCGATCTCGCGCTGAAGGACGCGCTGCTCCCGGCAGATGAGCGGCGGCAGGAGGGCGCGGACGCGCCGGTGACGCCGGGGGGCGCGGTGGAGCTGACGGCGCTGATCGCGGGCGCAGACGGCGGGGCCGGCGCCGACGCGTACACGAGCCGCTGGATGGCGACGGGCGGGACGTTCCGGGAGCTGGATCGGCACGCGGCGGACTGGTTCGCCGGGAGCATCACCATCGACGACGAGGAGATCGAATCCTCCAGCGCGATCCAGGCCGGGATCTGGACGGCGGTGGATCTGGTGATCGACGGGCAGGGCGGCAACGCCTGGCGGATCGTGGACATGGGGGTGGACGCAGGCCCGGCGCTCGCGTCGGGGGATCGGCTGCTGCCGCTGGACGCGGCGGCGGGCGGGGCGGGGAGCTTCCTCGCGACGTTCACCGCTGTCGACACCGCAGGCGATGCGGCAGGGGCGGGCGGGCCGGGCTTCCTGCTCTCCGATCTGGAGCCGATCACCGACCTGTCCGGCGCTCCGGCGATCTGCGGAAAACCGGCGGGGACGCCGCTCGATCCGGGCTGGCTGGCGGAGGGGGACTGCGGGACGGCAGAATTGGACGGACAGCGGGTGCTGATCGGGGGGGCGCCGTGGCCATGAGGATGTGTACCCGGATGCAGGGAATGCCGTGGGCGCCCGCGCTGCTGTGGGCGCCTGCGCTGCTGTGGGCGGCGCCCGCGCTGGCGGTCGAGGGGACGGTGCGCGAGCAGGGGACGGGGAACCCGATCCCGGACGCGCTCGTGCAGGTGATCGGGGCGGCCTCCGACGCCGCACCCTCCGGTGTGACCGACCTCGCGACCACCGACAGCAAGGGGCGCTTCACGCTGGACGCGCCGCCCGGGACGCTGCTGCGGGTGCTGGCGCCGGGCTGGGCGCCCGCCGAGGCGCGCGTCCCGGCTGAGGGGCGGCTGGACGTCTGGATGAAGGTGGCGCACGGGGACAGCGCGTCGAGCGAGATCGTCGTGGAGTCCGACCGCGACGCCCCGGGCCAGAGCGAGCAGCACCTCGACCGGGAGCGCGTCCTGAAGACGCCCGGCACCTTCGAGGACCCGGTGCGGCTGGTGCAGTCGCTCCCCGGCGTGACGGTGACCCCGGAGTACAGCAAGACGGCGGGGGACATCGCGGTGCGCGGGGCGGCGCCGGGCGAGAACCGGTTCTTCCTCGACGGGATCGAGCTGCCCTACCTCTACCACTACAACCAGTACGCCTCGGTGTTCCACACCCGGCTGCTCGACGAGCTGACGCTGATCCCCTCCACCGGCCCCGCCCAGTGGGGCGACGTCACCGGGGCCGTCGTCGACACCCGCTCAGCCTGGGAGCAGCCCGCGCGCCCGCGCGGCTCGGCCAACCTCAACCTCGTCATGGGCGGGGCGGAGATCGCCGTCCCGCTCTCGGATCGGTGGTCAGTCCGGCTCTCCGGGCGGCGCTCCTACCTGGATCTCGCCGAGCGGGACAACCCCTGGTACACCGCCTTCCCGACGTTCTGGGACTACTTCGGCCGCGTGGAGTACCACCCGGATCGCCAGCAGTCGCTCGGCTTCCTCGCCTTCGGCG
>JBEIQZ010000905.1:0-1315 GCA_040376255.1 Alphaproteobacteria bacterium
CGTTCAACACCACGCCGGAGATGTAGCTGGCTGCCGGCGAGGCCAGGAACCAGATCGCCTCCGCCATCTCCTCCGGCGTGCCCAGCCGCCCCAGCGGCGAGCGCCGGGCGATCGCGGAGGTATCCACCTTGCCCTCCTGCTCCAGCTTGGCCATCAGCGGCGTGCGCACATAGCCTGGCGCGATCGCGTTCACCCGGATGCCGCCGCGCCCCCATTCCACGGCCATCGACCGTGTCATGGAATGGATCCCCGCTTTCGCCGCGCCATAGGCGTTGCGTCGCGGCAGCCCCATGTTCCCCGCCAGCGAGCCGAGGTTCACAATGGCACCGCCGCCCTGCGCCAGCATCGCCCGCGCCGCCTCGCGGGAGGCCACGAAGGTTCCCTGCAGGTGGATCGCCAGCAGCTTCATGAAGAACCCGGTCTCCTGCCCCAGCGTCGGCGCCATGCTGTCCGGAATGCCGGCATTGTTCACCAGCACGTCGATCCGCCCCAGCCGCGCCAGCACCGCGGCCACGGCGGCAACCACCTGCGCCTCCTCGGCCACATCGCAGCCAATGCCCATGTGCTGCGGCCCCAGCTCCGCCGCCCGCGCCTCGGCGGCCTCCGCGCGCAGATCGGCAATCGCCACCCGATGCCCGCCCGCCGCGAACCGCCGCGCCGTCGCCCAGCCGATCCCGTCCGCCCCGCCCGTGATGAGAACAACCGGCGTCACGCGTCGAACCCCGGCCGCGGGATCTGCTGCATCGTGATCTGCGCCACCCCGCCATCCACGATCAGATCCTGCCCCGTCACATACCCCGCCCGCGGCGAGGCGAAGTAGAGCACCGCATCCGCGATATCCCCCGGCACCCCATAGCGCTTCAGCGGCGCCAGGCTGGCCCGCGCCGCCGCCACGCCCTGTGCCCGGTAGAACGCCTCAGACATCGGCGTGCGGATCATCCCGGGGCTGACGGAATTGCTCCGCACCCCCATCGGCCCCCATTCCAGCGCCAATTGCCGGGACAGCATCGCCACCCCCGCCTTGCCCGGCGAATACGCGCCGGACTGCCCCTGCGGGAACGACGCGGCGATGGAGGCGATATGCACCAGCGACCCGGATTTCCGCTCCAGCATCGCCGCCCCGAAGGCCTGCGCGCACAGCAGGTACCCCGTGAGGTTCACCGCCATCATCGCGTTCCACTCCGCCACCGGCAGCGTCGCCAACGGCCCCGGCCGCAGGATGCCGGCATTGTTCACCAGCACATCGGCCGGCCCAAGCTGCGCCGAAACCGCCTCGCACGCCGCCCGCACCGAGGCCTCGCTGGAGGTATCGCAC
>JBEIQZ010000462.1:0-5035 GCA_040376255.1 Alphaproteobacteria bacterium
CGCCCGCACGCCCACACCAGCGCGCCTGTCCCCGCCAGCCCCGCCAGCAGCGGCCCCGCCAGCGCCCCCCCGGACGACAGCAGCCGCGACACCGGCGCCCCCGAAGGCCACAGCAGCAGCCCCCAGCCCTGCGCCCACGCCGCCAGCGCCTCCGGCCCCGCCCCCGCCCCCGCCCCCGCGATCAGCCGGTGCAGCCCGACCCACAGCAGCCCCGCCCCGGCGATCAGCGCCCGCCCGAACCATGCTCCTCCCGACCATGCTCCTCCCGACCGCGCCCCCCGCACCGCCCACATCAGCGGCAGCGCCCCCGCCAGCGCCGTCTCCTTGCACAGACAGGCGCCGAGGAACCAGAGCGCCGCCAGCCCGCCGCGCCCCGCCATCCCCGCCTCCGCGCCCCACAACAGGAGCAGCGCCGCGCTCAGATCGAACGCCGCCGACGGCCAGCACACCACCTCCACCGTCGCCGGGTGCAGCAGCAGCAGCAGCCCCAGCCACGCCCCCGCCTCCGCCCCCGCCCCCGCCCGCTCCCCCGGCGCGCCCTGCCGCCGCGCCAGCCGCCCCAGCGCCAGCAGCACGCCCGCCATCAGCAGCAGGTTCAGCAGGCGGAACCACCACGGCTCCCGCAGCAGAGCGCCCCACACCTGCCACAGCGTCGCGGTGAGCGGGCGCCACACATAGGAGGCCCGCCCCGCCGCATGCAGGTAGGTCGGCTGCGTCCACTCCCCGATCCAGCCGCCCGGATGCAGGTGATCGCGGAGCAGGATCGCGTCATCGAGGATCCAGCCGCTCCCCGGCAGCGCGGGGCCGTACAGCAGCGCCAGCAGCCCCGCCGGCAGCCAGGGGATCCACGCCCGCCAGGAGGCCTGCCGCTCAGCGCCGCCCGATCCCGATCCCGCGCGCGATCCCGATCCCGCGCCCGCGCCCCGCTCAGCGCCCACGGAGCCGTTCGCTCACGCTCAGCCGCCGGGGCTGCCCCCACTCCTGCGCCCGCCGCGCCCGCGCCTCCAGCGTGCGCTGCCGGATCGCCGCGTCCCGCAGATCCGCGCCCTGCCAGGAGGAGAGCAGCGGCGAGGCGCCTGCCCGCTGGCCCTCCTGCTCCCCGGCCAGCACGTCCTGATCGCCCTGCCGCCAGATCTGCTTGCGCCCCGGCCAGAGCGATCCGCCCTCGCGCGTCACCGGCTCCGTCGAGACGCCGCGCTGCATCTCCGCGATCCGGTAGCCGATCCGGGGATCCGGCGCCTCGGCGAGCGCGCGCCCGATGGCCAGCCAGTCCAGCGGCACCCCGGCCTCCGCGATCCGCCGCACCCGCGCCTCGTCCAGCCCGCCCGATCCGAGCAGCCGCACCGACGGGAGCCCCGCCGCGTCCAGCTGCGCCCGCAGCCGCCGCGCCTCCGCCTCCATGTCCGGATCCTCCACCCGGAGCGACTGCAGCCCCGCCTGCGCGGCGAGCGCCCGGAGCGCCGCCTGCGCCGCCGCCTCCGCCGCAGGCCCGTCCGCCTCGTCCGCCTCCGGTGCCGCGAGGTGGCAGAGCATCGGGAAGTGGCGCCGGAACGCCTTCATCGCCAGCCGGTCGTCCCCGTAGGCCGCCAGGAACGACGTCGGCATCGTCCCCATCAGCGGGATCCCGTACCGCCCGGCCCCCGCCGCGCTCGTCGCCGCCGCGCCCCCGATCCACGCCGCCCGCGCCCCGAGCAGCGCCGCCGCCGGATCAGGCCAGAACCGCGAGGAGAAGTCGTAGATGGTCCGCCCCCCCGCCGCCGCGTTGAGGCGCGCCGCCGCCGTCGCCGCCCGCATCCCCGCCGCCAGCGGCTGCAGCAGCAGCGTCTCTGCCAGCGTACACACCCCCAGCGGCGCCGTGATCTGCAGGAACGGCGTGCGCTCCTGCACCACCGTCCCCTCAGGCACCGAGCGGATCTCCCCCTCCAGCCGCAGCCGCCGCAGGTGCTCGAAGAAGCCGGGCCGGATCTGCGCGAAGATCGGGTGCGCCTGCAGCTCAGCGATCCGCTCCTCAGGGATCTGCGCCCCGCTGAACCCCGCCACCGCCTCCTCCACCCCCGCCACCACCCACTGCCCCGCCTGATCGCCCGCCCGCCCGCCTGCGCGCGGGAACAGATCGAACGTCGCCTCCCCCCACAGGCCGTCGGCGTGGTACACAGCGGCGAGGACGAACTGGTAGATCTCGCCGGTCACAGCCCGCGCTCCTGCAGCCGCCGAAGGATCGCCCCGATCAGGACGTCCGGCGACGCCGGCTTCCGCACGCGCTCCACCTGCCGCTCCCCCAGCACCTCCAGCAGCGCCCGGTCGATGCAGGCCGTATGCACCAGCACCTCGCAGGCCGGCAGCCGATCCAGCTCGTCGAGCAGCACCAGCCCGCCGAGGTGCCCGATCTGCTCCGCCTTCTTCGCCGCGCGCGGCCCGAGCATCCCGCCCGGCCGCGCCCCCATCGGGATGAAGATGTCGGTGATCAGCAGGTCGACCGGCAGGGTGTGCAGCACCTCCAGCGCCTCCTCCACCGTGCAGACGACCCGCACATCGGTGACGCCGGGCGCGTCGCGCAGCGCGGCGGCGGTCCACTGGACGTTCTCCGGCTCGTCATCCACAAACAAAATCCTCATGGCTGCACCCCCGCCCCGGCTGTCCCCACCAATTCCGTCCGCGCGCGCAGCCGCCCCTCGACGCCGAGGCTGAGGCCGAACAGCCCGTGCTCCAGCCCCGACGCCGCCCACAGCTCCACCCGCATCGCCGTCTGCGGGCCGAGCCGCCCGCTCGCGCCCCCCGACGCGCCGATCAGCGGCGAGAAGCTGTCAGGCCGGAAGCTCCCGAGCCAGTTCACCCCGGCGTCCACCCCGAACTCGCCCACCCAGCGCGAGGTCTGCGGCCCGAACCGCAGGCCCATCCGCAGCGGCGCCGCGCCGTCGTAGCCGCCCTCAGCCGCAGTCAGCAGCGACATCCCTGAGAACGCCAGGGAGAACTGATCGCTCACCCGCCACCGCGCGTAGAGGCCCGGCCCGCCCCCCGCCCCGCCCACGCTCTCCTGGTTGGAGAAGCCGCCGCCCATCGCCACCCCGTAGGCCGCGCGCCACCGATCCACCGCCGGGAGCGCCGATCCGCCCCCGGCTCCCTGACGCGCGCCGCGCTCCGCCCGCACCAGCCGATCCCCCTCCGGACGCCAGACCTCCACCCGCCCGAACCCCGCTGAGAGGTAGACCGGCGCCGCGCTCCCCCCGGAGGCCAGCAGCGCGGCCACCGCCCCCAGCAGCCGCTGATCCCGCTCCGTCGGCTCGCCCTCCCGCAGCGCGGCGACCCCCGCGACGACGTCCGACCAGTCCACCCCCTCCTGATCCACCCAGAGCAGCGCCGGAAGCGCCCCGATCTCCGCCGTCCCCTGCACCGCCACCGGGGATCCGCCCCACACCCAGACCGGCCCCGGCGGCCACATCAGCCGGTAGCCCCCCGGGAGCGCCCCCGGCTCCTGCCCGTGGACGCTGCTCTCCAGCCCCCCGCTCACCCACAGCGGCACCAGCCCCTCCGCCCGCTGCGCCTCCCGCTCCGCCGCCAGCAGCGCCAGCACCTCCGGATCGATCCCCTCCGGCACCGCCTCCGGGCGGAGCGCCGCCGCCAGGTGGATCTCAGCCGCCGCGTCCCCCCAGCGCTGCCCCTCCTCCGCCCCGTAGAGCGAAAGCGTCGCGGCGGTCAGGTGGTACCTCATCAGCACCGCCTCGCCCGGCGGCTGCGTCAGGCAGGCCCGATCCCGATCCAGCTCCCGGATCACCCGCCACGCCTCCTCCCACTCGTCCGCCCCCAGCGCCGCCGCCGCCGCGTCCACGCCGAGCGACCAGAGTCGAGCGGGATCCGGCAACCAGGCGCACGCTTCACCGACACAAGATCCAGCATCCCCGCGAGATCCTCAGGCGCGATCAGGATCGCCTGATCGTAGCCGCTCTCAGTGAGCGCCGCGATCACCGACCGCCGCAGCGCCGGATCCTGCGGCGGCCCGCCCGGCAGCACCGCCAGCACCGGGGGCGGGTGGACTCCCGCCGCATCCTCCGCATGCGCCGCCCCGGGCAGCCCCCAGGCCAGCCACCCGGCCAGCCACCCGGCCAGCCCGCTGATCAGCCCAGCCATCACCCGGATCGCTCCCCGCCGCACGCCACCCCCGCTCTCTGAACAGGTATCAGGTAAAGATACATCCCGCACCGGCTATCCGGTACCCGGCGCTCACTGCCAGCGGTTCTGTTCGAAGTTCCAGGACCGGCGCTCCTCGCGCCCCGCCTCGACCAGCACCTGGAAGCCCTTGCGCCGCCCGTCCGGCGCCACCACTTCGACAGTGTGCATCCCCGGTGTCACCGGAAGCCCGGTGAACGGCGTATCCTGAAGGTACTTCGCGTCCATGAACACCCGCGCCGGGGGCGTGGCGCTGATGCTCAGGCTGCCCATCTCCTGCGAGGGCGCGCCATGATCGGCGATCTGAGCGGCGACCGGCGCGGCGGCCGCGCCGCCGGCGAGATCCTCGCGGTTGTGCAGCCAGTCGACGAGCGCCGCCGCGCTCGCCCCGCCGACCACGCTCATCACAAAACCCACGCCCAGGAAGGCCAGCCAGGACGGATGGCTCCGCCGCTTGCGCAGGGTGCCCCCGGCTGAGCGGTCGCTGCTGGCGTCGTGGAGGGAGCCGCTGCGGACCTCGCCGGAGGCGAGGGCGCCCGGTACCGGGGGCGTCGAGATGGAGGGCGTCGATGCAGAGGACTTCGACGAGCCCGACAGGTTCGTCGCGCTGGAGCGCGGACCCTCCTCCATCGCCCGGAACGTCTGGAGCAACTGGACCAATTCTTCCCGGACCGTCACCGGCTCCCGCACCAGCCGCCCCAGCGCCCGCCCCATCGCCCCGCAGGTCGGGAAGCGCGCCGCCGGATCGCGCTGGAGCGCACGGATCAGCACCGCCCCCAGATCGGCGTAGGGCCCGGTCATCAGCCCGGTCGCCCGCCGCGCCGCATCGTCATTGAGCATCATCCCGCGCAGCTTCTGGTTGTCCTTCTCC
>JBEIQZ010000434.1:0-5504 GCA_040376255.1 Alphaproteobacteria bacterium
CGACCGTCCCCCACATTCACCCCCGGCACGGGCCAGCCGACCGCGCCAGCGAAGGGGGGAGGGCAGGGTGAAACCCCTGCCCGATGCGGGGGGAACCTTTCCCCCCGCAAAAAACAGAGTTAGGGAAGCCTGATGGATGAGCAACTGATAGCGCGGATCGCAGAGCGTGTGCGGGAGCAGCTCGCACGGGAAGGCAGGGGTGAGGTGCAGGCGCAGGCGCAGCGGCAGATGGTGCCGCCGCTGGCTGAGGTGCGCGGGACGTGGCGCGACGAGAGCGCGCTGCGGCAGCTCACCGGGGACGGCCCGGATCGGATCGGGACGGACGGGGAGCCGGTGGCGGTGACGGGGCGGGAGATCGCGAAGCGGATCGACCACACGCTGCTGAAGCCGGACGCGACGCGGAAGGATCTGGTGAAGCTGTGCGAGGAGGCGCGGCAGCACCATTTTGCGTCGGTGTGCATCAACACGACGTGGGTGCCGCTCTGCGTGGAATTGCTGAAGGGGTCGGGGGTGATGACGATCTGCGTGGTCGGCTTCCCGCTCGGGGCGGCGACGAGCCGCGCGAAGGCGGAGGAGACGCGCGAGGCGATCCGCAATGGGGCGCAGGAGATCGACATGGTGATCAACCTGGGCCAGCTCAAAGGCGGCGAGCATGCGAAGGTGCATAACGACATCCGTATGGTGGTCGAGGCCGCGCAGGGACGCCCGGTGAAGGTGATTCTGGAGACGCACCTGCTGAGCAGGGATGAGAAGATCGCGGCCTGCGCGCTGTCGAAGTCGGCGGGCGCGGCGTTCGTGAAGACCTCGACCGGGTTCTCCGGCGGCGGGGCGACGGTCGAGGACATCCGGCTGATGCGGCAGGTGGTCGGGCGCGACGTCGGGGTAAAGGCCAGCGGCGGGGTGCGGACGGCGGCGGACGCGCATGCGATGCTGGAGGCAGGCGCGAACCGGCTGGGGGCGTCGGCGAGCGTGGCGATCGTGACGGGCGGGACGGGGAAGGGCGGGTATTGAGCGGGATGAGGGAGTCCAGCGGGGAGTCCAGCGGTGTGACCGGGGAGTCCAGCGGGGAGTCCAGCGGTGTGACCGGGGAGTCCAGCGGTGCGCCTCTCTGCGTGACCAGAAAGTCCAGTGGTGCGTCTATCCATGTGACCAGGAAATTCAACGGTGCGGTGGAGTCCCATATGCCCGTGACGTGCAGTGACGGGGTGGAGCGTGAGCGCAGCCCCTTCGCTGCACGTCATGGGCGGACGGGATGACCAAAAAAGAGAAGAGGATGACTAAAAAAGAAAAGAGAGCGATTCTGGTGGTGTTGGACTCGCTCGGCGTCGGGGAGATGCCGGACGCTGTCGCCTGGGGCGACGGGGGTTCGGACACGCTGGGTCATGTGGCGGAGGCGATGCTGAAGGCGGGGACGCCGCTGCAGATCCCGAACCTGCGGCGGCTGGGGCTGGCGGAGCCGGGGGTGACGGGGGGGCGGGGGCTGGCGGGGGTGCCGTCGCTGGTATCGGGCGGGGAGCGGGCAGCGGGGGCGTATGGCCGGATGGCGACGGCGGGGGCGGGGAAGGACACAGTGGCGGGGCATTGGGAGCTGGCGGGCTGCCGGGTGGATGAGCGGTTCCGGGATTTTCCGGATGGTTTCCCGCCGGAGATCCTGGGGCCGTTCTCGGCGCGGATCGGGCGGGGCTGGCTGGGGAACGTGGCGGCGTCGGGGACGGAGATCCTGGAGCGGCTGGGGGCGGAGCATGTGGCGACGGGGCAGCCGATTGTGTACACCTCTTCGGACTCGGTGTTCCAGGTGGCGGCGCACGAGGCGGTGATCCCGCTGGAGGAGCTGTACCGGATCTGCGAGGTGGCGTTTGAGCTGGTGGTGCCGCACGGGGTGGCGCGGGTGATCGCGCGACCGTTCGTGGACGCGCCGCCGGAGGTGACGGCGAGGACGGGGGCGCGGTATTTGCGGACGGAGGGGCGGCGGGATTTTGCGCAGCAGCCGCCGCGAGAGACGCTGATGGATCGGCTGCAGCGGGCGGGGGTTCAGACGACCTCCATCGGGAAGGTGAAGAGCATCTTCGGGGATCGGGGGTTCTCTCATGCGGTGAAGGCGGGCAACAACGCGACCATCACGGAGGCTACGATCCGGCAGGCGGATCGGGCGGGGCAGCCGGGGCAGCCGGGGGGACAGCAGGGCGGGCTGATCTTCTCGAACCTCGTGGACTTCGACATGTTGTATGGACACCGGCGCGATCCGCTCGGCTACGGTCGGGCGCTGGAGGCGTTTGATCGGCGGCTGCCGGAATTGATGGCGGAGCTGACAGCGGACGATCTGCTGATCCTGACCGCCGACCACGGCAACGATCCGACCTTCCGGGGCAGCGACCACACGCGCGAGTACGTGCCGCTGCTGGTGTGGGGGCCGGACGGGGCGCGGGTCGGGCGGGTGACGGGGACGGACGGGGCGGGCGAGGTTGGGACGCTGCCGACGCTGGCGGCGGTGGCGGAGATGATCACGGGGTGGCTGGAGGTGGGCGCATGACATGGGGAATCGATGAGATCCTGCGGGCGCGCCGGGCGGGGGCAGGGGGCGGGAAGGAATTGCCGCCGGAGGCGATCCGGGCGTTCGTGGCGGGCGTTGTGCGCGGGGAGGTGTCGCGCCCGCAGGCGGCGGCGTTCCTTGCGTTCTCGTTTGTCAACGGTTTTACGGACGCTGAGTCGGTGGCGCTGACGCAGGCGATGACGGACTCGGGCGAGCGGCTGACCTGGCCGCACGACGGGTCGGGCGGGGCGCTGATCGACAAGCACTCGACGGGCGGGGTCGGGGACAAGGTGTCGCTGATCCTCGCGCCGCTGTGGGCGGAGATGGGGCTGCGCGTGCCGATGATCTCGGGGCGCGGGCTGGGGCATACCGGCGGGACGCTCGACAAGCTGGAGGCGATCCCCGGCTACCGGACGGATCTGCCGGTGCCGGAATTGCGGCGGGTGCTCGCAGAGGTCGGCTGCTTCATCAGCGGGCAGACGGCGGCGCTTGCGCCGGCGGATCGGATATTGTATGCGCTGCGGAACGAGACGCAGACAGTGGAGTGCATCCCGCTGATCGTGGCGTCCATCCTGTCGAAGAAGCTGGCTGAGGGGCTGGATCGGCTGGTGCTGGACGTGAAGACGGGGTCGGGCGCGTTCATGGAGCGCCGGGAGGACGCGCGGGCGCTCGCGGAGGCGATGGTGCGGGTGGGCTGCGGGGCGGGGGTGCGGACGGAGGCGCTGATCACCGACATGGAGCAGCCGCTTGGCCGGATGTGCGGGAACGCGCTGGAGGTCGTCGAGTCGGTGGAGTGCCTGCAGGGCGGCGGGCCTGCGGATCTGCGGGCGCTGGTGCTGGAGTTGGCGGGCGATCCGGGGGCGGCGCGGGTGCTGGACTCGGGGGCCGCTTATGAGCGCTTCGCCCGGATGTGCGCGGCGCAGGGCGGCGATCTGAGCGCGGTGACGCTGCGCCAGGTGATAGCGGAGCCGGGGGTGGAGATCGAGGAGATCTGCGCGCCGGAGGCGGGCTGGGTGCGGCGCTGCGACGCGCGGGGGATCGGCGTCGGCGTGTTCCGGCTCGGCGCGGGGCGGCTGCGGGCGGAAGACCCGGTCGATCCGCGCGTGGGGGCGTGCGTGCTGGCGAAGGTCGGGGATCGCGTGGAGCGCGGGCAGCCGCTCCTGCAGCTCTACCACGCCGGGCGCGGGCAGGAGGAGGCGCGGGCGGCCTGCGCGGCGGCGTTTGAGATCGCGGCGGAGCCGGTGGAGGCGCGGACGCTGGTGCTGGAGCGGATTGCGCCGGTCGGGCGCTGATCAGGCCGTACCGGCACCCTGCCCGTGCGCGCCCCGCCCTGCCCGCTGTCCAGCTCTATGCATCTATCCGCATAGACGCATGAACCCTCCACCCACCCCGCCCTGCCGCTCCGGCGATGGCGGCCTGTCCGGTGCGGCGGTATGTTCCTGCCCGACACAGGGGCAGCGATGGACGATCTGTTGAAGCGGCATGCGCGATACCGGCGGAAGGTTCTCGCCAGAGAGCGGGACTTTCTCAGAGAATTGGCAGCAGCGGGCCAGAGCCCGTCCGCGATGTACATCGGGTGTTCGGACTCGCGGGTGGTGCCGGAATTGCTGACAAGCTCCTCTCCGGGCGACATTTTTGTTATACGCAACGTCGCCAACCTCGTGCCGACCTTCGCGCATGCGGACGCCTCGGTGGGCGCGGCGCTGGAGTACGCGGTCGGCCACCTGAAGGTCTCGCACCTGATCGTCTGCGGGCATTACGGCTGCGGGGGGATCAAGGGCGTGCTGGACGCCGATCCGCACCTCGCGCACCTGCCGTCGCTGTACGAGTGGCTGCAGCCGGTGGGGCCGGTGGTGGCGGGCTGCCGCTGTGTGGAGCCGGGGGAGCGGTGGCGGGAGGCGGTGCAGCGGAACGTTGTGGCGCAGCTTGAGAACCTGTGCACCTACCCGATGGTGCGCGAGGCGTGGGAGGCGGATCGGCTGGAGATCCACGGGTGGATCTACGATATGTTCACCTTCGACCTGGAGGTCTACGACGAGAGCATCAAGTCGTTCGTGGCGGCGTCGGCGCTGCTGGACTGAGGGCGGCGATGGCCCGCACCAGCGCCCCGAGCAGCGCCTCCTCCTCCTCCGGCAGCACCGTCCGGGGATCGAGCCGGAGCGTCCCGTCCCGCATGCGCCCGATGATCGGCGGCGTCGCCGCCCGCAGCGCCCGGAGCAGCGCCCCGCTGTCGGGGAGGCAGAGGCTGAAGGTCGGCAGCCCCTCGCCGGGGAGCGAGCCGCCTCCGGCGGCGCTGACGTCGGGCTCGACGGCGCAGGCGATCCCGTGGGCGCGGAGGTGGACGGCCCAGCGGTCGGCGCGGGCGCGCAATTGCATCGGCGTGGCGCGGAGCATCTGCACGGCGGGCGGCTCCGCGCCGCGCAGGTAGGTGTGGAGCGTCGCCTCCAGGGCGGCCAGCACCAGCCGATCCAGCCGCAGCGCCCGGTAGAGCGGGTGGCGGCGCATCTGCCCGACCAGCGCAGCGCTCCCGGCGATGATCCCCGCCTGCGGCCCGCCGAGCAGCTTGTCTCCGGAGAAGCAGGCCGCGCGCACCCCTGCGCCCAGCACCTCCCGCACCGTCGGCTCCCCCAGCCCCGCCGCGAGCGCCCCCGACCCCAGATCCTCCAGCAGCGGCACGCCCGCCGCCTGCGCCGCCTGCGCCAATTCCCGGCGGTCGGGCGCCTCAGTGAAGCCTTCGATGCGGAAGTTGGAGCGGTGGACGGTGAGCCATGCGGCGGTGTCCGGGCCGGTGGCGCGCTGGTAGTCGCTGAGGCGGGTGCGGTTCGTGGTGCCGACCTCGACCAGTCGCGCCCCGCCCTGCGCGATCACCTCCGGGATGCGGAACGAGCCCCCGATCTCCACAAGCTCCCCGCGCGAGACGACGATCTCCCTGCGCGCCCCCGCCTGTCCCGCCGATCCCGCCGATCCCCCCGTC